>NZ_PEMX01000004.1:0-347165 GCF_002759075.1 Pseudomonas sp. 382
ATCGATCATTCGACCGAAGCGCCTCCAACCTCACCTTAACTACCTAACTCGTTGAATTTCAAGGAGTTTGTCGTTCCGATGTCGCTGGAAGTGGGGCGCATTATAAGGGGATTCGAAACCCCGTCAAGCTAAATTTCAAGAAAAGCCGATCCCCTATACCCTTGCACCCCACCCAAGCAATTGCGCACTATATTGCACACCCCCGTACACCTCCCAAGGATAGCCGCGCAGAAATGAACACCCAGCCCCGCAGCCTGGCCGCCACTCTCTTCCCGATCGGCCTGCTGCTGATTGCCATGGCCTCGATCCAGTCCGGCGCCTCATTGGCCAAAAGCATGTTCCCTATCATTGGCGCTCAAGGCACCACCACCCTGCGCCTGATCTTCGCCAGCATCATCATGCTGCTGATCCTGCGGCCATGGCGGGTCAGCCTGACCGCCAACACCCTGCGCAACGTGGTCATCTACGGCATGTCACTGGGCGGCATGAACTTCCTCTTCTATATGTCCCTGCAGACCACACCGCTGGGCATCGCTGTCGCCCTGGAGTTCACCGGCCCCCTGGCAGTAGCGCTGTTTGCCTCGCGGCGTGCGCTGGACTTCGTGTGGATTGCCCTGGCCGTCGCGGGTCTGTTATTGCTGCTGCCGGTCGGGCACGGTGGTCAGCCGTTGGACCTGCAGGGTGCGGCCTATGCACTGGGCGCGGGTGTGTGCTGGGCACTGTATATTCTGTTTGGCCAACGTGCCGGCGCCGAGCATGGTATCCAGAGTGCGGCCCTCGGCGTGGTGGTCGCAGCGCTGTTTGTCGCGCCTGTCGGCATCGTACATGCCGGTAGTGCGCTGCTCACCCCTGCCGTGATCCCTCTGGCACTGGGTGTCGCCGTGCTTTCGACCGCCCTGCCCTACAGCCTGGAAATGGTCGCCCTGACCCGCATGCCAGCCCGCACCTTCGGCACGCTGATGAGTATCGAACCGGCGATTGGCGCGCTGTCAGGCCTGCTGTTCCTCGGCGAGGTACTCAGCACCACCCAGTGGCTGGCCATTCTTGCGATCATCGCAGCCTCCGTAGGCGCGACATTGTCCATGCGCCGTGAGACAAGTCCTGCAGTTGCAGCAGACTGATTTGAGAAGTATTTTCATTTTGAGACAAGATTAATGATTGTCCCCGCTCGCCTCGCTGATTAAGCTGTCACAAAATCATAATCTTTACGCTATCTACTTGAGCGGACACGGAAGCCGAGGAAGGTTCAGGAAGACCGAAGCGATAACGACTGGGCCAGACAGCTGATCGGCCCGTGCATTTAAGGACAGGAATGAAACGTATTTTGCTCATCCTGGCCGTCTTGGCCATGGCCGGATGCGCCGCAACGGCCAAAACTGAGGTCAAAAAGGGGAAGAAAGGCCTGCATATCAATTGCTCTGGCCTGTCTTCGTCATGGGACAAGTGCTACAGCAAAGCGGCCACTTCCTGCAGCGCTCGCGGTTACAAGGTGATCGCCCGCTCCGGAGACACCGACGAGGAGCCCGGGGACTACCTGTTCGGCATCAACCCCGCCGGCTACACCAGCCGCAGCATGATCGTCATCTGTAAATAGAAAAGGGCAGCCTGCGAGCTGCCCTTCTTTATATGTACCGATTGCCAGCATCCGTCAAAGCGGCGCCGTGCGCGCCTTCAGCCAATCCAGCGCAGCGCCTTGCAGCAAAGGAGCCAAGCGCTCGTGTACCGTGGCGTGATACTGGTTCAGCCAATCCCGCTCTTGCGTGGTCAGCATTTCGGGAAGCAAGCAGCGCGTATCGATAGGGCACAGCGTCAACGTCTCGAAGCAGAGGAACTCGCCGAACGCGCTATTGCCCGCCTCGCGGTTCGCCACCAGGTTCTCGATGCGCACACCCCAGGCGCCCGGCCGGTAGGTCCCCGGCTCGATCGAGCTGATCATGCCCACCTGCATTGCCGTCTGAGGCGAGATTGCCGCCTGGTAGGCAATCACCTGGGGACCTTCGTGCACGTTCATGAAGTAGCCAACACCATGCCCGGTACCGTGCCCATAGTCCACCTGGTCTGCCCAGATCGGCGCCCGTGCAATGGCATCGAGCAACGGTGACAGGATGCCGCGCGGGAAGCTGGCTCGCGACAAGGCAATCATGCCCTTGAGCACGCGCGTGCAGTCCTGCTTTTGCATGACGCTTGGCGTGCCTACCGGAACCATCCGCGTGATGTCGGTGGTGCCCCCCAGATACTGCCCACCGGAATCGATCAGCAGCAGGCCATCACCTTCGATGGTCGCGTGGGATTCCTCGGTAGCGCGGTAATGCGGCATCGCGCCATTGCCGTTGAACGCGGCAATGGTCGAAAAGCTCAGCGAGACGAAACCTGGTCGGCGAGCGCGCGCAGCGCTCAACTGCTCATCGACCGTCAGTTCGGTGATGGCCTCCTGGCCCTGATGCGCCTCAAACCAGGCGAAGAATTCGCACAAGGCCGCGCCATCCTGCTCCATGACCTGGCGGATGTGCACCAGCTCTTCTTCACCTTTGCGTGATTTGCTCAGGGTGGTCGGGTTCAGCCCTTCGATCAGCTGAACCTGGGCATCCAGATGCTTCAGCAAGCCGCAAGTCACGCGAGCCGGGTCGACCAGCAGTCGGCTATGCGGGGCCAGTTCAGCCAGCGCCTGCGCAACCTTGCTGTAATCGCGCACCTCGATGCCGTCGACCTCAAGTACATGGCGCAAGTGCTCATCAAGCTTTCCGGTGCCGACGAACAGGATCGCCTGGCCCTTGCCAACCAGTGCAAAGGACACGAAGACCGGGTTGTAGGACACATCACTGCCGCGCAGGTTGAACAGCCAGGCGATGTCGTCCAGCGTCGCGATGAAGTGCCAATCAGCGCCCCTCTCCTGCAGCGTTGCCCGCAGTTGGCGAAGCTTCTCGGCCCGGCTGACCGTGGCATAGGGCGGCAGGTGCTGATAGATCGGGTTGGCAGGCAGCGCCGGGCGGCCCTCCCACACCTCGGCGAGCAAGTCCCGATCGGTTGCCAAGTGCGCCTCGCGGGCCTTGAGTCGCTCCTCGAGCTGGCGGGCCGAAGCCAGCGCCATGACTGCACCATCTACGGCTACAGTACCTTTGAGCCGAACATTGTCACCCAGCCATTCCAGCGCACCCGGCTTGCCCGGCAGAAGCTTCATCAAGACGATGCCGCTACCGGCCAGCTCCTTCTCGGCTTGCTCCCAGTAACGGCTGTCGACCCACACCCCCGCGAAGTCTGCGGTCACCACCAATGTACCTACCGAACCGTCAAAGCCCGACAGCCACCGACGCCCTTGCCAATAGCCCGGCAGATACTCGGAGAGGTGTGGGTCGGCCGACGGCACCAACAGGGCATCGACCCCCTCCCGGGCCATGACTGCGCGCACGCGCGCCAAGCGCTCCGGCACACTTTGCTCAATCGTGGTCTGAACGTTCATGCGCACTCCTGCGGTCACATCGTGGTTGTTCCAGGGGGAGAATAATGGAACAGCTGCCACAGTCCCGCAATCGCGGCGGCCGACTCACGGCACGCTATGCCCATCCCGCCACCTGCAGCCGGGCCGGGACCGTCAGTCACATCCAGCTGAACTTACCGATGGCAGTGGCTTCACAACCTGTACATTCACTGCAAACAGGCAGATGCCCATGCCCAGTGCCCGCCAGCCGAAGACCGCCGTGGTATTGCTCGACACTCGCGAGCACACCCCGGAACATGAACATGCCGTGCACATGAAACTGGCGGACCGCCTGGCCCGGCTGCTGGGTTGTCATGCCGTACTGCCGGGCGTGCCCGCAAAGGACGACCCGCACTATTATTACCTGCCTACCGAAACCCTGGTCGGCCCTGAGCGTTATGCCGCCATGGGCATTCGCAGCGAGCACGACCTGTTCGGCGGACTGGTCAGCCACCCTTACATGGCTACCAAGGCCATTTCCCACCCGATACCGGCCGATGCCCAATTCCCACCGGGCTGGACCGATGCCTTCGCCCGCCAGGCAAGCGATGCATTACTTCGCGGCTACACCGTTTTCAGCAAGGCCGATGCCCGGCGCGCCACCCAATTGCTGCTGCTTGATGGTCCAGTCCGGGTCAAGCCGGTGCTGGCGAGTGCGGGGCGGGGCCAGCATGTCATCTTCGAGGCGGATCAGCTGGAACCGCTGTTGAGCAACATCGATGAACGGGACCTCGCCCTGTGGGGCCTGGTGCTGGAAGAAGACCTGAGCCGTGTCGAGACCTTCAGTGTCGGTCAGGTCCGCGTCGGCGGCTTGACCTGCAGTTATCACGGCACCCAGCAGCTGACCCGGGACCACCAAGGTACCGAAGTCTACGGCGGCTCCGAACTGGTCGTGGTGCGCGGTGACTACCTGGCCCTGCTGCAACGGCCTCTGGAAGACCACCTGCGCCTGGCAATTACCCAGGCCATGGCCTACGAGCAAGCCGCCGAGCAGCACTTCCCGGGCTTCATCGCATCGCGGCGCAACTACGATATCGCTCGCGGCATTACGGCCGACGGCCATGTGCGCAGCGGCGTGCTCGAACAATCGTGGCGTCTAGGGGGAGCCAGCAGCGCAGAGCTCCCGGCACTGCAGGCATTTGCCGACGACCCGGCACTACAGCAGGTATGCGCCTCAACCCATGAAGTGTTCGGCACGCCAGACTTGCCCGCTGACGCCACCCTCTTCTATCAAGGAAACGACAGTGAACTCGGACAACTCAGCAAATACGCACGGATTCGCCGGCATGAGCATTCAGAGTGAAACCGTGGAACTGCAGGTCGAGGATGACAGCATCGTCGGCACGCTGGTCAGCCCCGGCAGCAAGATGCCCGGCATTCTCTTCGTCCACGGCTGGGGCGGCAGCCAGCAGCGCGACCTGGCACGCGCACGGCACATTACGGGCCTGGGCTGCGTGTGCATGACCTTCGACCTGCGCGGCCACGCGAAAACCGAAAGCCAGCGCCTGACCGTCACGCGCGAGCAGAATCTCCAGGACCTGCTGGCTGCCTACGATCGGCTGGTCAGTCATCCGGCGGTGGACAGCAGCGCGATCGCCATCATTGGCAGCAGCTACGGTGGCTATCTGGCCACCTTGCTGACCTTGCAGCGGCCAGTGAAATGGCTGGCGTTGCGCGTGCCAGCGATGTACTGGGATGACGAATGGAACATGCCCAAACAGGCGCTCGACCGCCAGCGCCTGAACGATTACCGCTTGCGCCTGCTCGGCCCCTCCGACAACCGTGCGCTGGCGGCCTGTGCCGAGTTTTCCGGTGATGTGCTGCTGGTCGAATCGGAGCAGGATGACTACGTGCCCCACGCCACACTGATGAGCTACCGCTCGGCATTCGTCAGCGCTCATTCGCTGACCCATCGCATCGTCGACGGTGCCGATCACGCCCTATCGAGTGAGCAAAGCCAGAAGGCTTATAGCTCGATCCTGGCCGCATGGGTCAGCGAGATGGTGATCGGCGCACGCCTGGACCGCTACCCGCACTACGCACCCTGGTACGCCTGAAGGTCGGCAACCTGGCAATGCAGCCCGCCATCGGCCCCGCGTATCAGGCTGCGCATCGCCTGATACGCGGAAAGGTTGACACCACGCGCCTGATGGCGCCTAAGCAGTTCGAAAAAGGGCTCCTCGGCAAACAACTCCGCCGCTACCACCCAAGCCTGGCGTGATTGCCATTGCAGGTTTTGCAAGACCCGGCTGCCATCGTCACTGGTCTGGATGCTGACGCTTTGCAAACCTTGGCATCGCGCAGCCAACTCCTCGCTGCGCGCAACCAATGCCTCAGCCAGTGCCACCTGGCGGGAAGCGGGCACTTCATATTCGATCATCTGGGTGAACCACAGGGAATGCGTGGTGGCCGTCATCGCGTGTCTCCTTGCTGCGAGCGCTTGATTCGGAATCGCCAGAAGGGTAAAACCTCCAGTTAACTCAAGGTCAAGCGTTTTTTCCCATGCCCAAGCCATCCCCCACTGCCCCGGAAAAGCTGCTCAGCGTCGGCCAGTTGGCCGCGCGTAGCGGCGTGGCAGTGACTGCATTGCATTTCTACGAAACCAAGGGCCTGATCCAGAGCACCCGTAATGCGGGCAACCAAAGGCGCTACCCAAGGGCAATGCTGCGCCGGGTCGCGGTGATCAAGATGGCCCAGCGCCTGGGCATCGCGCTGGCCGAGATTGCCTCGGCGCTGGCCACTCTGCCCAACGACCAAACTCCGACCGCCGAAGACTGGCGGCGCCTATCGGCACGCTGGCGTGAGGATCTGAACCACAGGATCGACGAAATGGTCAGGCTGCGCGACCAGCTCGACGGCTGCATCGGCTGCGGTTGCATGTCGCTGAAGGAATGCCCGCTGCGCAATCGCCAGGATCATCTGGCGGATGAGGGGCCGGGGCCGCATCTACCCTGAGCCAGGCAAGGCAAAGCGCTGCCGATACTCGCTGGGAGTCAGCCCGGTAATGCGTTGGAACACCTTGCGAAACGCCCCCGGGTCCTGATAACCGACCCCCCAGGCAATCTGCTCGACCGTGCGCCGGGTGAACTCCAGCATTCGGCAGGCACGCCCCACCTTTACTTGCTGGCAGTACTCGGTAGGCTTGAGGCCGGTGGCCGCACGAAAGCGCCGGAGGAATGTGCGCACCTCTAGCCCGGCACAAGTGGCCATGCCGGCGAGGTCGGCGTCTTGCGCACCCGCTGCCTGCAACCAGTGCTGAACTTTCAGCACCGCCTCGTCGCCATGGTCCAGGCGCGGGCTGAACAGCGCCCCCGGCAATGGCCTGCTGACCGGCTCGACGGACAGGTAGCGCGCCGTCTCCCAGGCCACCGACGCGCCGAGATAGCGCTCCAGCAGGCGCAACCCCAGTTCGGTCCATGCCATCAGGCCAGCAGAAGTGATGATGTCGCCGTCATCCAGCAGCGGCAGATTGGCCTCCACATGGACCTTGGGGTAACGCTCGGCAAGGGTTTGCGCGTAATTCCAGTGAGAACTGGCTGCCCGCCCATCGAGCAGGCCACTGGCGGCAATGAAGAACACGCCGATACACACTGACGCCATCACCGTGCCTTGGCCATGCCATTGGCACAACGGCTGCCGGTGACGTTCGAGCAGATCCGGGGGCGGGGTCGCCTCCAGGCTCGGCGGGATGATCAACACACGCAGCGGCTGGCTCGCCGCGCCAAGGCCGTCCTCAATGCGCTGCAACAGCCCTGCCTCATCGAGCTGCCAGTGGCTGACCCGGATCTGCGGCAGCCCGACGGCGCCCAGCTCGGCGACCATGCGATTGGCCACGCTGAACACGTCGCTCAGGCCGTGCAACGCCGCGCGCTGCGCGCCCGGGTAGTGCAGCAGGCCGATCTCCAGGTTGCCGGGGCTGTCAGTTTTTGCCGCCATTGTGTCGATCGCGCCAATCCTCAAGTCGATGCCCACAGCCTATAACTATCGTCATCCAACTACTACTGCCACAGGAGGCAGCATGAGCAAGCAGGCCCTGATCATCATCGACATCCAGAACGACTATTTCCCCGGCGGCAAATGGACCCTCGAGGGGGCCGACCAGGCAGCTGACAACGCCGCACGCCTGCTCGCTGCAGCGCGCGCCAAGGGCGATCTGGTGGTGCATGTGAAGCATGAGTTCGAAAGCGCCGATGCGCCCTTCTTCGCGCCAGGCTCCGAGGGCGCAGCCATCCACGACAAGGTGGCCCCTGCAGCGGGCGAGCCGGTCGTGCTCAAGCACAAGGTCAACGCGTTCCTCGGGACCGATCTCAAGCAGACGCTGGACCGGCATCAGGTCAAGGCTGTGACCATCGTCGGCAGCATGAGCCACATGTGCATCGATGCCGCCTCCCGCGCCGCCGCCGACTTCGGCTTCGACGTCACCGTGGCCCACGATGCCTGCGCCACCTTGCCGCTGGAGTTCGAGGGCAAGCAGGTACCGGCCACCCATGTGCACGACTCGGCCATGGCGGCGTTGGCGTTCGCCTATGCCAAGGTGGTGAAGACCGACGAATTGCTCAACGATTGACCTTCAAAGGCATCAGATCACCACGTTACGCACAAAGCGCACGGGCACTGTCCCATCATTGCGATAGGCATAGCGGCAGTTGCTGGGAAATACATGGAACTGCCCGACCTGCAGGCAGTGCTCGGCGCCCTCGATAATAAGCGTCAACTGGCCTTCGGCCACATAGATCTGCTCACTCCAGCCCTCGGCATCAGCTTCGCTGGTGTAGTACTCGCCAGACGCGAGGGTCCATTCCCAGATTTCCACTTCGCGCCGGGCACTGCTGCTGGCCAGCAGCACGGCCTTGCTCTGCGGGTGCTTGCCCGTCCAGGCCAGTTCGTCGATGCGGCTGGGGTCGCGCTGACCGGGGGCCTGGATCAGGGTGCTGAAGGCGACACCCAGGGCTTCGGCAATCAGGTCGAGGGTCGTCAGGCTGACATTCTTCTCGCCCGCCTCGATCGCCACGAGCATTCGCCGGCTGACCCCGGAACGTTCGGCCAGGGCGCTCTGGCTCAGCCCGGTCGCATTGCGCAGGCTGCGGACATTAAGGCTGACATGCTGCAGCACCGAGGCACGGTGCGTCGAATCTTTGTGCACTATATTGCTCACTGGTAGGGATTTGCGCAGTATACTGCCCACTTTGCGGCGATTGTGCGCCGCTCCCTCCGAGTGCGCAAGACCATGAGCCGACCGACCAGCAGCCCACAAACCGCAGTCTCTTTTCGCCTGAGCAAGGCCGAAATGGTGCTGGTGTTCATCACCATGCTGTGGGGCGGTACCTTCCTGCTGGTGCACAACGTCATGACCGTGAGCGGCCCGATGTTCTTCGTCGGCCTGCGCTTCGCCGCAGCGGCGCTGTTTGTCGGCCTGGCATCGGCGCGTGCATTGCCCGGCCTGACCTTCACCGAATTGAAAGCCGGCGTGCTGATCGGCGTCTCCATCATGCTGGGCTACGGCCTGCAGACCATGGGCTTGCAAACCATCAGCAGCAGCCAGTCGGCCTTCATCACCGCGCTTTATGTGCCGTTCGTGCCATTGCTCCAGTGGCTGGTGCTGGGCCGCCGTCCAGGGCTGATGCCGAGCATCGGCATCTGCCTGGCGTTCGTCGGCCTGATGCTGCTGGCCGGCCCCGAAGGCGGCGCGCTGCACTTCAGCGAAGGTGAAGTGGTGACCCTGGTGAGCGCCGTGGCCATCGCCGCCGAGATCATCCTGATCAGCCGCTTCGCCGGCCAGGTCGATGTGCGCCGGGTCACCGTGGTGCAGTTGGCAACCGCTTCGCTGCTGGCGTTCCTGATGATCGTGCCGACCCAGGAGCGTCTGCCCGACTTTTCCTGGTTGCTGTTGCTCAGCGCGTTGGGCCTTGGCGCCATGAGCGCGGTGATCCAGGTGGCGATGAACTGGGCACAGAAGTCGGTTTCACCCACCCGCGCCACGCTGATCTACGCGGGCGAGCCGGTGTGGGCCGGCATCGTTGGGCGCATCGCTGGCGAGCGCTTGCCAGGCATCGCACTGATCGGCGGGTTGCTGATAGTCATTGCCGTGGTGGTGAGCGAACTGAAGATCCGGCGCAGCCGTGAAGGCAGCGATGCCCTCGAGGCACCAGCCGCGCGCGAAACTGAAGCCGGCCTGTGAAGCGCCCGGCAGCGTCTATGCTTTGTAAAAAACTGTTATAAAAAAACAGCTTGTCACAGCGCTTTTGTAGGATTCTGCGACAGCTTGCGTGTTGGTGATCAACGGCCCGGCACGTATGATCCTTGCAAACCTTTCCAGAATAGAACGCTATGTCATTGATAGTGCTACTGCTTCTGCCGTTCCTGGGCAGTTGCCTGGCAGCTGCGCTGCCGCACAACGCACGTAACGCAGAGTCCATCCTGGCTGGGCTCGTGGCCCTGGTCGGCACCGTCCAGGTAGCACTGCTGTACCCTCAGGTTGTCGATGGCGGGGTTATTCGCGAAGAACTGCTGTGGCTGCCCAGCCTGGGGCTGAACCTGGTCCTGCGCATGGACGGTTTCGCCTGGCTGTTCTCATTGCTGGTACTGGGTATCGGCGCGCTGGTGTCGCTGTATGCCCGGTACTACATGTCGCCGCAAGACCCGGTGCCACGCTTCTTCGCCTTTTTCCTGGCATTCATGGGTGCCATGCTCGGCCTGGTAATCTCCGGCAACCTGATCCAGCTGGTGTTCTTCTGGGAACTGACCAGCCTGTTCTCGTTCCTGCTGATCGGTTACTGGCATCACCGCGCCGACGCCCGCCGCGGCGCCTACATGGCCTTGATGGTCACCGGGGCCGGTGGCCTATGCCTGCTGGTCGGGGCCCTGCTGCTCGGCCATGTGGTCGGCAGCTACGACCTGGACAAGGTCCTGGCTGCCGGCGAAACCATCCGCCAGCACGCCCTGTACCCGGTGTTGCTGCCCCTTGTCCTGATCGGCGCATTGAGCAAGAGTGCGCAATTCCCCTTCCAGTTCTGGCTGCCCCATGCCATGGCAGCACCCACTCCGGTTTCCGCCTACCTGCACTCGGCGACCATGGTCAAGGCCGGCGTGTTCCTGCTGGCACGCCTCTGGCCAGTGCTGTCGGGCACCGAAGAATGGTTCTGGATAGTGGGCGGCGCGGGTGCCATTACCCTGCTGCTGGGCGCCTTCGCCGCAATGTTCCAGAACGACCTCAAGGGCCTGCTGGCCTATTCGACCATCAGCCACCTGGGCCTGATCACCCTGCTGCTGGGCCTCAACAGTCCGCTGGCAGCGGTCGCCGCCGTGTTCCACATTCTCAATCACGCTACCTTCAAGGCCTCGTTGTTCATGGCCGCCGGCATCATCGACCATGAAAGCGGCACCCGTGACATCCGCCGCCTGAGCGGCCTGGTCCGCCTGGTGCCCTATACCGCGACCCTGGCCATGGTGGCCAGCGCCTCGATGGCCGGCGTGCCGCTGATGAACGGCTTCCTGTCCAAGGAAATGTTCTTCGCCGAAACCGTGTTCATCAGCTCCACCGCCTGGGTCGAAGCAATGCTGCCGGTGATCGCCACCCTCGCCGGGACCTTCAGCGTCGCCTATGCCCTGCGCTTCACTGTCGATGTATTTTTCGGGCCTACGGCAGAAGACCTGCCACACACGCCGCACGAACCACCTCGCTGGATGCGCGCACCGGTCGAACTGCTGGTACTCACCTGCCTGGTAGTGGGCATATTCCCGGCCCAGTCGGTCGGCCCGCTGCTGGCCGCCGCTGCACTGCCGGTGGTGGGTGGCACACTGCCAGAATACAGCCTGGCCATCTGGCACGGCTGGAATGCCCCGCTGATCATGAGCCTGATGGCCATGTGCGGCGGTATCGTGCTCTACCTGCTGTTGCGCAACCAGCTGCGTCTCGGGCGCTTCCCGTATCCACCGCTGATCGAGCGCCTCAACGGCAAGCGCCTGTTCGAGCACGGTCAGGTCCGGCTGATGCTGCTGGCACGGCGCATCGAGCGGTTGCTGACCAGCCGCCGCCTGCAGTCGCAACTGTTCATGCTGGTACTGGCCGCCTTCATCGCCGGCCTCTCGCCGATGCTGTACAGCGGCCTGAGCTGGGGTGACCGGCCGAAGATCCCGGGCTCCGGGGTGTTCGTCGCATTGTGGCTGATCGCTATCGCCTGTGCCATCGGGGCTGCCTATCAGGCCAAGTACCATCGCTTGGCCGCGCTGATCATGGTCGGTGTCTGCGGCCTGATGACGTGCATCACCTTCGTCTGGTTCTCCGCCCCTGACCTGGCCCTGACCCAACTCGTGGTCGAAGTGGTCACCACGGTACTGATCCTGCTTGGCCTGCGCTGGTTGCCACGGCGGATCGAAGGTGTGTCCCCGCTCCCTGGCAGCCTCGACCGTGCCCGTGCCCGCCGCCTGCGCGACCTGCTGCTGGCGATACTGGTCGGCGGCGGCATGGCCGTGTTGTCCTACTCCATGCTGACCCGGCCGACACCCAACGACATCTCTTCGTTCTACCTCAGCCGCGCCCTGCCACAAGGCGGTGGCACCAATGTGGTCAACGTGATGCTGGTGGATTTCCGCGGCTTCGACACCCTCGGCGAGATCACCGTACTGGTGGCCGTGGCGCTGACTGTGTTCGCCCTGCTGCGGCGCTTCCGCCCGCCGAAAGAGAGCATGCAGTTACCCGCGCAGCAGCGTCAGCTGGCGCCGGACGTGGTCACCGACCTGATCAACCCGCGGCATGCCACCGACACCGCTCTGGGGTTCATGATGGTGCCGGCGGTGCTTGTGCGCCTGCTGCTGCCGATCGCCCTGCTGGTATCGATGTACCTGTTCATGCGTGGCCATAACCAGCCGGGCGGCGGTTTCGTCGCTGGCCTGGTGATGTCGGTGGCGTTCATCCTTCAGTACATGGTGGCCGGCACCCAGTGGGTCGAGGCGCAAATGAGCCTGCGGCCGCTGCGCTGGATGGGCACCGGGCTACTCTGTGCAACCCTGACCGGGGCTGGCGCCATGCTGCTCGGCTATCCGTTCCTCACCACCCATACCGCCCACCTGCACCTGCCCCTGCTCGGCGATGTGCACGTGGCCAGCGCGCTGTTCTTCGACATCGGCGTGTTCACCGTGGTGGTCGGCTCGACGCTGCTGATCCTCACCGCCCTCGCGCACCAGTCGGTGCGCGCCTACCGCCCGGGCAGCCCATCGAAGCCCAGCCAAGCAGGAGCCGCCTGATGGAAGAAGTCATCGCAGTCGCCATCGGTGTACTGGCCGCCTCGGGGGTGTGGTTGATCCTGCGCCCTCGGACCTACCAGGTGATCATGGGCCTGTGCCTGCTGTCGTATGGGGTCAACCTGTTCATCTTCAGCATGGGCAGCCTGTTCATCGGCAAGGAGCCGATCATCAAGGAAGGCGTGACTCAGGACCTGCTGCACTACACCGATCCGCTGCCACAGGCGCTGGTGCTCACGGCCATTGTCATCAGCTTTGCCATGACCGCGCTGTTCCTGGTAGTGCTGCTGGCATCGCGTGGCCTGACCGGCACCGACCATGTGGATGGCCGGGAGCGTGACGAATGAGTGGCATGAGTCAACTGATCGTCGCCCCTATCCTGCTACCGCTGCTGACTGCCGCAGTGATGCTGCTGCTTGGCGAAAAGCATCGGCGGATCAAGGCGCGCCTGAACCTGCTGTCCACTTTCACCGGCCTGGCCATCGCCGTGAGCCTGCTGCTATGGGTACGCACCCAGGGGCAGGCCGAATCGATCGGCGTCTACCTCCCAGGCAACTGGCCCGCGCCCTTTGGCATCGTGCTGGTGGTGGATCATCTTTGCGCACTGCTGCTGACCCTGACGGGTGTCATCGGCATCAGCGCCCTGCTGTTCGCCCGCGCCCGCTGGGATGGTGCCGGCGCCAGCTTCCACGCGTTGTTCCAGATTCAGCTGATGGGCCTGTATGGCGCCTTCCTCACCGCCGACCTGTTCAATCTGTTCGTGTTCTTCGAAGTCTTGCTGGCCGCCTCCTACGGCCTGCTACTGCATGGCTCGGGCCGTGCTCGGGTGCGTGCCGGGCTGCATTACATAGCCATAAACCTGTTCGCCTCATCGCTGTTCCTCGTCGGGGCGGCGATGCTGTATGGCGTGACCGGCACCCTCAACATGGCCGACCTCGCCCTGAAGATCCCTCTGGTGCCGGAAGCCGACCGTGGCCTGCTGCATGCAGGTGCAGCGATCCTGGCCATGGCCTTCCTGGCCAAGGCCGGCATCTGGCCGCTGAATTTCTGGCTGGTGCCCGCCTACGCCTCGGCCAGTGCACCAGTCGCAGCGCTGTTTGCGATCATGACCAAGGTCGGCCTGTACGCCGTACTGCGCCTGTGGACCCTGCTGTTCTCCGGGCAGGCAGGGGCCTCGGCGCACTTTGGCGGGCAATGGCTGATCTACGGCGGCCTGGCGACCCTCGCCGTGGCAGCGGTGTCGATACTGGCCGCACAGCGCCTGGAGCGCATGGCCGCACTGAGCATCCTGGTTTCCGCCGGCACCTTGCTCGGCGCGGTCGGTTTCGCCCAGCCGGCGCTTACCGGCGCCGCGCTGTTCTATCTGGTCAACTCGTCCCTGGCGTTGTGCGCGCTGTTCCTGCTGGCCGAACTGGTCGAGCGCTCGCGCTCGGCCAACGAAGCGCCACTGGATGAAGAAGAAGATGCCATGCCTTCACCGCTCGAGTCGCTGCACCCACCCAAGGGCATCAACCTCGACGACGAGCAGAAAGTGGTCATCGGCCAGATCATCCCATGGACCATGGCCTTCCTTGGCCTGAGCTTCATCGCCTGCGCCCTGCTGATCATCGGCATGCCGCCGCTATCCGGGTTCGTTGCCAAGCTCAACCTGATCAGCGCGCTGTTCAATCCACAAGGCCTGGGCATGCCCGCCGAACAACCGCTATCGGTGGCAGGCTGGGGGCTGGTGGCCTTGCTCATTCTCTCGGGCATGGCCTCGCTGATCGCCTTTGGCCGGGTCGGCATCCAGCGTTTCTGGAAGCCCGAAGAGCGCCCATCGCCCGTACTGCGCCGCTACGAGTGCCTGCCGATCGTGATCCTGCTCGGCCTGTGCATCATCCTCAGTTTCAGGGCCGAACCGCTGCTGCGCTATACCCAGGACACGGCGGCCAGCCTGCAGGCACCGCAAGCCTACATCGAAGCGGTGATGGCGGCCCGGCCCATTCCCGGCCCGACCACACTCGACGTACAGGTGCAGCCATGAGCCGACTGTTCCCCGCACCTCTGCTGTCCATGGCCTTGTTCGTGCTGTGGCTGCTGTTGAACCTGTCGGTCAGTCCCGGCAACCTGTTGCTGGGCGCAACGCTTGGCGTGCTGGCCCCGCTGCTGATGGCACCGTTGCGCCCGCAGTACGCGCATGTGCGCAAACCCTGGGTGGTGGCAAAGCTGATTGGCCGGGTCGGCATCGATGTCATCCACTCTAACCTGCTGGTGGCCATCGGCGTGCTGCGCGCCGGGCAACGCCCACCTCGCTCGGCATTCGTGCACATCCCACTGGACCTGCGCGACGCCCACGGCCTCGCAGCACTGTCGATGATCACCACGGTGGTACCCGGCACCGTATGGTCGGAGCTGGCCCTGGACCGCAGCGTACTGCTGCTGCATGTGTTCGACCTCGACGACGAAGCCGCCTTCATCGAGCACTTCAAGCTCACCTACGAACGCCCGCTGATGGAGATTTTCGAATGACAGGCCTGCTCGCCAACGCAGTCCTCGCCAGCCTGTTCATCTTCGCCCTGGCCATGGGCCTGGCGTTGGTCCGGCTGTTCCGCGGCCCCTCCGCACAGGACCGGGTGCTGGCACTGGACTACCTGTACATCCTGGGCATGCTGACGATGCTGGTGCTGGGGATCCGCTATGCCAGTGACACCTATTTCGAAGGTGCACTGCTGATTGCCCTGTTCGGCTTTGTCGGGTCGTTCGCCTTGGCCAAGTTCCTGTTGCGTGGTGAGGTGATCGAATGACTGAAACCCTTGAACTGCCGTTCTGGCTTGAGCTGGTGACTGCCGCCCTGCTGCTGATCGGCAGCCTCTTCGCGCTGATCGGCGCCATTGGCCTGCTGCGCCTGAAAGACTACTTCCAGCGCATGCACCCACCGGCCCTGGCATCGACCATCGGCGCCTGGTGCGTGGCCCTGGCATCGATCATCTACTTTTCCTGGCTCAAGGATAGCCCGGTGCTCCACGCCTGGCTGATTCCGATCCTGCTGTCGATCACCGTGCCGGTCACTACCCTGTTGCTGGCCAGGGCGGCGCTGTTCCGCAAACGCATGGCGAACGAAGCCGTACCGGAAGAAGTCAGCAGCGGCCGGGATCGCGGCAACTGAAGCGGCTGTGCTCAGCCTTGGGTCAGGCGCTGCAACTCGCGCCGTACCATGGCGGCATAAGGCGCAGGGCTCAGCTGATACAACTGGGCCGCCACCCAGGTCAGCCAGCCCAAGCCCATCGCCTCTCGTTGCGCCAGCAGGCGCCGGGCCTCGGCCATGGCTTGCGCCTGGTATTGCCGATGAAACTCGGCACGCGTTCCTGGCGCTTCGTCACCTTCGTTCATTCACTGGCTTTGAAGGTGGTCAGCTCGCCTTTGCGCCACTTCGCGACCTTGCCGGTCACCGCCTTGAGCAGCTTGCCCAGCCCTTCCTGAACCTGTTGTTGCGCGGCGAACACCAGCATCACACCGTGGCCCTCGCGGAATACGATGCCCTCACCTTCCGGCACCGAAACAAATGCGTAGTCGCCTACACCGTAGACATTCAGCTTGATGTCGCGAAAGCGCATTTCCAGCTTGCCGCCTTCGCGGCTAGGCAACACTGCGGCACGAAAGTGATCGCCGACCTTCAATTCCAGGCGTTGCTTGTCATCGACTACCAAGGCGCTCTCGGTATCGATCTCGGCCATGTAAAGGCCTTCGGGGTTCTGTTCGGTGACATAGATGAAACGGCCCTGAAACAGCTTGGCCAATTTGCCGCGCAAATCGCCCAGGGCAAACAAGGCGTGGGTATCCAGTGTACTGACTGCCAATGAAGTAATCCTCAAACCGGTGGCATCCGCCCTCACTCGGAGTCGGTGAGGCGCGGCCATTTCAATTCGATAGGCGAAAAGAATAATAAAGTGATGCGCGAAACGTCTGTGCCTGCTGGCGATGTAGCTCGCAGGAAACTTTACTCCGGCTTGCCAGACGTGGCCTCAAAACGGGCTTTCGGCATATTCCCTGTCAGGGAAGCGTAATGTCTGACAACAAACCCGCCAGAAAAGATGCAATAGATAACTGCAAGCCCCTTGGCACAACGGGCTCAGCTATCCAATCAACGCATTACCGGGGAATGAATATGCACGAAAACACCGAAATCCGTCGAGAGGTAAAGAGCATTTCTTACCACGCATACGTCAGCAACAGGCCACGCTACGTCGTCATACCCGCAGGTATCGAATTCTTCCACGTGACCGAAAGTGCCACTGGCAGGGTCAAGGGTTTTCGCCGCCTGCACCGCGATGCCTGCGCACTGGCCCGCAGCCTGGAAGCCTGAATGACCTCAGGCGGCGTGGCCATCCTGCATGATCTGCAACCAGGCGGCTTGGCATTCCATGGCCTCGCGACGGGTGGCGAACGCGGTACCACGGCGCTCGCCATTGACCAGGACCACCCAACACACCCGCTTGCCCCGTGCCTGCAAACCTGCTGGCACACCTGAACCGATCATCACGGCGACATCGACTCGGCTGTTCATCATTTCCTCCGGCACTTTGATAGCACCCTAACGATGAGGTCATGATACGCCCGCCGACTGCCCTGAAACAGCACATCCCGGTACAGCAGTGTTACGTTCCGAGCAACAAAACCCGCAAGCGCCTTCGACGCAAAAAACGCAAAAAGCCCCAGGGATTACTCCATGGGGCTGGCGCAAGGCGGCCGGTCAGACCTGACGCTGGTGGCGGTCGAGCTGCTCGTGGCGCTCCTGGGCTTCGATGCAATACTTGGTGGTCGGGCTGATGAGCAGGCGCTTCAGGCCAATCGGCTCACCGCTATCATCACACCAGCCGAAGCTTTCGTCGGCGATGCGGTCCAGCGCCATTTCCAGCTGCGGCAGCAAGCGCTGATCGCGGTCGATGGCGTTCACCAGCCAGCTGCGCTCTTCCTCGACCGATGCCACGTCGGCAGGGTCCGACGGGGTGTCCAGGCCTTCGATGGTGGCACGGCTCAGCTCGATGCGCTCATGGGTTTCGACTTTCATCGCCTGCAGCAGGCCAGCAAAGAAAGCCAGCTGGTCAGCGTTCATGTAGTCATCGGCCGACATGGCCAGCAACTGTTCCTTGGTCATCGAATTCTCTATGAAAAAATGTGCATTTGGGCGATTCGGGTGCCGCCGACGCCTTCACATCGGCAGCGGAATTCTTCAAGCGCCAACCGGCACTCTTTTACAGGGGGCGGCAGTCTAAGGCGCCAAGCCGTCATGAGCAACAGCAATCAGGGGAGAAACGCCCGAAATGGCTTGGAATCCGCCCGCTGGCACCCTTGCCCGACATAAATACGAACGCGCCACGGTATCCCGAGGGACGCCGTGGCGACATGAAGCTCAACCTTGCAGCAGGACGATGCCCCGCCTCAGTCAACGGTCTTTGAACTGTGCCTCGCGTTTGGCGATGAAAGCCGCCATCCCTTCTTTCTGGTCTTCGGTGGCAAACGCAGCATGGAACACTCGACGTTCGAAGCGCACGCCTTCACTGAGGGTGACCTCGAAAGCTCGGTTGACGCTTTCCTTGACCATCATGCTGACCGGCACCGATTTGCTGGCGATGGTCGCTGCCACCTTCAATGCCTCGTCCACCAAATCGGCCTGCGGCACGATACGCGCCACCAAGCCGGCACGCTCGGCTTCCTCAGCCCCCATCAGGCGGCCGGTCAGGCACAGTTCCATGGCCTTGGCCTTGCCCACGGCCCGGGTCAGGCGCTGGGTGCCACCCATGCCTGGCAGCACGCCGAGGTTGATTTCCGGCTGGCCGAACTTGGCGTTGTCGGCTGCCAGGATGAAGTCACACATCATCGCCAGCTCACAGCCACCGCCCAAGGCAAACCCCGACACGGCAGCGATGATCGGCTTGCGACGGTTGGCGATGCGGTCCGAATCGCTGAACAGGTCCTCGATGTAAATCTGCGGATACTGCAGCTCGGCCATTTCCTTGATGTCGGCGCCAGCGGCAAAGGCCTTGGCGGAACCTGTCAGCACCACGCAGCCGATGTTCGGGTCGCGCTCGAGCTGGTCCAGGGCCTGGTTGATCTCGCTGACGATCTGCGCGTTGAGTGCGTTCAGCGCCTGCGGGCGGTTGAGGGTGATCAGGCCGACTTTGCCGTGGATGTCCAACAGGATGGTTTCGAATGCCATGCAGTCTGCTCCTTCAAAGATTACGCGCAATGACCATGCGCTGAATGTCGCTGGTGCCTTCGTAGATCTGGCAGACCCGAACGTCGCGGTAAATCCGCTCCAGCGGGAAGTCACTCAGATAGCCATATCCGCCCAGGGTCTGCAAGGCATCCGAACAGACCTTTTCGGCCATTTCCGAGGCGAAAAGCTTGGCCATCGACGCTTCCACCAGCGCCGGGCGCCCGGCATCGCGCAGTGCGGCGGCATGCAGCACCATCTGCCGGGCCACGGCAATCCTGGTCGCCATGTCGGCCAGGCGGAAGGCCACCGCCTGGTGTTCGATCAGCGGTTTGCCGAAGCTCTGTCGCTCATTGGCGTAGTCGCGTGCCACTTCGAAGGCCGCACGGGCCATGCCCACTGCCTGCGAAGCGATACCGATACGGCCACCTTCGAGGTTGGCCAGCGCGATCCTGTAGCCCTCGCCTTCGGCGCCCAGGCGGTTGGCCACCGGCACGCGCACATTGTCGAAGACGATCTGGCAGGTGTCGGAGGCGTGCTGGCCGAGCTTGTCTTCGACCCTCGCCACCTGGTAGCCCGGCGAATCGGTAGGCACGATGAAGGCACTGATGCCGCGCTTGCCGGCATCCGGATCGGTCACGGCGAAGACGATCACGACACCGGCATTCTGCCCCGAGGTAATGAACTGCTTGCTGCCGTTGAGCACATAGTGCTCCCCCTCAAGCCTTGCCCGGGCCTTCAGGCTGCTGGCGTCGGAACCGGCTTGCGGTTCGGTCAGGGCGAAAGCGCCGAGCATCGAACCCATGGCCAGGGGCCTGAGGAACTGCTCCTTCTGCTGTTCGTTGCCAAAGCGCAGGATCGGCACGCAACCCACCGAGTTGTGCACGCTCATGATGGTCGAGCAAGCGCCATCACCCGCAGCGATCTCTTCCAGCGCCATGGCATACGCTACGTAACCGGTGTCACTGCCTCCCCACTGCTCCGGCACCAGCATGCCGAACAGACCGAGCCCGGCCATTTCCTCGATGGCCTCGTTCGGGAAACGGTGTTCCTTGTCCCATTGCTCGGCGAACGGCTTGAGGCGCTCCTGGGCAAAGGCGCGTACCGCATCGGCGATCTGTTGTTGCTCGTCAGTTACCAGCATGATTCACCTCAGTACAGGCATTCGACGGCCATGGCCGTGGCCTCGCCACCGCCGATGCAGATGGCCGCCACGCCGCGACGCAGGTTGTTCTGGCGCAAGGCCGACAGCAGGGTCACCAGGATGCGCGCGCCCGAAGCACCGATCGGGTGGCCAAGGGCGCAGGCGCCGCCGTGGATATTGACCTTGTCGTGCGCCAGGTCGAGGTGCTTCATGGCCGCCAGGGTAACCACGGCGAATGCTTCGTTGATCTCGAACAGGTCGACATCAGCAAGGTTCCAGCCCGTGCGCTTCATCAGCTTGTCGATGGCACCGATCGGCGCTGTCGGGAACAGCGCGGGAGTATCGGCGAAGGCAGCATGGCCGGGGATCACCGCCAGCGGCTTGAGGCCCCGCTTTTCAGCTTCGCAGCGGCGCATCAGCACCAGGGCTGCGGCACCGTCGGAGATGGAACTGGAGTTGGCGGCAGTCACCGTGCCACCCTCGCGGAAGGCCGGCTTGAGCTGCGCAATCTTGTCCAGGCGCGCCTTGGGCGGCTGCTCGTCGTCCTTGATGACGCGTTTCTCTTTGCCCTCGGTGACCTCCACCGGCACGATCTCGGCGGCGAAACGGCCGTTCTCGATCGCATCCTGGGCGCGGGTCAGCGAGGCGATGGCGAACTGGTCCTGCGCTTCGCGGCTGAAGGCGTTGGCCTGGGCGCAATCCTCGGCGAAGGTGCCCATTAGACGCCCCTTGTCGTAGGCGTCCTCCAGGCCATCCATGAACATATGGTCGATGATCTTGCCGTGGCCCATGCGGTAGCCGCCACGGGCCTTGTCCAGCAGGTAAGGCGCGTTGGTCATGCTTTCCATGCCGCCGGCCACTACCACGTCGGCAGAACCTGCCAGTAGCAGGTCATGGGCCATGATCGCCGCCTGCATGCCCGAGCCGCACATCTTGTTCAGGGTGGTGCAGGTGGTGTGCTTGTCCAGCCCGGCACCAAGTGCCGCCTGGCGGGCCGGGGCCTGGCCGAGGCCTGCGGGCAACACGCAGCCGAACAGCACCTGCTCGACACTGGCGGCATCGATCCCGGCACGCTCGACGGCAGCACGGATAGCGGCGCTGCCCAGCTGTGGCGCGGTCAGGCTCTTGAGGTCGCCCTGCAGGCCGCCCATGGGCGTGCGCACGGCGCTGACGATAACGATCGGGTCATTGGCGAGGGTCATGATCGGTCTCCTTACTTGGCAGCCATGCGCAGTGCGCCGTCGAGGCGGATCACCTCGCCGTTGAGCATGCTGTTCTCGATAATGTGGCGGGCCAGAGCGGCATATTCCTGCGGACGACCCAGGCGCGGCGGAAACGGCACGCCAGCCGCCAGCGAGGCACGTACTTCTTCGGTCATGCCAGCCATCATCGGCGTTTCGAAAATGCCGGGGGCGATGGTCATCACACGGATACCGAAGCGCGCCAGTTCGCGGGCCGCCGGCAAGGTCAGGCTGGCGATGGCACCCTTGGAGGCGGCATAGGCAGCCTGGCCAATCTGGCCATCATAGGCGGCGATGGACGCGGTGTTGATGATCACCCCGCGCTCACCGCTGTCGTCCGCCTGGCCTTCGGCCATGGCCGCTGCCGCCAGCCGCAGCAGGTTGAAGCTGCCGATCAGGTTGACATTGATGACCTTGGTGAAGCTGGCAAGCCCGTGCGGCCCCTGCTTGCCCAACACCTTCTCGGCACCGACGATGCCGGCACAGTTGACCAGGCCCTGGAGGCTGCCAAAGGCACTGACAGCCGCCTCGACCGCCGTCTGCGCGGCCTGTTCGTCGCTGATGTCAGCCACCGCGAAGCGGGCGTTGTCACCCAGTTCACGGGCCTTGGCCTCGACAGCCTGGGCATTGAGGTCAACCAGCATGACCTTGGCACCGGCCTCGATCAGCATCTGCGCGGTGGCAGCGCCCAGCCCGGAGGCACCGCCGCTGACGATGAAGTGTTTGTTGGCTATCTGCATGATCTCGTTCCTTAGCAGGCGCTGACAGGGGTGGCCTGTTGCGCATGTTGTCTGGCCACTTCCTGATTGCGCAGGATGAAGCGTTGCAGCTTGCCGCTCGGGGTCTTGGGCAGCTCGCTGACGAATTCGATTTCTCGGGGGTAGGCATGTGCGTAGAGGCGCTGACGCACGTGCTGACGCAGGGTTTCTTCCAGCTCGGCGCAGCCCTGGTAACCGCTGGCCAACACGACGAAGGCCTTGATCAGCTCGGTGCGCTCGGGGTCCGGCTTGCCGATCACCGCAGCTTCGATCACCGCCGGGTGTTCGATCAGGGCGCTTTCGACGTCGAAAGGCCCCACGCGGTAACCGGACGTGGTGATCACATCATCACTACGGCCGACAAAGCTGATACTGCCGTCCGGATTGAGTTCGACGGTGTCACCACTGAGGTAGTACTTGCCGACGAAGGCCTTGGTCGGCACGCCGTGGTAGCCGCCAAACCAGCACAGCGGCGATTGCTCGCGGTCCACCGCCAGGATGCCCGGCTGGCCAGCCGGCAATTCGTTGCCCTGCTCGTCCAGTACGACAATACGGTGACCGGGGATGGCGAAGCCGGCCGACCCCGGGTGCACAGGGTGCTGCAGGCCATGATGGTTGCACAGCACCATACCCAGTTCGGTCTGGCCGTAATGGTCGTGGATGGTGACCCCCAGTTCGTCGGCGAACCAGCGGATCACTTCCGGGTTGAGCGGCTCGCCAGCGCTGCTGACAACGCGCAGACGGCCTTTGACCGGTGTCGAGAAGTCTTTGCCAGCGGCGATCAGCAAACGGTACGCCGTGGGT
Source organism: Pseudomonas sp. 382 (assembly GCF_002759075.1). NCBI lineage: Bacteria > Pseudomonadati > Pseudomonadota > Gammaproteobacteria > Pseudomonadales > Pseudomonadaceae > Pseudomonas > Pseudomonas sp. 382. The sequence continues at coordinate 22,856 of NZ_PEMX01000004.1, forward strand.
GAACCGGCCAGATTGGTGATACCCAGCTTGTCGATTACCCGCGCGCAACTGTCGACGCTGAACGGGCCATCATAGAAGGTGGTGGCGTGGCCCAGGGCCAAGGGCCCGGTGACCGCGTAGTACAGACCGTAAGCCCAGCCCGGATCGGCCAGGTTCCAGAAGTGATCGCCAGGGCGCAAGTCAACGGCATCGCGCATGTAGCCCTGGAAGGCGACGATGGCACGCAGCGGCACTTCCAACGGTTTGGCCGGGCCGGTGGTGCCGGAGGTGAACATCAGCAGGAACGGGTCGTCCCCACAGCGCATCACCGGTTCGCACACTTCGTCTGCTGCCTCCAGACACTGCCGAAAATCCAGTTCGCCACTGCGGGCCTCGACCGTGATGATCGTCGGGCAACCGTGCACTTCATCGAGCTTGGGGCGGTTTTGGGCGTCGGTGACCACCACACGAGCATGAGACTGTTCCAGACGATGCTCGATGGCCTTGGGGCCAAAGGCGGTGAACAACGGCTGGTATACCGCACCCAGGCGCCAAGTGGCGAGGATCGTCACCAGCAGTTCGGCGGTGCGCGGCATCAGGCCGGCGACCCGATCTCCAGAGCCCACGCCCTGCGCCTTGAGCACATTGGCGAAGCGGGCAGCCTGGCTCTTGAGCTGGTCAAAGCTGTAACGGGCTCCGTTGCCATCACGGTCTTCGTAGACCAGCGCCAGTTTACCGCCACCGGTATGGCGGTCACAGCATTCGACACAGGCATTGAGGGCAGCGAGATCGCCATGCAGCGCAGCAGCAGAGGCCTGGGCATGGTCGAAGGCACGAGCGGCCTCAGCGTAATCGCGCATCGTCGGACTCCTGGATTGTTGTTTTTGGAGTTGAACCATCGGTCCGAAGATGTTCGCGCTGCTCAAGGGCTCCGGCAATGGCCAAAGCTGTCAATCGCGATGACCGGTTTGGCCGCAGGCCGGTTTACCCTTGACCCCGTTCGCGCCCGAGCAGCAACTGCCGCGTCAGCTCCAGCGCCAGCATCTGGCGCTCCGCAGCCCGTTCGATGTCGAGGTTGTCAAGGAGATGCTGATACTCGATGGCCGGCAGTTGCCCCTGTTGGGCCGCGAGCACCGCCCGGCGTTCGCTGATGAGCATTTCGAGCGCCGCAAATGCCTGCGGGTGACGTGCCTCGATAAATCGCTCCCAGAACACCCGCTGGCAAAGGCTGCGGGCCATCGCCTCGGGGGTCTCTGCGGCGCGTACGGCGCCAACGGCTGCTTCCAGCTGAGCATCGGTTACATTCGCCGCATCGGCGTAGCGCATCGTCCAGGCCTGGCAGGGCAAGCCCAGGCGCTGCCGAAGGTGCACGCGGTAGTACAGCCCCACGGCGATCTGGTCGACCCGATCGCGGGCAGCCAGGCGCCGCATGATGTCTTGCCGTGCGAACAGTTCGACACGGTCCAGGCGGAAAAGCCCCTGGCCCAGCTGCAACAAGTCATTGCCCCGTTCCGGCGTGGCATTGCGTTCAGCGGCATCCATCGCTACCCGTAACTGCAATTCACTGAAACGATCCGCGACACTGTTGGCACAGCTCAGGGGCAATTGCGCCAGGCTGTAGACACGTTGCCGCAGCCCGACGTTGCCACTGAGCGCGTCGAGCAGCGACCATACCCGGTCGGCCAGGTTGGCACTGGGCTCGTCGAAATCGCCAGTGTCCTCCAAGCGCCCAAGCAAGTTGAACAACCCCTGGCTTTCAGGCATTGCCGCCAGCCTGTCCCACAGCGCTTGCCGGCCTTCACGCGCCACCTCGTCGACTGTTGCGAGCCAGTGCTGACGGGTCGCTGTAGGGTCGGCCAGGCGGCGTGGTTCCGGCAGATGAAAATGCTCCTCAATGGTGTCCAGCGCATAAAGCCGCTGGATCTCCACGATGCCCATACGGTTGCGTTCGACCAGAAACCCACGCCGATAGACATGCGGCATCGCAAGAATCTCATCAGGGACCGGCCCCAGCTGGTTGTCACGCAGGTCGATACGCTCCAGACCCTCGCACAACTCCAGGCCCGACGGCCATTCACCCAGTTGGCAATGGCGCAGGTTCAACTCGACCAGGTGCGGCAACTGGTTGTAGCGCAAATAGTAAGCGCCCAACGGGTTGTAGCTGAGGTCCAGGTGCCTGAGCCGGGGCAGGCCGTTCATGGCATTGAGCGCACCCTCGTCCAGGCGGATGCGGTTGTGCGCCAGACGTATACTGCGAAGTTTCACCAGATGAGCAATACCTACAGGCACCTTAAGCAGGCGGTTGTTGCTCAGGCTCAGCTCTTGGAGGTTACTGAAACAGCGCAGGAAGTCAGTAGGCACGCCTGAGATAGGCAAGTCACGCAGTATCAGCTCCCGGATCTGGGGAAAGTCGATATGCGCCGGCAGCTCCGGCAGGCTGCTCACGTTCAGGTTGATCAGGCTCAGACGCTGCCCCTCCCCCTCACCACCCAGCGGTTCACCCTGCAGGCGCCAGGCCCGACGCAAGCGTTCGGCCACCTGCTGGCGCACGGCCAGGCGCGCGGGGTCGAACTCGAAGCTGGTCCAGCGGTTGAGATGCTGTTCCAGCTGGGCGAAATCGTCCTCGAGTTCCAGCAATGCGTCATAGGCCGAACCGGGTGCTGCCAACAGGCGTGCCAGTTGCGTGTTGATGGCTGCGTCGTCTAGCCCGGGGTACAGGTTTCGCAAGCGATCACGCAAGACGCTCTGCTGGCTACGCCGCCGCGGCAGCCGACCACTTAGGGGGTAGCCCACACGGCCATCGGCCATGCGTCGCCCAGGGTTGAACCAGCGTGCCTGCTGCGGCCAGCCGAGCAAGCGCCCGATCTCGCCATGCGTTGCCGGCAACTGCTCGACCACCCGCTTGCGCAGTAAGGCAGCCGGCTCACCGTCGTCGATGCCCAGCTCTCGGTATTCTGCGGGGTTGACCAACGTCAGCAGCGCCTCGAACAGATCGGCCGACTCGGCAATCATGGTGCTGACGCCATCGGCCGTCTCTTTACGGAGCTGGAAATAGCCATCATTGCGCACCAATTTCCACACAGGCGCTGCGTCATGCGGGAGGTCGAGAGACGCCAAACAACGCCCGCCATACGGCTCACTCCAGAGTTGCAGATTGATCGCTGGCCAGGCATGCAGACGAGACAACAACGCCAGGACCAGCTCACCGGTTTCATTGCAGTAAGCACTCTGCAGGTACAATCCACAAACCGCTCGGTTCAGCCGTGCCAGACGCAATAGAGAGGCCCCCTGCTGCAGGCAGCGCAAGGGCAATTTGCCCTCGCTCAAGGCCAGGCTACGCTCGATAGCGCCGGTATCGGCCGACAGCACCCGTGCGTAACGCTCGGGAAGCTCCGGAAAGTCGTGTCTGATCACCCTCAGCAACGGGTCGTCACCAGGCTCGGTATGGTTCAGGTGGTCGAACAGGCGCTCCCGCAGACGAGGGGCGTGATCAAGCAGATACTCGCGCATGGGCTCGCCCATTGGCGGCACCCCCGGTTGTGCCAGGCACCATTGCAGCACTGGTATGTCGTCGGACGGTATCGCGCCGGCGTCCAACCTGGCGAAGAACCTTTCGATACGCGCATCGGCCTGAAAACGTTCGAGAGCATCACGCAGACTGACCGGGACGGCACGGTTTTCTACGTCCAAACCGCGCAATGCCTCGCCATCGACATCCGCCGCCAACAACACCTGCGTGGTGCGTGCCGCATCCAAGGGAGGGTCGTGCGGCCACAAATCAGCAATCAGGGTCTGCAGGTCGTCAATTTCCAGCGGCCGGGCATCATACAGCCGCCAACCACGCTCGCCATTGAACTCAAGCCTTGGCGCGTAACCTTCCGGGCGCTGCGAATGGCGCAACCGCCAAGGACCATCGGCTTTTGGCCGTTGAACCGGGAAGTAGCGCTGCCCTGCACGCAACCAGCGCTGTCCTTCCCCGTGATAAAGCCCGTCCGCTGCCAATTGCGGGTTCTCGGGCACTGCCGCGTAGGCTGCAAGGTCATTGAACCACAGCCGCGCCCCCCGCTCACCCACTGCCACCGGTTCGAGGGCTTCGACAAAATCACTGGCTACAACCCCCCGGGCCACAACGCTGACACCCGCGCCAACGGCAATCGTGACTGCGAGATTTTCGGCAACCCCCAGCATGTGCTCCAGCGCTTCGTGCTGATGACCATGAAACCAGTCCGCAGCACCCTCGAATACTTCCGCCAGCGTTTGCACCACAAGTGCCCCCAGCAGTATCGCCCCGACCCCAGGAATGAACAGCCCGGCCAGGTTTGCCAGGCCAAGCCCGACACTGCGCCAGCGCTGGCGTCGCTGCTCCGAAGCCTGCTGATCGACCCGCGCGGTTGGCACCAACAATACGCGTGCGTCTTCCTTGACCCGCTGTACCTGCAGGGCAACCCACTGCGCGTACAGGTCACCGGAATGGGTTACCCCTTCCAGTTGCAGATCCGGTTGCGGATCACTAAGCCGTTTGCCGAGCGTGTCGAGAAATGCTGCGCGCTCGTTCACGCCCACCAATTGGCTGAAGTAGTTACGGTAGTCCGCCTTTTGCAAGGCGCTCACCAGGTCCGCATTCATCTGTGCAGTCGAGGCAAAATAGCGCAACGCCCTGGCGGGTTCGCTAGGCAGATACAGAATAACCCCCTGATCGTTGCCTGAAGCATCGCGCAACTGAATCAACAACGCGTCGGACAACGCGTGGCCCAGGACATTCAGCATCCCCGGATAACCCTGCAATCCGAGACTCGCTTCAGTTCCAGGCATCGCTACCGCCAGCAGGGCAATCTGCTGATGTACCGAAATGTCGCCCCGCAGCGCAGCAATCTCCGTGGCCAGAACGAGGCCGGCACGTTTGTCCTGCTTCAGGATTTCGCAGGTCGTATCGGTAAATACCTCTTCCAGCAGACGCTGGTAAATGCCACCTGCATCCCGGCGGCGGCAGGCTTCCACCAACGCTTCGAGGTCTGCGGTCAGCGGTACGCTGCTGCCCGACACCACCAGGCCGGTGCCTACGTAGAAGGTTGCGCCCTCATCAAAGTTCTGCATGAACCGCAACACGGCCGGTTCACGCTGTTCAATCACTTGGTCGCTAGGCAAACCACCGCCCGGCGGTACACGGAAGTCGCGGCGTATCTCCAACCACTGCAGATTGTCCAGCACCGGCGCACCGGGCAACTGATCGACCAACTGCTGAAAATGCAACTCGGCGAAGCGCTGCAGAGGCACCAGGCGCCTGGTCGCACTGCGCACCCGCTCCTGGCTCTGCTGGTGGGCCTTGAACCGGTCGCGCAAGTGGTTGATCTGGGCAACCGACGCCCGCTTCAACCAATCGGGAACGCGCGCGGCGATAAAGTCGTGGGTGGCCTGTGCCATTTTGGTCTCAGCAGCGCTGCCGAGAAGTGCGCCATTGCGGTTGTAAGTCATCGGCCCGACTCCGTCAGAGGGCTGGCGGCAAGCGCCTGTTCGGTAAGTTGCAGGATCAATGCCTGGGTCGCTGCCTCACGCTCGCTGGCCAGTTGCTGCATTTGCCGCAAGTAGGCGCCATCGCCCAATTCAGCTCGGCGAAGGTCCAGTGCCTCCAGGCGTTGCCAGAATGGTTGCTCCAGCGCGTCGAAGCGCTGCGCCTCGCGTTGGCGCAAGCACTCGCGCCAAAAGTCGCGCTCGCTCACATAAGCTGCCAGCCCACCCGCTTCGGCCCGGTACACGGCCAGTTCAGCGGCATTCAGGTCGGCCTGGGTGACCCTGGCGATGGTCGGGAAACGCATACTGCGTGGTTGCCCTGGCAGACCCAGCGGCCCCGCCAGGCCAATGCGATAGGCCAGGCTGACTTCTATCTCGTCAACCACCCGTCCGGCCTGCGACTCGCGCAGGACGTGGTCACGGGCCAGAGCCTCGACCCGGTCGAGGCGAAACAACTGCCGCCCCAGTTGCAGGCGCGCGTGGGTTTCGCTGCCAGGTGGCGCCGCTTGCAGGGCCCGGACAACCATCGAGCGCACCTCCAGGGTACTGAAGCAGTGCGCAATGCTGTCAACGCAGGTTCGCGGGTGGCTGGCCAGTTCGAACAGCTCGTGGCGCAAGCGGCTGTCCGCAGCCATGGCTTGCAGCATCTGCACCACGCGTCGACGCAGATCTTCCCAGGCTCGGCTATAGTCGCTGCTATCGACCAACGCATCGAGCAGCATGAAGAAGTCCGTGCTGCCTGGCTCACCGGCCAATGCGCGCCATTGCGTGGCCAATTGCTCCTCAGCGTCCATCGACAAACCATCGCTCCAGGCACGCCAACCGCGCGCCGCCGACGCTGCCGCCGGATGCCTGGGCTCAGACTGCGCCAGCCGGGTGAAGTCATCTGCCGACAGCGGATTACCCTCGAGCCGCAGACGACGGCGGAACGCCTGCGTTTCCTGCAGCATGAACCTTGGCAGGGTGGCGATCTGGTTGTCGCGCAGGTCTGCCAGTTCGAGCAGGCTGCACCACTGAATGCCGCCCGGTGTCGCGCGAAGCTCGGCCCGTCTGAGATACAACCGACGCAGGCGTGCCAAGCTACTGATCTGCAGATCGATTACTCGCAACGGGTTATCGCTCAGGTCCAGCACATCGAGTTGCGACAAGCCGCGCAAAACTTCGAGTCCACCGGCATTCATGCGTATACGGTTGTTCCGCAGGTCAAGGGACTGCAAGCGCGACAGGCTTTGCAGCTCTGCAGGCAGGCCGGTCAAGCGGTTGTTCGACAGGGTCAGCGAGCGAACTTCGCGGAATGCCGTCAGGAAGCCTGCAGGCAACGCCTCCAGGCTCATGCCGACCAGCAGCAGTTCGCTCACATGCCCGAAGCTGACGCCGGGGGGCAAGGTCGGCAAGCCTCCCGGCACCAGGCCAATCAAGCTCAGGCGAGCACTCGAGGGCACTCCGTCGTCATCCGGTAGTTGCTCGCCCTCCCGCCGCCAACAACGGCGCAATTGGCTCGCAATACGCTGGCGGGCCTGCCGAGCCTGGCCTGGCACAGGGCTTTGCTCGATCCAGGTCTGCAGGCAGTCATGCAGGCGGCGATAGGCTTGCTCCTCGGCCAGTAGATGGCTGTATGGCGAGCCGGGCAGGCTCAGCAACCGTTGCAGATGCTGCTCCAGCTGAGCGTCATCGAAACTTGGGTAGAGGCCACGCAAGCGCCAACGCAGCAATGAGTGAGCAGGCATCCTGCCGCTGCTGCGCCCGCTGAGGGCATAGCCAATGCGCCCGTCTGCACGCCGCCTGGCCGGGTTCAGCCAGGGTTTGATCTCACTCATGCCCAACTGCCGCATCAGGGCTTCGCGCGTGGCCGGCAACCAGCCTTGCAAGTCAGCGACAAGCCGCCCACTGGCATCGGCGCCATCCCAGCCCAGGCGTTGTCGGTGCGCCTGGGGCAAACAGGCCAGCAGCACTTCGGCCAGGCCAGCAGGCGCTTCGGGTTGCACTGACGTCGGGTATCCATCGTTGCGATGGATCTCGAACTGGCCTTCCCGGTGCACCAGTACCAATGCTTCATCTCCGGGATACAGGCGTGCCAACAGGGGCCCGGCATCGCTACCCCGACGCAGCTCGAGGTTGGCCGATTGCGGCCAGGCGGCATACCGGCGCAGCAGGTCGAAGACCAGTTCCAGTGCGTCTTCACGATGGCTGCCGGGCAGGTAGAAGGCTTCGCGTACCCGTGTCAGCCGCGCCACCTGTAACAGCGCCCGGGCCTGTTCGGCCACGGCCAGCGGCAGCCTGGCATGCTCACTCATGATTGCGCGCTGCGCATCACTGGCCTCGTCGAGCACGCGCAAGGCATAAGCCTTGGGCAGCCCTGGGAAGTCGCGCATGATCACGCCAAGCAGCGCCTGGTCAGCGCCCACATCGTGATCAAGGTCAGCCAGCAGTCCTTCACGCATCCGGGCCTGCGCCTGGTCGATGGCGGTAAACTGCGCATCGAGCGGCAGTTCGCCCACGGCCAGTTTGTCTACACACCAAACGAACCAGACACGATCTTCATCGAGTATCTGGCCCAGGGCGACTCGGCCAAGAAACCGCTCGATGCGCTCGGCCCTGGCGAAGCGTTCGAGGGTATCGCGCAGCTGCACCGGCAAACGGCGGTTTTCCACCAGCAGCCCACGCAACTGCGCCTCGTCGACATCCGCCACCCGCAAGATCTGCTGCACACGTTCGCTGTCCAGCTGCGCAGCCTCGGGCCACAGGTAACCCAGCATGCGCTGCGCCCCTTGCCACTCCAGCGGTCGCTGGCGCCACAGTCGCCAGCCCCGCTCGCCGTTGTGACGCAACACGGGGTGCACACCGCCCTGGCGCTGCGGATGCTTGAGCTGCCAATGATGGCCAACCTGATGGACCTCATAGGTGACATGCTCATCCTGCCACCACCAACGCCCATCAGCGATCAACAGACCATTGTCCTGCCACACCCCGTTGGCCGGTGGCGTGCTTACCCGGTAGGCCCCCAGCTCGACCGACTGCAGCCGTGGCTTGCCTGCCCCGCCGATGACCGGTTCCATGCCGTCGACCAGCGCGCTGCGCGGGAAGCCCCGCGCCACGGCGTGCATGCCCAGGACCAAGGCAGCAGTGACGGCAACCGTTTCGGCAACCCCCAGCATGTGCTCAAGGGCCTCATGGTCGCGTCCCCGGGCCCAATCTGCCGCGCCTTCGAAGACCTCGGCCAGGGTCTGGCCAATCAATTGCGTGAACAGCAACGCCCCCACCGTCGGTACAAACAGGCCGAGCACATTGAGCATGACCACCCCGACCTGCTCCAACGCCTCGATGCGCGACTGGCTGCGCGCATGGTCGACATCGGCGGTGGGCACGGCCAACCAGCGGGCGTCATCCTTGATGCGTTGGCAATGATGCCGGGCCAGGCCGAGACAGACATCGCCATCAAGGCGCTCACCGCCTGCGTCGACATCGACCTGGCTATCCCCCAGGCGCTTGCTCAGGGTAGCGATGAAGGCCGCCTGCTCGGCCAAGGCAACCCGCTGCAACAGACGCTTGCGAAACGCCAGCTGACGCACGCAGGTGCCCAGGTGCGCGGCAAGCTCTTGCCAGTCATCGAAGCGTTGCAGTGGCTGCGGCTCGCCAGGTAGGTAGAGCAACACCGCGGCCACCCCTGGCAATGTGATCGGCCCGCCGCCCGGCGACCAGTCATCGCGGATCTCGATCGCCAGCGCGCCGCCGATACGACAGCCCATCAGCGTCAGGCCCATGGCCCGGTGCCGCCCTCGATCATGCTGCACCGGCAAGCCCTGCGCCCATGCGCGCAGGAAGCGCACGTCGGCTTCGGGCAACTGGCGGCGCAGCACGGCAATCTCCAGTGCCACCTGCAAAGACAACTGCTGTTCACGTGCCTGTTGCTCGATCACCAGAGGCGTGAACACCTGCTCCAGGTGCTCCTGATACAGGCGGCCAACGTCCAGGTTGCGGCATTGCGTCACAATGTCTGATACCTGCGCTTTGACAGGGGTGTCAGAGTCGCTATCGACCAGGGCCGTGCCCTCGTAAAATGACGCGCCCGCCTCGAAATTCTGCAACAGGCGTTGCAGCGCCGGTTGGCGTACCTGAAACGGTTCGCTTTCGGGCAGCGCCAGTGACGGGTCACTGAACGGCGGCGGCGCAAAGCGCATCCGGGTTTCCCGCCAGGTCAGCATGTGCAGGGGCCGGGCCTGGGGCAACAGCCCGGTGACCCTGCGCTCGAGCCAGCGCGTAGCAAACGCTTCAAGAGGCTCAAGCTGGTCAAGGACAACGCGCAGCGACTGCTGCACGGCATGCAGTGGCGCGAAGCGCTCGCGCAAGCGGTTGATGGCCTGGGGCGAAGCGGTTTTCAGCCAGTCAGGCAATTGCTCAGCAATGAAATCGTCAAGCGCGCTGGCCAGCTTGGCATCGTGGGAGACAGGTTGAACAACCATGGGAGATTCCGAAGTCGTGAATGTCCCCCCGACTCTAGGGCTCGCCGTCAATCACCCGCAGCAGGAAAACCCACCTCACCGGTCAGCTCTACTCCCAACACCAGGCTGCGGTAATGCCCTGGGTTGCAACCGAACCATTTACGAAAAGCCTTGTAGAACGAACTGCCGTCGGCGAAGCCCAGGCGCGCGGCAATTTCCAGCATGCCCAGGCGCTCTTCGGCCAGCCAGGCGATGGCCAGTTCGCGTCGCACGCTGTCCTTGAGCCCTTGGTAGCTCTGGCCCTCTTCCGCCAGGCGCCGACGTAGGGTCGACGGAGACAGGCACAACTGCCGGGCCAGGCCCTCGGCATCCGGCCACAAGGCCGGGTCCAGGCGCAGCAGGTCATGGCGGATGCGCCGAGCCAGGCTGGCGGGATCGCGGTACTTGACCAAAATGTTGCCCGGCGCTTCTGCGAGAAAGCGTTGCAACTCCTCGGGCGTGCGCCGCAGCGGGATGTCCAGGCAGTCGGCGGCGATGATCATGCGCGAACGCGGGCGGCCGAATTGCAGATTTCCCGAGAACATCACCCGGTAGTCGTCGCAGAACGGTGGTTCGCTGCAGCGCAGGTCGATGGCCAGGATCGGGATGCGCCGGCCGGCCAGCCAGCAGGCCACGCCGTGCACGATCATCCAGAAGGTAAAGTAGGTGAAGGCGCGGCGCGGTTCGTCACGCGGCTCATTGATGACAATTTCGGCCAAGCTCTGCTGACGTACCAGGCTGGGTTGCAGGTCTTCGAGCATCAGCGAGAGAAACTCCAGGGCCGTCTCCAGGCCAGCGCCGAGGGTGGCGTGGGCCATGCTCGCACGGCACATGAAAGCCAGGCTACCGCTGCGCAGGCCACGCGGGTCCATGGCGAAGAACTCGTCATTGCAGCGCCGCGCCAGCAGGCGCCAGAGCCGTGCGTAGGCTTCGGCAGAGACCCGTGCCTCGGGCAACTCCAGCTGGCCGCAGTCGATGCCTGCCCGGGCCAGCAGGCCGCTATCGGGCTGCCCTGCCGGGCAAGTCTGCAACAGGGCTTCGCGCACCAGTTGCATGGAGATCGTGTCTTTCTCGCTCATCGATTGTCCCGGTTGCACTGTGCTGGCCATCTTAGGCCCACAGGTGGAAAACACCAGCCCTGCTCACAGGCTGGCCGCCAGCCCGAGAAAAGCCTGGATCAGGCGCAACTCGCGGCGCCGCTCCAGGCAGCCGAGCATGTGCTGGTTGAGCAGACCCTGGCCAGCCAGCGGACGTGCCACCACCCGCGGGTCGTTTGCCACCTCGGTCGATGACACCACGCCGATGCCCAGTTCAGACGCCACCGCCTCGGTCACCGCCTCACGGCTGTCCAGCTCCAGCAGCACCCGGGGCTGCACACCCGCCGAGCCGCAGGCCTTGTCGAACGTGCGCCGGGTGGTGGAACTGGGCTCGCGCAGCACCATGATCTGCTGGTGCAACTCGGCCAGTGGCAGTTCCTGCCGGGCCTGCGCCCAGGCGTGGCCCGCAGGCAGCAAGGCACACAGGCGTGACTCACAGAGGTTCTGCAGGTGCAGGCCCTTGCGTGGTTCTATCTCGGTCAGCACGGCGACGTCGGCGTGCTCGCTGAGCAAGGCCGCCAGGGTTTCCTGGGCATTGCCCAGACGCAGGTTGACGGTGATGCCCGGATAGCGCTCGCGCAGCAGTGCCAGCATCGGCATGACCCGATGCGGACCATCGGCGGCCACTTCCAGGCGCCCGGTGAGCAATTGGCGGTTGGCCTCGAGCATGGCTTGTGCCTCTTCAGCCAACCCGAACATGGCGCGGGTGATCGCCGCCAGGCGGGTGCCTTCCTCGGTTAACTCCACGCGCCGCGCAGTGCGCCGCAGCAAGGTGATCTGGTAATGCTCCTCCAGCGCCTTGACGTGCCCGGTCACCGCCGGCTGGCTGATGAACAGGCGCGCGGCGGCGCGGGTGAAGCTGCCTTCACGGGCGACGGCATCGAAGGCACGCAGCTGGAAGAGGTTCATATCTATCGGCCTGACTTATAGCTCGGATAACGACAAACAATTTGATTGATGGCAGTGCGAATTGCAACCTAGGCCTCGTAGTTTCAGCCCACCGCTTGCGAGGAATAACGGAATGAGCAACGCCCCAATCTTGCTGACCCCTGGCCCACTGACCACTTCAATCCGCACCCGCCAAGCCATGCTGGTGGACTGGGGCTCGTGGGACCGCGACTTCAACCAGCTGACCGCCAGTGTCTGCGAGCAACTGCTGGCGATCATCGACGGCAGCGCCAGCCACCACTGCGTGCCCCTGCAAGGCAGCGGCACCTTCGCCGTGGAGGCGGCCATCGGCACCCTCGTGCCGCGTGACGGCAAGGTCCTGGTATTGATCAACGGCGCTTATGGTCAACGCCTGGCGAAGATCTGCAAAGTGCTGGGCCGCGCCTGCAGTACCTTCGAGACCGCCGAGGACCAACCGACCACCGCCGCCGATGTAGACCGCCTGCTCGCCGCCGACCCGGCTGTCACCCACGTGGCGCTGATCCACTGTGAAACCAGCACCGGTATCCTCAACCCCCTGGCGGAAATCGCCCAGGTGGTCAAAGGCCACGGCAAGCGCCTGATCATCGATGCCATGAGTTCGTTCGGCGCACTGCCCATCGATGCCCGTGAGATTCCTTTCGAAGCGCTGATCGCTGCGTCCGGCAAATGTCTCGAAGGCGTGCCCGGCATGGGCTTCGTGTTTGCCGAGAAACGCGCTCTGGCCGCCGCCGAAGGCAACGCCCACTCGCTGGCCATGGACCTGCACGACCAGCACGCCTACATGGCCAAGACCGGCCAGTGGCGCTTCACCCCGCCGACCCACGTGGTCGCCGCCCTGCACGAAGCGCTGCAACAGTACGGTGAGGAAGGCGGCCTGCCCGCCCGCCACCAGCGCTACGCCGACAACTGCAAGACCCTGCTCGCCGGCATGGCCGCCATCGGCCTGCGCAGCTTCCTGCCGGCCGAAATCCAGGCGCCGATCATCGTCACTTTCCATGCGCCGAACGATGCCCGCTACCAGTTCAAGGACTTCTACGAGCGGGTCAAGGCCAAGGGCTTCATCCTTTACCCGGGCAAACTGACCCAGGTCGAAACGTTCCGCGTCGGCTGCATCGGCGTGGTCGGTGCCGACGGCATGCAAGCTGCCGTCAATGCCGTGGCCGAAGTGCTGCGGGAAATGGAAGTGCTGGACATCTAACCCTTTGCCCACCCAATTTCAGGAACCCGCTCACATGAACTACAGCAATCCTACCCAGCTGCAAGCCGCCATCCTCGACTGGGCTGGCACCGTGGTCGACTTCGGCTCCTTCGCCCCGACCCAGATCTTCGTCGAAGCCTTCGCCGAGTTCGATGTGCAGGTCTCCATCGAGGAAGCCCGTGGCCCGATGGGGATGGGCAAGTGGGACCACATCCGCACCCTGTGCGATGTGCCAGAGATCGCCGAGCGCTACCGCAAGGTGTTCGGCCGCCCCCCGACCGACGATGACGTTACCGCCATCTACAACCGCTTCATGCCGCTGCAGATCGAGAAAATCGCCGTGCACTCGGCATTGATCCCCGGCGCCCTGGACACCCTCAACAGCCTGCGCCAGGGCGGCCTGAAGATCGGTTCGTGCTCGGGCTACCCGAAGGTGGTGATGGACAAAGTGGTGGAACTGGCGGCGCAGAACGGCTACGTCGCCGACCACGTGGTGGCCACCGACGAAACCCCGAATGGCCGCCCATGGCCAGCCCAGGCCCTGGCCAACGTGATTGCCCTGGGGATTGATGATGTGGCGGCGTGTGTGAAGGTCGACGACACCGTGCCGGGCATTCTCGAAGGCCGCCGTGCCGGCATGTGGACCGTTGCCCTGGTGTGCTCGGGCAACGCTCTGGGGCTGACCTGGGAGGGTTATCAGGCGTTGAGCACAGCAAGACTGGAGAGCGAGCGCAAGCGCATTCACCAACTGTTTGCCGGCTCGCGGCCCCACTACCTGATCGACACCATCAACGAACTGCCGGAGGTGGTAGCCGACATCAACCGCCGCCTGGCCAAGGGCGAGATGCCGCAGGCCTTCTGACAAATCGGTGTTTAGCCATTCGCGGGCAGGCCCGCTCCCAGGGTTATGCATTCCTCTGTGGGAGCGGGCGTGCCCGCGAATGCGTCAGTTCAGGCAACAATGATGGATCAGACCACCCGGTTCAACTTCACCCAGGAAGCGAACTTGTCGATGAAGCCCTGCAGGAATGGCCTGGTCTTGTCACTGAGCTTGCCCGCCTCATCGAACAGGCTCGCCGCCCCGCCGATATACGCCTCGGGCATCTGCATGCACGGCATGTCGAGGAACACCAGCGACTGGCGCACCGCATGATTGGCACCAAACCCGCCAATGGCCCCGGGCGACACACTGGCCACCGCCGTCGGCTTGCCGCTCCACGCGCTTTGCCCATACGGCCGCGAACCAACGTCGATGGCATTCTTCAAACAGCCCGGCACCGAACGGTTGTATTCCGGAGTGACGAACAGCACCGCATCGCTGCGGCGAATCTCATCGCGAAACCGCTTCCACGCCTCGGGCACGCCCTCGGCCTCGACGTCCTCGTTGTACAGCGGCAGGTCGCCGATCTCGACAATCTTCAGGGCAAGGCTGGACGGTGCCAGCTCCGAAAGTGCGCGGGCAACCTTGCGGTTGTAGGAGTCCTTGCGCAAGCTGCCGACGACAACCGCTACCGAATACACCTGGCTCATGGCGTTATCCATCCGTTGCTGGAGAAAGGGACGTCTGTAGTTATAGATGACCGTTCCTCGGCGGCCCGGATTTTTTTCCTGGCTTCGAAAACTTCCAGGTACCTTTTAGGGTCTATCCCTGCAGACATTTCCTACGTAATTCAGAGGTTTTCACCCAAATGGCAGCAGTAATGGTCGGCCAGTTCCACGCCCGTGACGCCGAAGGCCGTATCTACCCCGTGCACGAGTTCCAGGAGTCCACCCTCCAGGCAGACGGCAGCGCACTGGGTGCCCCGATCACCACCTACCGCCTGGCGATCGGCGATCGCGTCAACCACTTGGGTGAAAACCGCTTCGAACTGGCACAGACCGGCGTCGAGATCATTCGCATTCCTTGATGCAGTCGACCGTGTATCGGCCGCTCTCATTCTGCAGGCCATGCACATCAGCGACGAACCCCGGGAAATCGCTGTTGAACGCCCGGGCAAACGCCAGGTAGTCGAGGATCGAGCGGGTTGCTTCGGTAAACCGCTCGCCTGGCATGATCAGCGCGATCCCCGGTGGGTACGGCACCAGCATCACTGCTGCCACACGACCCAGCAAGGCCTCTATCGGCACTGCCTCTACCTCTGCGCGCACCATCTGGTCATAAGCCCGCGCCGGGCTTACGGCCACCTCCGGCAACCGCGTGAACAACCGCTTGAGCTGCTTGGCCGTGGCATTGGCGCGGTAGCAGTCATGCAGCTGGTCGCACAGGTCGCGCAGGCCCAGCCCCTGGTAACGAGCGGCATCGACCGCAACGATGCTCGGCAGGCAGCTACTCAGCGCTGTGTTGCCGTCGTAATGGCGTTTGAACTCCAGCAGCTCGGTGAGCAACGTGCTCCACTTGCCCTTGGTGATTCCCATCGAGAACAGCACCAGGAAGCTGTACAGACCGGTCTTCTCCACCACCAGCCCGCGCTCCCAAAGAAACTTGCTGACCACCGCCGCCGGAATACCGTGCTCGCCCAATACGCCGTCCGCGCTCAGCCCGGGCATCACCAAGGTCACCTTCAGCGGGTCGAGCAGCACATAGTCGTCCGCCACGTCGCCAAAACCATGCCACTCGGCGCCCGGTTGCAGCAGCCAGTCCTGCGCCGACAGGCGCTGGATGCCCTCTGCCGCTGGCGGCTGCCAGATGCTGAACCACCAGTCTTCGGCGGCGATGTGCTCACGCAGATTGGCCAGCGCACGGCGGAAACTCAAGGCTTCGTCGAACATCTCCTGCAGCAGCGAGTGGCCGGCCGGACCCTCCATCATGGCCGAAGCCACATCCAGCGAGGCGAGCATGCTGTATTGCGGCGAGGTGGAGATATGCATCATGAACGCTTCGTTGAAGCGGTCGCGATCCAGCTGACGCTGGGCACCATCTTGCACGTGAATCATCGAGGCCTGGCTGAAGGCGGCCAGCAGCTTGTGAGTGGAATGGGTACTGAACACCAGCGGGCTGCCCTCGCCGCACACAGTACCCATGGCGTAGCGGCCCTCGAAGAATGTGTGAAACGCCGCATAGGCGAACCAGGCCTCGTCGAAATGCAGCACCTCGACGCTGGCGCCCAGTGCCAGCTTGATCAACCCGGCGTTGTAACACAGCCCGTCGTAGGTGGAGTTGGTCACCACCGCCAGCTTGATCCGCGGCTCACGCCCCTTGGCCAGGGGATTGGCCAGCACCTTGGCCTTGATCGACTCGGGGCTGAACTCGCTGAGCGGTATCGGGCCAATGATGCCCAGCTCGTTGCGTTCGGGGCACAGGTAGAGGGGGATGGCGCCGGTCATGATGATGGCGTGGACCACCGACTTGTGGCAGTTGCGGTCCACCAGCACGAGGTCATCGCGGCCGACCATCGCGTGCCAGACAATCTTGTTGGCGGTGGAAGTGCCATTGATGACGAAGAACGTGTGGTCGGCACCAAAGTTGCGCGCGGCACGCGCCTCGGCCTCGGCCAAGGGGCCAGTGTGGTCGAGCAGCGAGCCCAGCTCCGGCACCGACACGGACAAGTCCGAGCGCAGGGTATTTTCGCCGAAGAATTGGTGGAATGCCTGGCCTACCGGGCTCTTGCGGTAGGCCACGCCGCCGCCGTGGCCGGGGGTGTGCCAAGAATAGTTGGATTGTGCGGTGTGCTGCACCAGGGCCTTGAAGAACGGCGGCAGCAGGCCATCAAGATAGTTGTGTGCGGCACGCGCCACCTGACGGGCGAGAAACGGCACAGTGTCTTCGAACAGGTAGAGAATGCCGCGCAGCTGGTTGAGTTCGCTCATGGCCTCGGCCGGCGCGTTTTCCAGGGTGACCTGTTCACCCAGGGCGAAGATCGGCAAGTCAGGCGCACGCAACCGGGCCAGGCGTATCAGCTCGGCCATGTTCTGCAGCAAGTGGGTATTGTCGCCGACGCCCTCGGCGGCGATCAGCATGCAGGCCAGACCATGGTGGGTGGTGGCGACCAGCCGCGCTTCGGTGTGATCGGCAGCCTTGATGATGGCGAAACCGTCCTGGCTCAGTTCCTCGGCGATGCCGCGGATGCGCTCGCCGGCAACGCTGTCGGCTTTGACCGCACGGTGGACGATGAGGATCGGGAACTTGAGGTCCTTGTACATCCGGCAACTACCTCCGCAGGACTTGGTGTCCTATTGAGGGTAGTAGGCCTTGTGCTGTCTGTGCCGGCCTGTTAGCTGGCAGGTGCCTCGGTCAGCGTCTGCCACAGCGAAGGCCCGCCCGCCGACTTGGCCACCGCCGCCAGCCGTTCGGCGTGGGCTTCCAGTTCTGCGGCATTGGCCATGATCACCCGCCCCGGTGCCCGCCCGACGATGCGGCGAATCTCGCTGCCGCCAGCGCCCTGCCCATCACCGTCACTGTCGGCGCCGTGCCCGGCCAGCGACAGGCTGGTCTGGCCGCCGGTCATCGCCAGATAGACGTCGGCCAGCAATTCGGCGTCGAGCAATGCGCCGTGCAATTCACGGCCGGAGTTGTCGATGTCGTAGCGTTTGCACAACGCATCGAGGCTGTTGCGCTGCCCTGGGTGGCGGGCACGGGCCAACAGCAGGGTGTCGAGGACGGTGCAATGGTTGGCGATGTCGGCGCGGTCGCTCTGCCCCAGCAGCGCGAACTCGTTGTTGATGAAACCGACGTCGAACGCGGCGTTGTGGATGACCAGCGTGGCGCCCTGGATGAATTCGAAGAACTCTTCGGCCACATCGGCGAAGCGCGGTTTGCCCACCAGGAACGCATCGGTGATGCCGTGGACGTTGATCGCGCCCTCGTCACTTTCGCGGTCGGGCTGCAGGTAGACGTGGAAGTGACGCCCGGTCAGGCGCCGGCCAATGACCTCGACACAGCCGATCTCGATGATGCGGTGGCCTTCAGTGACCGGCATACCGGTGGTTTCGGTATCGAGAATGACCAGGCGGTTATCTTGCTGCTGCTCCACGCGGGGCGCTCCAACTTGCATCAGTTACAAAGGCGGCGATTGTACCGCAGCTCAACGCTTGGCGCGCACTTCCTCGACGCCACGGTTGGCCAGCTGGTCGGCGCGTTCGTTGCCGGGGTGGCCGATATGCCCGCGCACCCACTTCCAGGTGACCTTGTGGCGGTTGACCTGCTCGTCGAGCAGTTGCCACAGGTCGGCGTTCTTCACCGGTTCCTTGGCCGCCGTCTTCCAGCCGCGCTTCTTCCAGTTGGCCATCCACTCGTTGATGCCCTTCATCACATACTGCGAGTCGGTGGTCAGCACCACTTCGCACTCACGCTTGAGCGCCATCAGCCCCTGGATCGCGGCCATCAGTTCCATGCGATTGTTGGTGGTTTCGCGTTCGCCGCCCCACAGTTCCTTTTCGACGCCCTTGAAGACCAGCAGGACGCCCCAGCCACCTGGGCCAGGGTTGCCCTTGCAGGCGCCATCGGTATACATCTCGACGCTATCGCTCATGTACCACTCATGTTCAGTGCTTTTCGGTATCCGGCCTGGCGGCGGTGCGGTTGACCTTGGCCAGTGGCAGCGGCAGCAGCTTGCCCATCGGTTCGCGGCGCACCTGGCGCAACGGCCTCAGGCCAACCACCATCTTGCGCGCCACCAGCAGGTAGACCCCGCCGCCGACACTCTGCCAGCCTCCCGCCATCCGTTCCCAGCCTGCCAGGCGTTGCTGCCAGGCCGGCGAAGTGAGCGGCGGACGATAGCACCCGAAGCGGCGTTTCTCCAGCGCGAAGCCCAGCAGGTTGAGCCAGTCGCCGACCCGTGACGGCGAGATGCAGCGGGCCTTGCGCAGGGCACCCTGGCTGAAGAAATGGCGCAGGCCCCAACCGCTCCAGGGGTTGATGCCGACAATGAGCAGGTGCCCACCGGGACGCACCGCACTGGCCGCCTCGCGCAGCAGGCCGTGGGGCGAAAGGCTGAAATCCAGCCCATGTTGCAGCACCACCACGTCGGCGGCGTGCTCGCCCAATGGCCAGGCCTGCTCCTCGCAGACGATCTCTACCCCCGGCAACGGCGCGCCAAGGCGCACGTTGCGCTGCACCTGCGGCGCGCTGGGCGGCGCCTCGGCACAAGGGCCATAGTGCACGAGGTAGCCACCGAAGAAGCGCCCGAGCTCTTCTTCCAGCAGTTTTTCCTCTTCCTTCAGCATCAGCTGGCCGAGTGGGCCGTTGAACCACTCACGGGCCAGGCTGATCAGTTCGACCCATTCCGGGTCGGCCTGAGCAAAGGCTTGGTCGGTCATTGCGCTCTCCCTCGAAGGTTCCCGCACCGCGCCATCGTGGCTAAGATGCCCTCATGTGCCACCCATGGCGATACGGATCCGCACCATGATACAGATCGACGCTCTCCCCGCTTTCTCCGACAACTACATCTGGTTGTTACAGGATACTGCCAAACGCCGCTGCGCGGTGGTCGACCCGGGTGATGCCGGCCCGGTGGAAGCCTGGCTGGCAACCAACCCCGGCTGGACGCTGGACACCATCATGGTGACCCACCACCACCACGACCATGTCGGGGGTGTCGAACGCCTCAAGCAACAGACCGGTGCCCGCGTCTGCGGCCCGGCCCACGAGCAGATCCCCGGCCGCGACCTGGCGCTGGACGAGGGCGACCAGGTCAGCGTCCTGGGCGTGGCCTTCCGGGTTCTGGCCGTGCCCGGCCACACCCTGGGGCATATCGCCTACTTCAGTGACCAGCCAGCGACACCCCTTCTGTTCTGTGGCGACACCTTGTTCGCCGCCGGTTGCGGGCGCATGTTCGAAGGCACTCCGGAGCAGATGCAGCCTGCCCTCGCCCGCCTGGCAGCGCTGCCGGAGCAGACCGAAGTCTACTGTGCCCATGAATACACCCTCAGCAACCTGCGCTTCGCCAAGGCGGTGGAACCTGCCAATCCCCACGTTCTGCAGCGTTTCGAAGACGTTACCCGGTTGCGCGCCGAAAATCGCATCAGCCTGCCTTCAACGATCGGCCTCGAGCGCCTGACCAACCCATTCCTGCGTACTGCTGAAACATTAGTTAAACAAAAAGCAGACGAATGGAAGGGACATTCAAACGACTCGCAGGTCACTGTTTTTGCTGCCTTGAGGTCTTGGAAGGACCGCTTCTGATAACCTCAAGATATATCGCAGAGGGTTCGCAACGGTTGACCCAGGCGGGAGCGGTTTCTAGAATCGCCGAAATTTTTCGCTCGGAAACCTGTGTCAGCCGATGTCTTCACGTAGCCGCAGAACCGCTCATTCAGTCGCCCTGACGCGCCTGGCCCAAATCAGTGCGCTGGCGCTGGCCGCCACACTGGTGGGTTGCCAGAGTACCCGTCAGCTCGATGAAGCCGACAGCGTTCGCGCGCACAACTACCAGGCCCGGATCAAGCACAAGCCCTCGCCGCTGGCGGTCAAGCCTGCCGAACCGCCGCAGGATGTGTGGGAGCGCATGCGTCAGGGTTTCGCCCTGCAGGACAACATCGACGTCAACCCGCGCATCGAGCAGCAACGCCTGTGGTTCGCCAGCAACCCCACGTTCCTCGAGAGCGCCGGCGAGCGTGGCAGCCTGTACCTGCACTACATCGTCGAACGCCTCGAAGAACGCGACATGCCGCTGGAGCTTGCGCTGCTGCCGGCCATCGAGAGCGCCTACAACCCAATGGCCTACTCGCGCGCCAGTGCAGCGGGCATGTGGCAGTTCATGCCTGCCACCGGTCGCCATTTCAACCTGCGCCAGACCAACTTCTATGACGGCCGTCGCGACATCACCGCGTCGACCAACGCCGCGCTGGACTACCTGACCCGTCTGCACGACATGTTCAATGGCGACTGGCTGCTGGCACTGGCGGCCTACAACGCCGGCGAAGGCACCGTCAGCCGCGCCATCGAGCGCAACGAGAAGCTTGGCCTGCCCACCGATTACTGGAACCTGCCATTACCGCAGGAAACCCGTGACTACGTGCCCAAGCTGCTGGCACTGTCGCAGGTGGTCTCCACACCTGAAGCCTATGGCGTGAACCTTACGCCGATCGCCAACGAGCCCTACTTCGAAGCCGTGGCGATCAACGACCGCCTCGACCTGTCGCGGGTCGCCGCCTTCGCCAACATCGACGAAGACGAACTGATCCAGCTCAACCCGGCCTTCAAGAAACGCATGACCGTCGATGGCCCCAAGCAGCTGCTGGTTCCGACCGCCAAGGCGCAACTGCTCAGCGACAGCCTGTCCAACCTCAAGCCCGAGCAGCTGGTCAGCCTGCAACCGAACAAGGCCGTGTTCGCCGCCGCCGTGGCCGAAGCCAACGCACCTGCCGCGCGCAGCTACCGGGTCAAGCGTGGCGACAGCCTGAGCAGCATCGCCAAGGCCAATCGCGTTGCGGTCAAGGACATCCAGCGCTGGAACAAATTGCCGGGCAACCGTGTGAAAGCCGGCCAGGTCCTGGCCCTGCGCGGCGGCAGCGCCCCGAGCGCTGCGGGCAACCGCGTGGCAGCCTCGGGGCAGCGCTCCACCCAGTACAAGGTGCGCAAGGGTGATTCGCTGTATCTTGTAGCCAAACGTTTCAATGTCGAGATGCAGCACCTCAAGCGCTGGAACCCACGCAGCGGGCATGCACTCAAGCCAGGCCAGACGCTGACCGTCTACCTGTCCCATTAAGGCGAGGCTGGGGCTGCCGTGCAGCCCATTCGCGGGTAAACCCGCTCCCACAGGTGCAGCGCAGGATTCGAAGCCAGTGCAATATCTGGAGGAGCGGGTCTACTCGCGAATGTACCTGAAAAAAAGCCCACGGTAATTCCCCTACTCCTTCTCTTTTTCCATACCCGGCAAGCTGTTACTGTACCCCGACCAAAGCCCAACGCCTCTGGATCGGATGCCGACTTGATACGTCCCCTCCTGCTGTCACTCAGCCTGGCCTTGAGCTTCCCCGCCGTCGCGATGGTGAGCGAAAGCCACGGATACGCGCAGTTCGGCACGCTCAAGTACCCAGCCACATTCACCCACTTCGACTGGGTTAACCCGCAAGCGCCCAAGGGCGGCACCTTGCGGGCCATGGCATTCGGCACCTTCGATACGCTCAACCCCTATACCTTCAAGGGCACCAGCCCGGTCACCACGCCGAACTTCCTGCAATACGGCGTCAGCGAGCTGAACGAAACGCTGATGGTCGGCACCGGCCAGTACGACCCGTCCGGTGACGAGCCCACCTCCAGCTATGGCCTGATCGCCCGCTCGGTGGAGTACAGCGAGGACCGCAGCTGGGTGGTGTTCAACCTGCGCCCGGAAGCACGCTGGCATGACGGCGCGCCGATCACCGCAGCCGACGTGGCCTTCTCGTACCGCACCCTGCTCAAGCAAGGCCACCCGATCTACCGCACCAACCTGCAGGAAGTGCAGCGGGTCGATATCCTCGGCCCGCTGCGCATCCGCTTCGTCTTCAAGCGTGCCGGCAACCCGCTGTTGATTCTGCGCCTGGGTGAGATGCCGGTATTGCCCAGGCACTACTGGCAAAAGCGTGACTTCGAGGCCACGACCTTTGAGCCGCCGCTGGGCAGCGGGCCCTATCGCATCACCCAGGTCGAGCCTGGCCGCCGCCTGGTGTTCGAGCGGGTGAAGAACTACTGGGGCAAGGACTTGGCGGTAAACCGCGGCAAGTACAACTTCAACCACGTCGAATTCGAGTTCTACCGCGATGCCACCGTGGCCTTCGAAGCATTCAAGGCCGGTGAGTTCGACATCTATATCGAGCACCAGGCCAAGAACTGGGCCAACGGTTACAACTTCCCGGCTGTGCGCCGTGGCGAAGTGATCAAGGCGCAGATCCCGCACCGCATCCCCACCCAGACCCAAGGCCTGTTCATGAACAGCCGCCGGGCTGCCTTCAGCGACCCCAGGGTGCGCCAGGCTCTGGGCCTGATGCTCGACTTCGAGTGGACCAACCGTGCGCTGTTCAGCAGCGCCTACCGCCGCGCCACCAGCTACTACCCCAATAGCGAGTTCGCGGCCAGCGGCGTACCCACCGGTAAGGAATGGCTGCTGCTGGCGCCGTTCCGCGACCAGTTGCCCGACAAGCTGTTCACCCAGCCCTTTCAGGTCAGCCACACCGATGGGCGCGGCATCGGTCGCCAGACATTGCGCCAGGCCTTGGGCCTGCTGAACCAGGCCGGCTGGAAGCTCGACGGCCAGCGCCTGGTCAACGCCAAGGGCCAGCCATTGCGCATGGAACTGCTGCTGGTGAACCCGAGCCTCGAACGCATCCTGCAACCCTATGTCGAAAACCTGGCCAGCATCGGCATCGAGGCGCGCTTGCGCACCGTGGACCGTGCCCAGTACAAACAACGCCTGGACCAGTTCGACTTCGACATGATCCTGATGACCCTGAACCAGACCTTGAGCCCGGGCCTTGAACAGTGGCTGTACTTCCATTCCAGCCAGGCCTCGACCAAGGGCAGCAAGAACTATGCGGGGGTCAAGGACCCGGTGGTCGACCACCTGCTCGACACCCTGCTGGCAGCGCCCACCCGGGATGACCAGGTCGCCGCCGCCCGCGCCTTGGACCGCGTGCTGTCATGGCAGTACTACATGATTCCCAACTGGTACCTCGACAATCACCGCCTGGCCTACCGTAACCGGTTCGCCTTCGTCACCACGCCGCCCTATACCCTCGGGCTGAATACCTGGTGGCTAAAGTCTTCGGAGAAAGCCCAATGAAGCCGACGCATCGCCTGGCCTGCAGCCTGCTGTTCGCCTGCCTGAGCCTGCCCGCGCTGGCGGCGCCGCAACACGCGCTGACCCTCTACGACGAGCCGCCGAAATACCCGGCCGACTTCAAGCACTTCGACTACGTCAACCCCGACGCGCCCAAAGGCGGCACCTTCCGCCAGTCCAGCTTCGGTGGCTTCGACAGCCTCAACCCGTTCATCAACAAAGGCGTGTCAGCCGAAAACATCAGCATCATCTACGACACCCTGATGCGTCAGAGCCAGGACGAGCCGTTCACCGAGTACGGCCTGGTCGCCGGCAAGATCGAGAAAGCCCCGGACAATAGCTGGGTGCGTTTCTACCTGCGCCCCGAAGCGCGCTTCCACGATGGCCACCCGATGCGCGCCGAGGATGTGGTGTTCACCTTCAATGCCCTGATCAAGGATGGCGCCCCTCTCTACCGCCAATACTACGGCGACGTCGCCGAAGTGGTTGCCGAAGACCCGCTGCGGGTGCTGTTCAGGTTCAAGCACAACAACAACCGCGAGCTGCCGTTGATCCTCGGCCAGCTGCCAGTGCTGCCCAAGCACTGGTACGAAAACCGCGAATTCAACCGCGGCAACCTGGAAATCCCGCTGGGCAGCGGGCCGTACAAGGTTGCCGAGGTCAAGGCCGGGCGCAGCATCCGTTACGAGCGGGTAAAGGACTACTGGGCCAAGGACCTGCCGATCAACCGCGGTTTCTATAACTTCGACGCCATGACTTTCGACGCCTACCGCGACACCGCCGTCGCCCTGGAAGCATTGAAAGCCGGTGCCTTCGACTATGCCCTGGAAGTCAGCGCAAAAAACTGGGCCAGCGCCTACAACGTGCCGGCCGTTCGTGAAGGCCGCCTGATCAAGGAAGAGCTGCCCAACGGTAACCCCACCGGGATGCAGGGCTTCGTCTTCAACATCCGTCGCCCGCTGTTCCAGGACGTGCGCGTGCGCGAGGCGCTGAGCCAGTTGCTGGACTACGAATGGACCAACAAGCAGTTGTTCAACGGCGCCTACACCCGCACCGGCAGCTTCTTCGAGAACTCGGAAATGGCTGCCCGCGGCCTGCCCAGCGCCAATGAGCTGAAGATCCTCGAGCCGCTGCGCGGCAAGGTTCCTGATCAGGTCTTCAGCGAGGCCTTCCACAACCCGGTCAGCGATGGCAGCGGCATGATCCGCGAGCAACAGCGCAAGGCCTACAAGCTGTTGCAGGAAGCCGGCTGGAAGATCGTCGACGACAAGATGGTCGACGCCCAGGGCAAGCCGGTGGTGATCGAGTTCCTGCTCGCGCAGACCGAGTTCGAGCGCATCCTGCTGCCATTCAAGCGTAACCTTGCCGACCTGGGCATCGACCTCAACATTCGCCGCGTCGATGTCTCGCAGTACATCACCCGCCTGCGCTCGCGTGACTACGACATGATCGTCAGCGGCTTCGCGCAGTCCAACTCGCCGGGCAACGAGCAGCGCGAATACTGGAGCAGCAGCGCCGCCGACAACCCGGGCAGCCGCAACTTCATCGGCCTGCGCGACCCGGCCATCGACCAACTGGTGGAACAGCTGATCAACGCCGATTCGCGCCAGAGCCTGATCGACCATTGCCGGGCGCTGGACCGCGTGTTGCTGTGGGGTTACTACGTGATCCCCAACTGGCACATCAAGACCTGGCGCGTGGCCTACTGGAACCACATCGGCCATCCCAAGGTTTCGCCCAAGTACGACGTCGGCATCGACACCTGGTGGATCAAGCCCAACGTCACCCCTGCCGTGGGCGAAACCCCTGCAGACGAGGCCAACTGACATGCTGGCCTATATCCTGCGTCGCCTGCTGCTGATCATTCCGACCCTGTTCGGCATCCTCATCATCAACTTCATCATCGTCCAGGCTGCCCCCGGCGGCCCGGTGGAACAGATGATCGCCAAGCTCGAAGGCTTCGAGGGCGCCACCAGCCGCATTGCCGGCGGCGGCGCCGAGGTCTCGGTGGCCGGTTCCAACTACCGCGGCGCCCAGGGCCTGGACCCGACGCTGATCGCCGAAATCGAGCACATGTATGGCTTCGACAAATCGGCGCCCGAACGCTTGTGGATCATGATCAAGAACTACGCCACGCTGGACTTCGGTGACAGCTTCTTCCGCGACGCCAAGGTCATCGACCTGATCGCCGAGAAGATGCCGGTGTCGATCTCGCTGGGGCTGTGGAGCACGCTGATCATGTACCTGGTGTCGATTCCGCTGGGCATCGCCAAGGCGGTACGCCACGGCAGCCACTTCGACGTCTGGACCAGCTCGGCGATCATCGTCGGCTACGCCATCCCTGCGTTCCTGTTCGCCATCCTGCTGATCGTGCTGTTCGCCGGCGGCAGCTATTTCGACTGGTTCCCGCTGCGCGGCCTGACCTCAAACAATTTCGACGAGCTGTCCACCACCGGCAAGGTGCTCGACTACTTCTGGCACCTGGTGTTGCCGATCACCGCCCTGGTGATTGGCAACTTCGCCACCATGACCTTGCTGACCAAGAACAGCTTCCTCGACGAGATCAACAAGCAGTACGTGGTCACCGCCAAGGCCAAGGGCCTGAGCCGGCCACGCGTGCTGTACGGGCATGTGTTCCGCAACGCCATGCTGCTGGTGATCGCCGGCTTCCCATCGGCATTCATTGGCATCTTCTTCACTGGCTCTCTGCTGATCGAGGTGATCTTCAGCCTCGATGGCCTGGGCCTGATGAGTTTCGAAGCGGCGATCAACCGCGACTACCCGGTGGTCTTCGGCACCCTGTTCATCTTCACCCTGCTCGGGTTGGTGGTGAAACTGATCGGCGACCTGACCTATACCCTGGTCGATCCACGCATCGACTTTGCCAGCCGGGAGCACTGACATGGCCCTGTCCCCCCTCAACCGCCGGCGCTTCGAGCGCTTCAAGGCCAACCGCCGAGGCTGGTGGTCGCTGTGGCTTTTCCTGATCCTGTTCGGCCTGAGCCTGGGTGCCGAGCTGATCGCCAACGACAAACCGATTGCCGTGCGCTATGAAGGCTCGTGGTACTTCCCGGCGTTCAAGCGCTACCCGGAAACCACCTTTGGCGGTGAATTCCCGCTGGAGGCCAACTACAAGAGCCCGTACATCCGCGACCTGCTGCAGAAGAAGGACAGCCTGGTGGTCTGGGCGCCGATCCCGTTCAGTTACCAGAGCATCAACTACGACCTGCGCGTACCGGCCCCGGCGCCACCCTCGGCCGACAACTGGCTGGGCACCGACGACCAGGGCCGCGACGTGCTGGCGCGGGTGATCTACGGCTTCCGCGTGTCGGTGCTGTTCGCCATCACGCTGACGGTGTTGAGTTCCATCGTCGGCGTCATTGCCGGTGCCCTGCAGGGCTTCTACGGCGGCTGGGTCGACCTGGCCGGGCAGCGCTTCCTGGAAATCTGGTCCGGCCTGCCAGTGCTGTACCTGTTGATCATCCTCGCCAGCTTCGTGCAGCCCAACTTCTGGTGGTTGCTGGGCATCATGCTGTTGTTCTCGTGGATGAGCCTGGTGGACGTGGTACGTGCCGAGTTCCTGCGTGGGCGCAACCTGGAATACGTGCGCGCGGCCCGCGCCCTGGGGATGCGCAACGGCGCGATCATGTATCGGCACATCCTGCCCAACGCGATGATCTCGACCATGACCTTCATGCCGTTCATCCTCACTGGTGCCATCGGCACCCTGACCGCGCTGGACTTCCTCGGCTTCGGCCTGCCCCCTGGCGCGCCGTCGCTGGGTGAATTGGTGGCGCAAGGCAAGTCCAACCTGCAAGCCCCGTGGCTTGGCATCAGCGCCTTTGCCGTGCTGGCGATCATGCTCAGCCTGCTGGTGTTCATCGGCGAATCCGCCCGCGATGCCTTCGACCCGAGGAAGTGAAATGAGCGAACAGAACCTGATCGAAGTGCGTGACCTGGCCGTGGAATTCGTCACCGGCGAACACGTCAACCGAGTGGTCGACGGCATCAGCTTCGACATCCGCAAGGGCGAGACCTTGGCCTTGGTCGGCGAAAGCGGCTCGGGCAAATCCGTCACCGCACACTCGATTCTGCGGCTGCTGCCCTACCCACTGGCGCGCCACCCCAGTGGCAGCATCCACTATGAGGGCAAAGACCTGCTGCAGCAGAACGAAAAGGCCCTGCAGCGCATTCGCGGCAACCGCATCGCGATGATCTTCCAGGAGCCGATGACCTCGCTGAACCCGTTGCACTGCATCGAGAAACAGATCAATGAAATCCTCCTGCTGCACAAGGGCCTGACTGGCAAGCAAGCCACTGCGCGAACCCTGGAGCTGCTGGAAATGGTCGGCATCCCCGAACCGCGCAAGCGCCTGAAGGCCCTGCCCCATGAGCTGTCCGGCGGCCAGCGCCAGCGGGTAATGATCGCCATGGCCCTGGCCAACGAGCCCGAGCTGTTGATCGCCGATGAGCCGACCACGGCGCTGGATGTGACCGTGCAGTTGAAGATCCTCGACCTGCTGAAAAAGCTGCAGGCGAAGTTAGGCATGGCCCTGCTGCTGATCAGTCACGACCTCAACCTGGTGCGCCGCATCGCCCACCGTGTGTGCGTGATGCAGCGCGGGCAGATCGTCGAACAGGCCGAGTGCACCACGCTGTTCAGCGCACCGCAGCATCACTACACGCAGATGCTGATCAACGCCGAGCCCAGCGGGTTGCCGGCGCATAACCCGGTAGGGGCGCCGCTGCTGGAGGTGAATGACCTGAAGGTGTGGTTCCCGATCAAGAAGGGGTTGCTGCGCAAGACGGTGGACCATGTGAAGGCGGTGGACGGCATCAACTTCAGCTTGCCCCAGGGGCAGACGCTGGGCATAGTCGGCGAGTCCGGGTCGGGCAAATCGACACTGGGCCTGGCGATTCTGCGGTTGATCTCCAGCCAGGGTGGGATCCGCTTTCATGGGCAACAGCTCGAAGGGATGAACCAGAAGCAAGTGCGGCCGCTGCGGCGGGAAATGCAGGTGGTGTTTCAGGACCCCTTCGGCAGCCTGAGCCCGCGCATGTGCGTGGCGGATATCGTTGGCGAGGGCTTGCGGATACACAAGATCGGCACGCCGGCGGAACAGGAGGCAGCGATCATTGCGGCGCTGGAGGAAGTGGGGCTGGACCCGCGCACCCGCCATCGCTACCCGCATGAGTTTTCCGGTGGCCAGCGCCAGCGCATCGCCATTGCCCGGGCGTTGGTGCTGAAGCCGGCACTGATTCTGCTGGATGAACCGACCTCGGCGCTCGACCGCACGGTGCAGCGGCAGGTGGTGGAGTTGCTGCGCAATCTGCAGGCAAAGTACAACCTGACGTACCTGTTCATCAGCCATGACCTTGCAGTGGTGAAAGCGCTGAGCCACCAGTTGATGGTGATCAAGCATGGGCATGTGGTGGAGCAAGGGGAAGCGCGGGAGATCTTCCACGCGCCGCAACATGTTTATACGAAACAATTGTTGGAGGCAGCGTTTTTAGGGGATGTCTGAAGGCGTAGATCCGGGATGGCATTGCTGCGGACGGGCCTCTTCGCGGGCATGCCCGCTCCCGCAGGGATATCCATTAGCCTGAAGGCTTGCGCAGTACCTGTGGGAGCGGGTTAACCCGCGAACACCGGCAAAGCCGGTGCCATCCACCGCATCGCCTTCTTCGCGGGCTTGCCCGCTCCCACACGGAACCGCGTAGGCCCGGATTATCAGAAATCGATGGTGCCAGAGAACTTGACCAGACGCGGATCACCCTGGGTCAGGTAGCCACCGTTGGCCGAAGCCCAGTAGTTCTTGTCGGTCAGGTTCTCGACGTTGACCCGCAGGGTCAGGTCCTTCTCCGCCACTTTCAGCTTGTAGCGTGCGCCGGCATCGAAGCGGTTCCAGGTCGGCAGGCTGACGTTGTTCGCCGCATCGACGAACTGGCCACCGGTGCGCAGCATCCGCGCATTGAGCGCCAACCCCGGCACGCCCGGCACATCCCAGTCGACGCTGGCATTGAGCTGGAAGGTCGGCACGCCGATGGCGTGGTTGCCATCGTTGGTGCCATTGGCGGTGTTCTTCTGCTCCGAAGTCATACGCGTGCCACCGGCCATCAGGCGCAGGCCTTCGACGGGCTCGCCGAACAGGCTCAGTTCCAGGCCCTTGTTCACCTGTTCGCCATCGCGGATGAAGACGTCGTTCAAGGTGTAGCCGTCTGACGGTTTCTCGATACGGAACACGGCCAGGTTCGCGCCATAGGTCAGGCGGTCGAACTTGATGCCGGCCTCGAGCTGCTTGGTGCGGCCAGGCGGGAACATCTCGTTGGCGTTCGATACATTGCTCGGCGCTGTCGCGCCCTGGGCCAGGCCTTCGATGCGGTTGGCGTACAACGAGATACTGTCAGTGGCTTTGAACACGATGCCGTACACCGGTGTGGTGATCGACTTGTCGTAAGGGTCGCCGTTACGGCTGCCATCCGCGCTCGGGAGCCTGGAGGTGCCGTCATAGAAGTAGTTTTCCACGCGCAATTGCTGGCGACGCAAGCCGTAGGTCAGCAGCAGGCGGTCGTCGAACAGGCCGACCGTGTCGGAAATCGCAATGCTGCGCGCACGCGTCTTGCCGGTCACACCCGGGTCGCCCATGTCACCGCCCCAGCTGGTGACGTTGCCAGGTTTTGGCCGCTGCACCGTGTCGTAGATGTTGGTGCTGATCGGCAAGTAGAAGGTGTAGGCGTTTGCGGCCTGGGTCCACATCGTGTTGGCGCCCACGGCGATCTGGTGGCTGATCGGGCCGGTCTGCACGCGACCATTCAGGCCAGTACTGAAGCTGGTGTTGTCCTCAACATGAACGATATCGGAGGGGGTCATGGTGGCCGCGCCACTGTTGCCGACCAGCACCGGGGTGCCATAGGTGCCGTGCTCGCGGCTGTGGCGGGCACCGCCGGCAAGGTAGGCGGTCCAGCTGTCGTTCGGTCCCATTCGCCACGGGCCATGCCGAAGGTGTCCTCCGATTCGCTGTAGCTCCAGCTCTGCCCGTAGTTGTGGTCGGCATCTGGCGCGGTCGGGGCCTTGGTCGTGGTACCGCCCAGGCGCACCGAGTTGCGCAAGTGGTTGATGCGCTGCTTCTGGTATCCGATGTCGGTCGATACGCGGAAGTTGTCACCGCGGTAGTCCAGGCCTGCGGTGAACAGTTTGGTGCGCTGGTCCTGGTCGTCGATGGCGGTTTCACCTTCGCGCTGGCTGAGGTTCAGCCGGGCGCCGAAGCGGTTGTCTTCACCAAAACGCTGGCCAATATCCAGGTGCTCGCCGATACGGCCATCAGCACTGATGTCCTGGGTGTAGCGCCGGGTCGGCTCATCGCCCGCACGCTTGGGCTGCAGGTTGACGTTGCCGCCAAGGCCGGTGCCGGTCGGGCTCACGCCGTTGAGAAAGGCATTGGGCCCCTTGAACACTTCGACCCGCTCGACACCGTCAGTTGACATGATCTGACGCGGCAGGATGCCGTACAGGCCGTTGAAGGAAATGTCGTCCCCCGCCAGCGGCAGGCCGCGGATGATGAAGACCTTGGACTGGTTGCCGAAGCCGAACGACTCGCGCACCGAAGGGTCGTTGGCCAATACGTCGCCGATGTCCTCAGCCTGCTGGTCTTCGATCAGCTTGGAGGTATAGCTGGTCATGGTGAACGGCACATCCATGTAGTCCTGGTTGCCCAACACACCCATCTGGCCACCGCGGGCGACCTGGCCGCCAGCGAACGCCTCGGGCAACGCGCCGGGTTGGGCTTTCAAGGCATCGGCATTGACGTCCGTCGCTTCCAGCTGGATCGGCTCGGCAGCTTGCGCCATCAGGGTTAAGGAACAGCAAATCGCCAACAATGTTGGGCGTGACGGAAAACGGGACGACATGGTG
Organism: Pseudomonas sp. 382; assembly: GCF_002759075.1. NCBI lineage: Bacteria > Pseudomonadati > Pseudomonadota > Gammaproteobacteria > Pseudomonadales > Pseudomonadaceae > Pseudomonas > Pseudomonas sp. 382. The sequence continues at coordinate 54,652 of NZ_PEMX01000004.1, forward strand.
TAAGTCCTGATGGCATTGGATTGAGAAGACAAGAGCAAATGGTAATGCTTCCCAAATTCAAACATCAACCCTAGCTACAAGGCAAAGCGCCATCATCTATCAAAAATTCTGATCACGATCATCTTTCATCATCAGCCATATCGGGAATAGATTCGCTTCCGTCAACCCCGGCAACAACGGTAGAGCTCATGTCCAGCCCACAAAAAAAACCCGCCTCCCCTGCCCTCGACACGCTGATCCAGCGCTCCGCCCTGCCCAGCCCTGCGCTTAGCGAAGCTCAGGCGCATGCGCTGCTGCGGACGCATTACGGCCTGGATGGCGACTTGACGGCGCTGGGCAGCCAGCAGGACCTGAACTTGCGCGTGGACGCCGCGCAAGGCCGCTTCGTGCTCAAGGCCTGTCACGGCAGCTACGCCGAGGTCGAACTGCAGGCGCAGCACGCCGCCCTCGCCTACCTGCGCGAGCAGGGCGTGCCGGTGCCCGCCGTGCAAGCGGCACAAAATGGTGACACCTTGCTGGCAGTGGCCATCGACGGGCAACCCCTGCGGGTACGCTTGCTCGACTACATTGACGGCCAGCCAGTGACGCGCCTCAAGCACATGCCGGCGCGCCTGATGGCTGAACTGGGCAGGCTGTGCGCACGGCTCGACAAGGCCTTGATCGACTTCGACCATCCGGGCCTGGAGCGTACCCTGCAATGGGACCCGCAGCATGCCCAGGCGCTGATCACGCACCTGCTGCCGGTACTGCACGACCCCACGCAACGCGCCCGCATCGAACAGGCCACGCGCCTGGCCAGCGAGCGCCTCGCGCCCTTGGCAGAGCGGCTGCCAACCCAGGCCGTGCACCTGGACATCACCGACGACAACACCGTGTGGGCCCGCGACGACCAGCGCCAATGGCAACTGCAAGGTGTCATCGACTTCGGCGACCTGTCGCGCACCTGGCGCATCGCCGACCTCTCGGTGACCTGCGCTGCACTGCTGCACCATGCCGAAGGCGACCCGCTGCGCATCCTGCCGGCAGTCAGCGCCTACCAGGCCCTCAACCCGCTGACCGAAGCAGAACTGCGCGCCCTGTGGCCGCTGGTGCTGAACCGTGCGGCGGTGCTGGTGCTGAGTAGCGCGCAGCAACTGGCGGTGGACCCGGACAATCACTACACCCGTGACAACGTCGCCCATGAATGGGAAATCTTCGATACCGCTACGGCCGTGCCATTCGCCTTGATGGAGGCGGCCATTCTCCAGGCGGCCGGCCTGCCAGTCGACGCAGCCGCGCTGACTGGCTGTGCGCCACTGCTACCGGAGTTGGCCGGGCTGGCGGTCAAGCGCGTCGACCTGGGTGTGCTCAGCGCGCATTGCGAAGCCGGCAACTGGGAACAGCCGGGCTTCGACCAGCACCTGCTGAGCGCACAACCGGCGCCAGCCTGCAGCCTGCATGGCCAGTACCGGCTGTCACAGACCCATATCGATCGCCCCGAAGAACCGGCAACCTGCGCGCTGGGCGTAGAGCTGCATGTGCCCAATGGCAGTGCGGTCCAGGCGCCCGACGCGGGCATCTGGCACGGTGACGGCGACGGTCGCGGCTGCCTGCGCACGCCCCACTGGGCCTTGTGGTTGCAAGGCCTGGAAGATGCCCCGGCCGATGGCCAGGCGTTGGCAAAAGGGCAATCCCTGGGCAGCAGCTGCGGCTACCTCAGTGTCCAGCTGTGCCTGGACACCCGCACCCAGCCGCCATTCTTCGCCACACCGTCCCAGGCTGCCGCCTGGCTGGCCCTGTGCCCGTCGCCTGCCGCGCTGCTGGGCTTTGACTGCGATGCCGAACCGTTGCCCGACCCGCAGGCCCTGCTGGCCCGTCGCGACGCCAGCTTCGCCCGCTCGCAGAAGCACTACTACACACAGCCGCCGCAGATCGAACGCGGCTGGCGCAACTACCTGATCGACCTGCAGGGCCGGTCATACCTGGACATGCTCAACAACGTCGCCGTGCTGGGCCACGGCCACCCGCGCATGGTCGCCGAATCGGCGCGCCAGTGGTCACTGCTCAACACCAACTCACGCTTCCATTATGCCGCCATCACCGAGTTCTCCGAGCGCCTGCTCGCCCTCGCGCCCGAAGGCTTCGACCGGGTGTTCATGGTCAACAGCGGCACCGAGGCCAACGACCTGGCGATCCGCCTGGCCTGGGCCTACAGCGGTGGCCGTGACCTGCTCAGCGTGCTGGAGGCCTACCACGGCTGGTCGGTGGCCACCGATGCCATTTCCACCTCCATCGCCGACAACCCGCAGGCCCTGGAAACCCGCCCGGACTGGGTGCACCCGGTGGAGGCACCGAACACCTTCCGCGGCCGCTTCCGCGGTGCCGACACGGCCGCCGATTACCTGCGCGACGTCGACACCAAGCTGGCCGACCTCGATGCCCGCGGGCGCCAGCTGGCCGGCATCATCTGCGAGCCGGTGTACGGCAACGCCGGGGGGATTTCGCTGCCGGCCGGTTACCTGCGCGAGGCGTATGCCAAGGTCCGTGCCCGCGGCGGCGTGTGCATCGCCGACGAGGTGCAGGTCGGTTACGGCCGCCTGGGCGAGTACTTCTGGGGCTTCGAGGAACAGGGCGTGGTGCCTGACATCATCACCATGGCCAAGGGCATGGGCAACGGCCAGCCGCTGGGGGTAGTGATCACCCGCCGCGAGATCGCCGAGGCCCTGGAGGCCGAGGGTTACTTCTTCTCCTCGGCCGGTGGCAGCCCGGTCAGCTGCCGCATCGGCATGGCGGTGCTGGACGTGATGCAGGAGGAAGGCCTGTGGGACAACGCTCGCGACACCGGGCGCTATTTCAAGGCGCGCCTGCAGGCACTGGTCGACAAACACCCGCTGGCTGGCGCGGCACATGGCTCGGGCTTCTACCTGGGGCTGGAGCTGGTGCGCGACCGCGCGACCCTGGAGCCGGCCACCGAGGAAACCATGCTGCTGTGCGACCGCCTGCGCGAACTGGGAATTTTCATGCAGCCGACCGGCGACTACCTGAACATCCTCAAGATCAAGCCGCCGATGTGCACCACCCGGGCCAGCGTCGACTACTTCGTCGACAGCATTGACCGGGTGCTTGGCGAAGGCCTGTAGGGGCAGGTGAGGGTTGGAAGTGTTGGGCGCGAGAGCTTCAGCGCCTGTGAGATCGAGCGCCGCCCGCGATGCGCCGCGCGGGCGGCGCTCGATCTCACAGGCGCTGAACCTCTCAAGGCCAGCCTCTAGCAGCCCTGACACATCCTCCATTAATCTTCATCACCAAGTTCTCCCATCCCCAGGTTCAATCACCATGGCCTTCAGCAGCGACTCCCTGGCAATTTTCCTCGCAGTGCTGGAAGCGGGTTCGTTCTCTGCCGCCGCGCGCAAACTGGGGCGGGTGCCGTCGGCCGTGAGCATGGCCATCGCGCAACTGGAGGCAGAGCTGGACTTGGCCCTGTTCGACCGCGCTACACGTAAAGCCCTGCCTACCAGTGCTGCCTTGGCGCTGGAGCCGCAAGCCAGGCAGGTCATCTGCCAGCTCAACCTGCTCGACGCCCAGGCCCTGCAGTTGCACCAAGGGCTGGAAAAGCGCCTGAGCATCGCCATGGCCCCGGAGCTGCAGACCGGCCGCTGGAGCCAGCCGCTGGAAACCCTGGCGAAGGAATTTCCCAGCCTGGAGATCGAAGTGCGCTCGGCGACCCAGACCGAAGCGGTGCGCTTGCTGCATGAAGGCAGCGTGCAACTGGCGCTGGTGTTCGAACGCCCGGGGATCGATGAGCGCGAGTCCTTTCTCGAAGCGGGCAGCCAGTTGCTGGTGGCTGTCGCTTCACCGCGTCATCCGGCTGGCAGCAACAGTGGCACGCCGCTGCCTGAAGAAGCGTTTGCCGAACAGCGGCAGATCATCGTGGCTTCGGGCAAGGCCACCGGCTCGGACCCGCGCATGGTGCTGTCGCGGCGGATATGGTTGACCGACAGCTACCTGGCAACGCTCGACCTGGTGCAGTCCGGCCTGGGCTGGGCCTACTTGCCGCAGCCGCTGGTGGAGCCCCTGATTGCCTCGGGTGCGCTGGCCGAGGTGCGGTTTGACAACATGGCCAGCCGCTTGCGGCTGTGGGTGGACATCATCTGGCTGAAGCCGCGGCCGTTGGGCCTGGGTGCCAGGCGCTATCTGGAGGTCATGCGCCAGCTGTTCGAAAAGGAACCCCCCAGGGCCTGAAACACACGATCCTTGTGGGAGCGGGCGTGCCCGCGAAGCAAGCACCGCGGAGTATGGCACCGGCTTTGCCGGTGTTCGCGGGCATGCCCGCTCCCACAGGGTTCACATCAGGTCTGAGGTGCCACCAGCCGATAACCCACCCCCGCTTCGGTAATGATAAAGCGTGGCGCCGTCGGGTCATCGCCGAGCTTCTGCCGCAAATGCCCCACCACGATCCGCAGGTAATGGGTGTGGTCGACATGGGTCGGCCCCCAGATGTCCTTGAGCAATTGCTGCTGGGTAATCACCCGGCCCGGATGCCCGGCCAGTTGCGCCAGCAGGGCATACTCCTTGCGCGTCAGCGCGATCTCCACTCCCTCCAGGGTCACTTTGCGAAAGGCGAAATCCACCACCAGCGGCCCGAAGCTTGCCGTCACTTCGCTACCACCGGACTGCGGCACCTGACGCAACAACGCGCGCACCCGGGCCAGGAATTCCTGAATGCCGAAAGGCTTGGTCACGTAGTCATTGGCGCCGCCATCCAGCGCGTCGACCTTCTGCACCTCACTGGCCCGCACCGACAGCACCAGCACCGGCACCGCGCTCCACTCGCGCAACTCGCGCAGCACCTGCTGGCCGTCCATGTCGGGCAGGCCCAGGTCGAGCACCACCAGGTCGGGCTTGGCCAGCGCGGCCTGGGCCAGGCCTTCGCTGCCGGTGGCGGCTTCGATCACCTTGTAGCCTTGGGAACTGAGGCTGATGCGCAGGAACTTGCGGATCTGTGGTTCATCGTCGATGACCAACAGGGTGGCGGACTGGCTCATGGGGTTTCGCTTTCGGCTTCTGGTTGCTGGGGCAGCGGCAAGCATAGAGTGATGCAGGTGCCGTGGCCATCGATGCCTTCACCGACCAGGATCTGCCCGCCGTGAGCACCGATCATGCCCTGGCAGATCGCCAGCCCCAGGCCGGTGCCCTGCCCGCCGCGATCGCCGCGGGCAGCGGTGTAGAACATATCGAAGATCTTTTCGCGTTCAGCCAGCGGGATGCCGGGGCCTTGGTCGCTGACGGCAAAGTGCAGCTGCTCACCGTGTACCGAGACCTGCAGGTCCAGGCGACCTTGTGCGGGCGAGAAGCGTGCGGCGTTTTCCAGCACGTTGATCAGCGCCTGCTCGATCAACGCCGCATGCACGAACAGCAGTGGCAGCTCGCCGGGCACCTCGGTATGTACCTGCAAGGGCGCCAGTACCGCGCGCAGGCGGTTGAGGGCGCTGCCGACAATGTCGGCCGGGGCCACCCAGTCGCGGGCCAGCTTGAGGCCACCGTGGCCGAGGCGGGTCATGTCCAGCAGGTTCTGGATGTAGCGGTCCAGGCGTTCGGCTTCGTTACGCGTGCCTTCGAGCAGCTCGCGGCGGTCTTCGACGGGGATCGCCTCACCCAGCGCCAGCAGGCTGTCGATGCTGCCGCGCATGGCGGTCAGCGGGGTGCGCAGGTCGTGGGACACCGAGGCGAGCAAGGCACTGCGCAGCTGTTCGGTTTCGCCGTGCAGGCGGGCGGCTTCAAGCTGTTCGGCCAGCCTGGCACGGGCCAGGGCCTGGGCCAGGGGTTGGCCGAGGGCCATCAGCAGGCGCCGACGCTGGGCACTCAACGGCTCGCCGGAACGCGGCCGCACACCGAGCAGCGCCAGGGGCTGATCGTCAACCGCCAGCGGCCACCACCACCAGCGCCCGTTGGGCAAGGTATCACTGCCGTGGCCAGCGGCCTGGCCATGCTGCCAGGCCCACTCGGCGGCGGCACGCTCGTTGTCGCTCAACGCCTGGGCTTCGCCGCTCGCCAGGTGCAGCAGCCCTTCGCTGTTGCGCTCCAGCAGGCACACCTGCACATCCTTCCAGCCATTGAGGTGGCGACCGGCAGCGTTGAACACCGCCTGGCGGTCGGTGGCCACGGTCAGTCGACGCGACAGGTCGAGCAGCTGGTTGGTCTGCGCCTGGGTTTCGCGCAGGGCCTGCAACTGGCTGCGCTGGCGGGCCGCGAGGTTGCCGGTGAGGGCTGCCATGAGCAGGAAGAACACTAGCGTCAGCACGTCTTCCTCGCGCTGGATGCTGAACGAGAAGTTCGGCGGAATGAACAGGAAGTCATAGGTCAGGAACGACAGCGCCGCGCAGGCCAGCGCCGGCCCCAGGCTGCTGCGCACCGCCACCAGCAGCACGGCGGCGAGGAACACCAGCGAGATGTTGGGCAACGCCAATACGCTCGACACGCCCCAGGCCAGGCCGGCTGCCAGCGCCGTGGCCAGCAGCGCCAGCAGGTAGTGGCGCCAGACCCAAACCCGGCTGACCGCCGTGCGCGCCGGCCGTGCCTGGCTGTCGCGGTCAAGCACGTTGATCTCCAGGCCGTGGCTTTCCCGCAGCAGTCGGGTGGCGACGCCGGCGCCGAACAGGCGCCTGCGCAGGCGGTCACGGGATTGCCCGACCAGCACCAGGCTGGCGCGACGCTCGGCGGCGTGCTGAATCAAGGTCCGCGCCACTTCGCCGGCACGCAGCAACACCACCTCGCCGCCCAGGCGCTCGGCCAGTTGCTGGGCCGCCTGCAGGCGCTGGCGGGCGGCTTCGTCACGCAGCCGGCCGTTGTCGACGTGCACCAGGCTCCACGGCAGGTGGCGGCGCTGGGCAACACGGCTGGCGTGGCGCACCAGGCGCTCGGCCTGCTCATCGCCATCGACGCCCACCAGCAGGCGCCCACGCAAGGCCGGCGCCGCTTCGCCGCGCAGGCGATAACCATGGGCAAGGTCGGCGTCGACCTGGGCGGCGGCGGTCTGCATGGCCAGCTCGCGCAGGGCGGTGAGGTTGGTTTGCGAGAAATAGGCGTCGATGGCGGCGCGTGCCTGCTCCGGCACGTACACCTTGCCCTCGCGCAGGCGTTCGAGCAGTTCGCGTGGCGGCAGGTCGATCAGCACCAGTTCGAAGGCTTCCTGCAGCACCCAGTCAGGCAGGGTTTCACGCACCTGTACGCCGGTAATGCCGCGGACTTTGTCATTGAGGCTTTCCAGGTGCTGGACATTGACCGTGGTGTACACGTCGATACCGGCGGCGAGCAGTTCCTGCACGTCCTGCCAGCGCTTGGCGTGGCGGCTGCCGGGGGCGTTGGTGTGGGCCAGTTCGTCGACCAGGGCCAAGGTCGGGGCAGCCTTGAGCAGGCCGTCCAGGTCCATTTCCTCGAGGGTGACGCCACGGTATTCGCTGCGCAGCAGGGGTTGCTGGAGCAGGCCGCCGAGCAGCGCTTCGGTTTCGCTGCGGCCGTGGGTTTCGACTACCCCGGCCAACACTTGCACGCCCTGGCGTTGCTGGGCGTGGGCGGCCTGGAGCATGGCGAAGGTCTTGCCCACGCCGGGGGCGGCGCCGAGGAAGACCTTGAGCCGGCCGCGACCGCTGTGTGGGAGGGTGGCCAACAGCGCGTCTGCGCGGGTGGAGTCACTCATGTTTCATCCTTCAGAATCTGCGCTATTGCGTATTACCTGGGGCTGCTCTGCAGGCCTTCGCGGGCTTGCCCGCTCCCACAGGGATCACCACAGCTTTCATGCCAGTGGTATCCCTGTGGGAGCGGGCAAGCCCGCGAAGGGCCGCAGCGCGGCCCCGGTCAAAGATGTTCCAGTGCCTGGTTCAGGGCCAGCACATTGACCACCGGTGGCCCGATCAATGGGTGGAGGGTGGCCTCTTCCAGCAAGGCTTGCAAGCGCTCTACCGGCACCTGCCGCGCTGCCGCTACCCGAGGAATCTGGTAGGCCACGGCTTGCGGTGGCAAGTGCGGGTCCAGACCGCTGCCCGAGGTGGTCAGCAACGCCTGCGGCACCGGCCCCAGCTGCGCCTGGTACAGCACCGCCGCATCGCCCTTGACCCGTTCGGCCAGCGCCGGGTTGCTCGGTGCCAGGTTGCTCGCGCCACTGGCGACGGTGGCAAAGGCACCGGCCGAAGGCCTTGAATGGAACCAGCCATCACCCTGGAAATCCTGGGCGATCAAGGCCGAACCCCGCACCTGCCCGTGCTCATCGCGCACCAGGCTGCCATTGGCCTGCTCGGGGAACGCCAGTTGCGCAACCCCGGTCACCGCCAGCGGGTAAAGGGCGCCGGTGACCACGGTCATCAGCAGGATCAGGCTCAGCGCCGGGCGTACGTAACGATTCATGATGGCCTCCTCAGACCAGGTGCAGGGCGGTGAGCAGCAGGTCGATCAGCTTGATCCCGGCAAACGGCACCAGGATGCCGCCCAGCCCATAGATCAGCAGGTTGCGCCGCAGCAGGTGCGCCGCGCTCGCCGCCTGCACGCGCACGCCGCGCAGGGCCAGCGGGATGAGCGCGATGATGATCAGCGCGTTGAACACGATCGCCGAGAGGATCGCACTCTGCGGGCTGGCCAGGTGCATCAGGTTGAGCACGCCAAGCTGCGGGTAGATGGCGGCGAACAGCGCCGGCAGGATGGCGAAGTACTTGGCCACGTCGTTGGCGATGGAGAAGGTGGTCAGCGCACCGCGGGTCACCAGCAGTTCCTTGCCCACCTGTACCACGTCCAGCAGCTTGGTCGGGTCGCTGTCCAGGTCGACCATGTTGGCCGCCTCGCGCGCGGCCTGGGTGCCATCGTTCATGGCCATGCCGACGTCGGCCTGGGCCAGCGCCGGGGCGTCGTTGGCGCCGTCGCCGCACATCGCCACCAGGCGGCCATCGTTCTGCTCCTGGCGGATACGTGCCAGCTTCTTCTCCGGCGTGGCTTCGGCGAGCACGTCGTCCACCCCGGCCTCGGCCGCGATGGCGGCGGCGGTCAGCGGGTTGTCACCGGTCACCATCACGGTGCGGATGCCCAGCTTGCGCAGCTCGGCGAAACGTTCGCGGATGCCCGGCTTGACCACGTCCTTGAGGTGGATCACGCCGAGCAGGCGTTTGTCCAGGCACACCAGCAGCGGGGTGCCACCGCTCTGGGCGATGCGCTCCACTTCACGGGCCAGGGCGGCAGGCAAGTCCAGGCGCTGCATGCCGACGAAGGCCAACACGGCATCGACGGCACCCTTGCGGTAGCGGCGCTGCTGGAAGTCGATGCCCGACAGGCGGGTTTCGGCACTGAAGGCGATGGCCTGGTACTGCCCGGCTGACGGTTCGACGAAGTCGTGCAACTGGCGCAGGTACTCGACGATCGACTTGCCTTCGGCCGTGTCGTCGGCCAGTGAAGCAAGCAAGGCCCCCTCCCCCAGTTCCTTGGCGGTCACGCCCGGGGCCGCATGCAGGGCGCTGCAGCGGCGGTTGCCGAAGGTAATGGTGCCGGTCTTGTCGAGCATCAACGTGTGCACGTCGCCGGCCGCCTCGACCGCGCGGCCGGAGCGGGCGATCACATTCAGGCGCACCAGGCGGTCCATGCCGGCGATGCCGATGGCCGAGAGCAGGCCGCCGATGGTGGTGGGGATCAGCGTCACCAGCAGCGCAGCGAGGAATATCAGCGGCAGGCTGCCTCCAGCAAAGTGGGCGAACGGCTGCAGGGTCACCACCACGATCAGGAAGATCAGGGTCAGGCCGATCAGCAGGATGTCGAGGGCGATTTCGTTGGGGGTCTTCTGCCGTTTGGCGCCTTCGACCAGGGCAATCATGCGGTCCAGGGTCGACTCGCCAGGGTTGCTGGTGATGCGGATCAGCAGCCAGTCCGAGACCAGCCGGGTGTTGCCGGTCACGGCCGAGCGGTCGCCGCCGGATTCGCGGATGACCGGTGCGGATTCGCCGGTGATGGCCGCTTCGTTGACCGCCGCGATGCCTTCGAGTACCTCGCCGTCGCCAGGGATCATCTCGCCAGCCACCACCCGCACCACATCGTCCTTGCGCAGCGCCGTGGCGGCGACGCTTTCGAAACTGCCATCGCGCTTGCGGCGCTGTGCCGTCAGCCCCTGGCTACCCGCCTTGAGGCTGTCGGCGCGGGCTTTGCCACGGCCTTCGGCAAGGGCTTCGGCGAAGTTGGCGAACAGCACGGTGAACCACAGCCACAGGGCAATCTGCGCGGCGACGCCGCTGCTGACACCATTGTCAGGCGCGAAACACAATGCGGTGGTGAGGATGGCGGTCAGGGCGACCACCAACATCACCGGTGCCCGCTTCAGCTGGCGCGGGTCGAGTTTGACGAAGGCCTGCACCAGCGCCGGGCGCCACAGGGCCGCGAAACGGGTCTGATCCTTGGCGCTGTGTGAGGCTTTCACTTCAGGAATGGGCATGTTCATGGATGATTCCTCAGAAACCCAGGCTCAGTTGTTCGGCGATCGGCCCGAGGGCCAGGGTCGGCAGGAAGGTCAGGCCACCGACCAGCAGGATGGTCACCAGCAACAGGCAGGCGAACAGCGGGCCGTGGGTGGGGAAACTGTTGCTGCTCTGCGGCGCGCTCTTCTTCGCCGCCAGGCTGCCGGCCAGGGCCAGGATCGGCAGGATGTAGCCGAAGCGGCCGATCAGCATGGCCAGGCCGATCATCACGTTGTGGAACACCGTGTTGGCACCAAACCCGGCGAACGCCGAGCCGTTGTTGGCAGTGGCCGAGGTATAGGCGTAAAGCAGCTGGCTGAAGCCATGGGCGCCTGGGTTGCTGACCGCGCTGGCAGGCCCTGGCAGGCTGGCGGCGATGGCGGCGAACACCAGCACGCCGACCGGCATCACCAGCAAGGTAGCCACCAGCAGCTGCACTTCCCGCGCCTGCAGTTTCTTGCCCAGGTATTCTGGCGTCCGGCCGATCATCAACCCGGCCAGGAACACAGCGATCAGCACGAACAGCAGCATGCCGTAGAGCCCGGCACCGACACCGCCGAAGATCACTTCACCGACCATCATGTTGACCATCGCGACCATGCCGGTCAGCGGGTTGAGGCTGTCGTGCATGGCGTTGACCGAGCCATTGGAGGCCGCCGTGGTGGTCACCGTCCACAACACCGAGCCGGTGGTGCCGAAACGGCTTTCCTTGCCCTCCATGGGCGCGCTCTGCTGCACCTGGGCGCTCTCCAGCGCCGGGTTCGGCTGGTATTCCGACCACAGCGCCGTGGCGCCGCCAAGCAGGAACAGGCCAAGCATGCAGGCGATGATGGCGCGGCTCTGGCGCAGGTCCTTGACGTAGTGGCCGAAGGTGAACACCAGCGCCACCGGGATCAGGATGATCGAGGCTACCTCGAACAGGTTGCTCCAGGCCGTAGGGTTTTCGAATGGGTGTGCCGAGTTGACGCCGAAGAAGCCACCGCCATTGGTGCCCAGCTGCTTGATGGCGATCTGGCTGGCGGCCGGGCCCAATGGGATGGTCTGGTCAGCGCCTTGCAGGGTCACGGCGTGGGCATAGTCGGCGAAGGTCTGCGGCACGCCCTGCCACACCAATAGCAGCGCCAGCAGCAGGCACAGCGGCAGCAGGCCGTAGAGAGTGGCGCGGGTCATGTCGACCCAGAAGTTGCCCAGGTGGGTGGCGGAGCGCCGGGCGATGCCCCGGCACAGCGCAACCAGCACGGCCAGGCCAGTGGCGGCACTGACGAAGTTCTGCACGGTCAGGCCGAGCATCTGGCTCAGGTAGCTGACCGAAGCCTCACCGCTGTAGGCCTGCCAGTTGGTGTTGGTGACGAAGCTCGCCGCCGTGTTGAATGCCAGCGACCATTCCTGGCCGGGCAGATGCTGCGGGTTGAGTGGCAGGTAGCCCTGCAGCAGGAGCACGCTGAACAGCAGCAGGAAACCTGCCAGGTTGAAGGCCAGCAGGGCCAGGGTGTACTGCTTCCAGTTCTGCTCTTGATCGGCGCGCACGCCGGCCAGGCGGTAACAGCCACGCTCCACAGGCCCAAGCACGGGGGTCAGCCAGGTGCGCTGCCCTTCCATGACCTTGTAATAAAAGCGCCCGAGCCAGGGTGCCGGCAACAGCACGATGGCGAAGAAGGCCAACAGCAAAAGGTAATCGTAACTGTGCATGGCCGCTCCCTAGCTGCGATCGGCGCGCAGCAGCGCTACCAGCAGGTAAACCGCCAAGGCCACTGCCAGCAGCAGTGACAACCCGTCGAGCATGTACATGAGTGAGACTCCCCCGTAGTGCGGCCTGGGCCGCTTTGAGGGAATTGTCCGAGGGAGGGGCGTAAAGGGGCGAGATCGGGGGGTGGGGATGGCAATAAAGAATGCGTAAAAATCAAAGTACAGGGTTTTCTGTGCCGGCCTCTTCGCGGGCTAGCCCGCTCCCACAGGGTTCGCGTAACCCTGGTGGGGGCATGCCTGCGAAGAGGCCCGTACAGGTTATTGCGGGGCTTGCGCCGAGTTACGGCTCCAGTCCAGCAGCAGGCTGTAGCCGACCGCCAGCAGGGTCGGCCCGATGAACAGGCCGATGAAGCCAAAGGCGATCAACCCGCCGAATACGCCGAGCAACACGATCACCAGCGGCAAGTTGCCGCCGCGGCTGATGAGGTACGGTTTGAGCACGTTGTCCACGCCGCTGATGACGAAGGTGCCCCAGATCCCCAGGAACACGGCCATGCCGTACTCGCCCTTCCACACCAGCCAGCCGGTCGCCGGGATCCAGGCCAGCGGTGGCCCCATCGGGATCAGGCTGAGCATGAAGGTTACCAGCCCCAGCACGATCGCCCCGGGTACCCCGGCGATCAGGAAGCCGATCAGTGCCAGCAGGGCTTGGGCCGCCGCCGTGCCGATCACGCCGTTGACCACCCGTTGCACAGTACCTGCCACCAGTTCCAGGTAGTAATCGGCCCGCTCGCCCACCAGCCGGTTCAGCAGCCGCAGCACGAAGGCCGACAGGCGTGGCCCGTCGCGGTAGAAGAAGAACACGAATACCAGGCTCAGGGTCAGCTCCAGCACACCGCTGCCGATCTGCGCACTGCGAGCCAGCAACCAGTTGCCGACCTGCCCCAGATACGGCTTGACTGACGCCAGCAAGGCCGCGCCCTGTTGATCGAGGGATTGCCACCAATTGGCCAGGCGTTCGCCGACCAAGGGAATACCGCCGAGCCAGTCAGGTGCATCGGGCAGGCCATCGACCTGCACGTCACGCACAAAAGCGGTGGCGTCGCGGATGTGGTCGGCCAGGTTGAAGCCCAGCCACACCAGCGGCAAGGCCACGATCAGGATCCAGGCCGTGGTCAACAGGCTGGCGGCCAGGGTTTCACGCCCGCCCAGCACACGCGTCAACAAGCGCATCAGGGGCCAGCTGGCGAAGGCCAGGATGGCGCCCCACAGCAACGCGGATATGAACGGCGCCATGACCCACAGGGCAGCGCCCAGCAGCGTCAGCAGCAAAATCTGGATCAGCAGGCGGTCATTGTTGGCCATGGCGGCGCTCACTCAACGGATCAGTTCCAGGTGCAGGCCGTCGGTGGCTGCGTTGCCGAGTTCGAGCCGGCCATCTCGCACGCCAGCCTTGACCAGTTGCTCGCGCCATGCCTCGGCCTGGGCGCCACTCAGGCTTGCCCGCAAGGTGCTGTCGAGGTTCAGGCTGCGCGCCAGCAAGGTCACCCAGCCTGCCTGTGGCGCGGCCAGGTCTGGGTAGTCAAGCTTGCCGGTGTCGCGCATTTCACGCAGCACCGTGGCGGCCGTGGGCAGTATCTCGCCCAGCGGGCTGCTGGCGACGAATTCTTCCACATGCAGGTAGGCACGGCGGTTGCCACGGGTGACGCTGTACAGCGCCACCAGGGTGTCGGCCTCTTCGGCCGAGCGACGCAGCAGGATGAACGCCTGCTGTTCGTCGCCGCCGTTCAGCCGCGCATTGGCGAACACGTCGTTGGCCCACAGGCTGCCTTCGCCGCAATCGCGGCCCTGGCACCAGAACAACGGATAACCGCCATCGTGCTGCAGCGCTTCACGGGCGCTGGTGAAGGCTTCGCGGGCGCTACGCTCGACCGGCAGTTCATAGGTGACCGAGCTGACCTGGCCACGGCTTTCGATCTTGTCTTCGACGCGCAGGCGGCCACTGATCTTGCGCAGCGGGCCCATGGGGTAGACGCGCTCCTGCTCCACGGCCGGGCGCTGGTCGACCACCTTGGCGTCCACGGGTACAGGCAGGCTGCCGGCCCACAGCAAGGGGCTGGCCAGTGCAAGGCAGGCGGCAACGGCGGCACGGATGGAAAGGGGCGCGCTCATCGGCGAACCAGAGGGCGCAGCGCGCCGGGTTGAAGCTCCAGGATGTCTGGCAGTTGCATGGTTGTCTCCCTGTTCAACCCGCCAAGCCTCGACACTTGTCCGGTGCAAGTCAAGTAAAGCCAAAGAAGCGATTGAAACAGTCTGCGACAAGGGCCGCGCCCTGTTCGTCGTTCAGGTGCAGGTGATGCCCACCGGGCAACACCGTCTGCTCAAAGGGTAGCTGCTCCAGCAGTTCGGTGTGGCGCACCAGCATGCCGTCGGCCGCCACCACCAGGCTCGCCGGGCAGCTCACCCGTCGCACGTAGGCCATGGCCTGGGCCTGGCTCAGGCGCACGGGCGATGGCAAGGTCAGGCGACTGTCGCTGCGCCAGCTGTAACCGCCGGGCACTGGCATCAGGCCGCGCTGGGCCAGCCGCTCGGCAGCATCGCGGCTGACCGCAACCATGCCTTTCATACGCGCCTGCACGCCCTCCTCCAGGGTCGGGTAAACCGACTTGCGCTTGCCATCGAGGCGCAGCTGGGCCTGCAGGGCCATGCCCAGGCGCTCGGCGGCATCCTGCTCGGCGCCGGTCGGGGGAATGACACCGTCGATCAAAGCCAGGTGGCTGACCCGATCGGGCAAGGCACCGGCCAGCTGCACCGAGATGATCGCGCCCAACGAATGCCCGAGCAGGGCAAACCGTTGCCAGCCCAGCTGTTCGGCCACCCGCAACACATCGTGCGCGTAATCGGCCAAGGCGTAACCCGCGCCCAACGGGCGGTGCTCGGAATAACCGTGCCCGGCCAGGTCGAGGGCAACGATGCGCAGCCCCTTCAACTGCGGGGCCAGGCGGGAGAAGCTGTTGGCGTTGTCCAGCCAGCCGTGCAGAGCAAGCACCGGCAGCCCATCGGCCGGGCCGAACAGGTGCGCAGCCAGCTCGATATGGCCCAGGCTCAGGCGGATTTCCTCGACCTGCGCGCTCATGCCTGGCTCCAGCGGTCGAACAGGCCCTTGATCAGGCTGGCCGTGTCGGTCGGCCGTTCCAGCGGGAACATATGCCCGCCCGGCACACTGTGGTATTCGCCCCGAGCCATGCCGCGCACCGCCAGTGCATGGTGCCGGCGGATGACATTGCTGCGTTCGCCGCGCACCATCGCCAAGGGTACCTGCAACTGGCGCGCAGGCGCCGGGCTGGCGTGCGGGATGCTGCGGTAGATGCTGATCTCGGTGGCCGGGTCGAAGCGCAGGCGCAAGCCCTGCTCGGCCGGCTGCAGGCCATGCTCGAGGTAGGCCTCCAGGCAATCGGGGTCGAAGTGACGGAACAGCGATTTGCTGGCGAAGTAGTCACGTGCACTGTCACGGTCGGTGAAGGCTTCACGCCGCCCGAGGGTCCGGCCAGCGGGGGTGATGCGGTCGATGAAGCCAAAGCGCTTGGCGGTACGCAGCAGCCACTGGTCAGCTCGGGTCAATACCGGCGAGTCGAGCATCACCACGCCGCGGTACAGTTCAGGCCGGCGCAAGGCGGCGTGCAGGTGCAGCACGCCGCCCAGCGAATGGCCGACACCCCACACCGGCGCCGCCTGCTGCGCCAGGTGGTGCAGCAGTTCGTCAACCAGGTTCTGCCAGTTGTCGTTGACCGGAAATCGCGGGTCATGGGCATGTTGGGCCAGGTGACTGACCTGATAATCCGGCGCCAGGGCGGCGAACAGCTTGCCGTAGGTGGCCGAGGGAAAACCGTTGGCATGGGCGAAGAAGATCTGCTGCGACATGGCGCCTGGTCCGGACGGGATGATGGCCCATTGTCGGCATCGCACCGGTTCTCGGCAACGTCTGTATATGTCATCGCCAAGGGCAATCAGGTCATGCCGACTCGTCGAAACTCGCCAGCGAGCGGCGCAGACAGGCTTGCATGTAGGCGATCTGGCTTTCCAACGCCTCACGGGCCAGGCGTTGGTCATGGACATCCAGTTGCAGCCGGCGCAAGGCCAGGCAGCTGGTTTGCAGCAACTGGGACATGCGCATGCACGACTGTTGCAGTTCAAGCAGATCCTGTTCGAGTACCAGCTTGTCTTGAGCAGGGGGCACTGTCTGGCTACGGATTTTGCCCTGCAGGTGCCGGAGCTTGGCGTCGGCGGCCTCGCGCAACAGGGCGTGCCGGGCGAAATCGAGTGGTTGGTCACGCTGTACGGATTCAATAGTGGGTTGCAGATCCAGAGAGCGCAGAAGCTCGTGCATCAAACCACTCATCCAAAGCTCCCTGCCCTGTCACCTGTTCAACAATCTGGTGCCAAGCATCCGCCGGCGGCACATGGCTGGCAACTGGCAAAAATGCCAGTTGCTTTCGCTCACTCAGGGGAATTGAGGGCGAGCAATGTCATCAGCCCTGCCAGCGGCCAGTCGCCTTCCAGTTCCGCCAGGCTGGCAGTGCTCATGGGCGCCGGCTGCTGCAGGTGGCCATGCTCGAGCATGCCCACCAGCGAACCTACCAATGGCTGGTGGCTGACCAGCAACACATGCTCCAGGCCCAGGCGCTCGATCTCGCCGATCACCAGCCGCACCTCGCTGTCAGGTGTCAGCCACGGCACGGTGCGCACGGCTTCAGCGAAGCCCAGGGTGTCATGCACCAAGGCCGCTGTCTGTTGTGCCCTGACATATGGGCTGGCAATGATCGCCTGCAACGGTTGGCCAAGCAGCCGGGCTGCACTGTGCAGTACCTGCTCGCGGCCATGGCCGGTCAGGCGCCGCTCGGCATCGGTATTGGCGCGTGGCTCGGCCTCACCGTGGCGCAGCACCCACAGCTTCACAGCTTGGGCTCCTCGTCACGCACCGGGTGCGGCGCCGGGGCCACGACGTGGGGCGCCTCGCCTTCCGGGGCACGTGCAGTCGGCCAATCGGCGAACGGCCAAGGCTTCTGGTCAGTGTGGAAGGTCCCGAAGCGGCCGATCTGCGCCAGGTACTGGCTAAGGCTGTCACCGAAGTTCATCAGGCTGGCGCTCGGTGCGCCATAGACCAGGCGGTAGACCAGCTGCACCAGTACCAGGCCGCCGAGCAGCAGCTCGGCCAGTTGCCAAACCACCAGGAACACCAGCATCCACAGCACCCGCAGGATGATCGACTCGCGCTGGGCGCGTTCGGGGGTATCGTTCATGTGCTGCTCCTTGGCTTAATTGAAACCACTGATGGAAATGAAATCGACGTCGGTCTTTGGTTCGGCGCGCATCAGGTGCTCGATCACCTGGTTCAGCGTGCGCCCCTCGAAGAGGATGGCGTGCAGGCCGGCCACCAGCGGCATGTAGACCTGCACCTCCTGGGCCTTGGCCTTGAGCACCTTGAGCGTATTGACCCCTTCGGCCACCTCGCCCAGGCGGCTGACGGCCTGCTCCAGGCTAAGGCCCTGACCCAGGGCGTGACCGACCTGGTAGTTGCGGCTCTTGGGCGAGGAGCAGGTGACGATCAGGTCACCGACACCGGCCAGGCCAAGGAAAGTCATGGGGTTGGCGCCCTGGCTCACGGCGAAGCGGGTCATCTCGGCCAGGGCGCGGGTGATGAGCATGCTCTTGGTGTTTTCACCCATCCCCAAGGCCACGGCCATGCCAGCGATGATCGCGTAGACGTTCTTCAGCGCGCCACCCAGCTCGACACCGAAGCGATCACTGCTGGCGTAGACCCTGAAGGTGCGCCCATGCAACACGGCCTGCACCTGCTGGCACAACTGCTCGTCTTCACTGGCGACCACGGTTGCGGTCAGGGCGTGTTCGGCGATCTCGCGGGCCAGGTTGGGGCCGGAAAGCACGCCGATGCGGGCCTCGGGGGCGATTTCCTCGAGGATCTGGCTCATCAGCTTGAAGCTCTGCGCCTCGATGCCTTTGGTCAGGCTGACCAGGTATTTGCCGCGCAGCAGCTCGGCATGGGGCGCCAGCACACTGCGCAGGGCACTCGACGGCAGCGCGACGAAGATCAGGTCGCTGGTTTGCAAGGTGGCCAGCAGGTCGTTGACCGGTTCGACACCGTCCTGCAGGCGGATACCCTTGAGGTAGCGCGGGTTCTCGCGGTTGACCCGCATCGCCTCGGCCTGCTCGGGGTCGCGCATCCATTGGCGCACCGGCACGCCATTTTCGGCCAACAGGTTCGCCACGGCGGTGCCGAAGCTGCCGCCTCCCAGAACTGCAACAGGTTGCTGTTCAGTCATAATCAATCCGTTAAAGCCATTAAGTTAGTGGCGACCTGAACATTATACGGGTCGCCTGCTACAGAACCAGTGGTGGGTCGAGAGGTGCCTGCCTTGGGCCTTTCAGCGCCTGTGAGATCGAGCGCCGCCCGCGCGGCGCATCGCGGGCAAGCCCGCTCCCACATCTGTTTCGGGCCAATCCCTCCTGTGAAGCCAACAGGGACCGCCTTGGTGCATGACAGGAGACAGGTGGAGCGGCATCAACGCCCACCGAGATGTATCGCCATGCGAACAAGGCGGATCCTGTTGGCGGCACAGGAGATACTGGCCCGAAACAGATGTGGGAGCGGGCTTGCCCGCGATGCGCCGCGCGGGCGGCGCTCGATCTCACAGGCGCTGAAAGGCCCAAGGCAGGCACCTCCCAACCCAAATACCCTCCCAAGCCGGTAAATCCAACGCATCCCACTGGCAAACCGCCTCGGTCAGTTACCATGCCTGTTTCAATCCTGAGACAAGGCAGTCCTGTGTTCCCCGGCCCGCCCCCTTACCCTCGCCTGCTGTTGCTGACTGCCTTGCTCGGCGGCTCGGCCATGGCCGATGACTTGTTCATCGACAACACCGACCTGCCGCAGGTTCTGACCGCCACGCGGCTGAAACAATCCCCTGCTGCGGTACCGGGCAGCATGACCGTGCTCGACAACGAGCTGATCCGCGCCAGCGGCGCCCGCGATATTCCCGAACTGCTGCGCCTGGTGCCGGGCATGATGATCGGCTATGGCGCCGGCAACCAGCCGACCGTCAATTACCACGGCAGCAACGTCAACGATGCGCGACGCATGCAGGTACTGATCGACGGCCGCTCGGTGTACCGGGCCGGCCTGGCCACGGTGGACTGGAGCGACATCCCGGTCGCCATCGAAGACATCGAGCGCATCGAGGTGTTCCGCGGCCCCAACACCGTCAGCTACGGCGCCAACGCATTGATGGCGGTGGTCAACATCCTTACCCGCAACCCGGCCGACAGCCACGGCACGCGGATGAAACTGACCCGCGGCCAGGATGGCATCAACGACTATTACCTCAGCCATGGTTTCGGCTGGGATGGCGGCGACCTGCGCCTGTCGGTGTCCGGCCAGCAGGACGATGGCTTCGACGAGAACCAGTTCGGCCAGGATTACCGCGACAGCCGCCGCCTGAACCGCTTCAACCTCAGTGTCAGCCACGTTCTTGCGCCAGACCAGACCCTGGAATGGCAACTGGCAGCCAAGGAAGGGAGCAACCAGCGGCCGTATACCTATCAGCCGGTCTTCCCCTACGTCACCCAGACCGGCAACAACGCCGACGTCAACGCCAAGGACTATGCCGGCTCGGTACGCTGGAACATCGACTTCAACCCCGAGCACAGCCTGTATGTGCAGGGCTCTGCCCAACAATTCGACCGCCAGCAGGTCTGGCGCGCCTGCGACGCGGCGCTGTCGTTCAGCCCCGAGCTGACCCGCTTGTGGCAGATGAACCCCGACTTCGCCGAAAAGGTCGCCCGCGGGGCGAACAACCCACCAAGCAGCAGCAACCCCGAAGAACAGGCGCTGGTCGATGCGATCAAGGACCAGTGGAACAACCAGGGCGGCAAGAATGTGGTCTGCGGCGATGTCGACCAGAGCACCCGTGAGACCCGGTACGACCTGGAAGTCCAGGACACGCTCAGCCTGACCGACAGCCTGCGCCTGCTGAGCGGCATCAACTACCGCTATGATCGCGCCGATTCGCAGACCTACTTCAACGGCAGTATCGACGACCAGACCTGGCGCCTGTTCGGCCAGTTGGAATGGCGCGCCGACGAGCACTGGATTGTTCAGGGCGGCGCGATGTTCGAGAACTCGCAACTGTCCGGCAGCTCGCTGACTCCGCGCATGGCGGTCAACTACCTGATCACCCCGCGCCACGGCCTGCGTGCGGTGTACTCCGAAGCCGTGCGTTCGCCAGACATGTTCGAGAACAACGTCAACTGGAGCTACACGGTCAAGAACCTCAGCCCGGCCGCTTTCGGCCAGCGCAACGCCGAATACTTCGTCAAGACCCGCGGCCCGGGAGACCTCGAACAGGAACGCATGCGCTCGCGCGAGCTGGGCTATAACGGCTACTTCAGCGACTTCGACCTGAACATGGATGTGAAGCTGTTCTACGACGAGATCACCGGAATGATCAGCGAACCCCTGAAGAACAACCAGTACATCGCCAGCAATGCCAACAAGGCCCGCTTCAGCGGTAGCGAGGCGCAACTTGACTGGCGCCTGGCTCCGCGTGACCGCCTGCGCCTGACCTATGCCTATGTCGATGCCTGGGCCAGCAACCCTGCCGACCGTCGCCTCAGCGCACGCAACAGTGGCTCGGCCGGGTGGATGCGCGAATGGGGCGAGGGTTGGTCAAGCGCACTGTTCTATTACGGCGACGACGCCCTCAACCAGTATCGCTATGAACGCATCGACCTGCGCGTGGCCAAGCGCTTCCGCATCCAGGGCAGCACCCTGGAGCTGGCCGCACTGTGGCAGCAACGCCTTGACGACCAGCCCACCACGGTGGAACAGAACCGTTATGACAGCCGCCACCGCCTGAGCGTCAGCGCGGAGCTGGAGTTCTGATGGCCCGGCTGCTGCGCCTGCTGCTGTTCTGCCTGTGGCCACTGGGTACGCTGTCCGCCAGCGAAATCCTGCTGGTCGGCAGCGAAGAGCAGCCCGGCGTGCGCAGCTTCGTCGAAGCCTTGCAAGGCCGCCGCGGCCACGACCAGGTGCGTTTCCAGAGCACCGCCGCGTTGCCCCGCCCCGCTCAGCTCAAGGCTGACGTGCGCCTGGTGCTGCTCGACGCCAGCGCGCTGGACTGGCGCCTGAGCGAAAGCAGCGGGCCGCCTGCGCTGGCCATGCGTATCAGCCGGGTACAGGCTGAACAACGCCTGGGAAAGTCGCGTCCTGCTTACCTGACCCTGCTGTGGAGCGACCCGCCGCTGGCGCGGCAACTGCGCCTGGCCCGCTACCTGTTGCCACAGGCCCAGCGCATCGGCGTACTGTACGGTGAGCACAGCCACTTCCTGCTTGACGAGCTACGCCAGGCGGCGCGCCCACTGGGCCTTGAGATCGTCGCCCAGGACTGGCCAGACCAGCGCGACAGCCGGCCCTTGCAACATCTGCTGGCCAACAGCGACGTACTGTTAGGCCTCGATGACCCCGACCTGTACAACTCCAAGACCGCGAAGAACCTGTTGCTCAGCAGCTACGGCCGGCAGATGGCACTGATCGGCCCGAACGCCGGCTTCGTTCGCGCCGGCGCCCTGGCCAGTACCTACAGCGACCAGGACGACTGGCTGGCCGTGCTCGACCAGTTGCTCGACCAGCCGCCAGCACGTTGGCCACGCAGCCTGTATCCGGCACGCTATGGGGTCAGCGGCAACCAGCAGGTAGCGCGTGCCCTGGGCCTTGAACCGATCGATCCGAACGCCACTGCCAAGGCCCTGGCCGAAGGAGAACCCACCCCATGAGCAAACGCCTCAGCTGGGATATCCACACCCGCACCCAGATCATCAGCCTAGGCCCGGCACTGCTGCTGACCCTGCTGTTGATCAGTTTTTTCACCTTCGTGAGGATCCAGGATCTGCGCCAGGAGCTGAACCACACCGGGCAGCTGATTGCCAACCAACTGGCCCCGGCATCCGAATACGGCGTCATCTCCGGTAACAATGAAGTCCTCGAAGGCCTGATGCGCGCCACCCTGAGCATCCCGCACGTGCGCTTCCTCGAGGTGCAGGACAGCCGTAACCACATCCTGGTGTACGTCGAGCAGCAGGACGAGAGCAACAACCGGGCGCAGCAGGTGGAAGTGTTCCAGGCACCGATCCGCCTCCAGCAAATCCGCCTGGACAGCGACTTCCTGCAACAGGGCAAGGCGCCGACACCGGCCATCGGTGACGACTACCTGGGGCGGGTGATCGTCGGCATGTCGGACGATGCCTTCAGCCAGCGCCAACAGGAAATCGTGATCAAGGCCGGCATTCTCGCGCTGTTCGCCCTGCTGTTCACCTTTCTCCTCGCTCGCCGCCTGGCCATGAGCCTGGCCAAGCCGATCAGTGACATGGGCCATGCGGTCAAGGCCATCCAGCAGGGCGAATACAACGCTCCGCTGCCGGTCGTCGATGACAGCGAACTCGGCCACCTGGCGCGCCATATCAACAACCTCGCCAACGCCCTGGAGCAGGCCAGCGCCGAGCAGAAACGGGCCATCGCCCAGCTGATCCAGGCGCGCGAGGAAGCCGAGCAGGCCAACGGCGCCAAGTCGGAGTTCCTGGCAATGATGAGCCATGAACTGCGCACCCCCATGAACGGCGTGCTGGGAATGCTGCAACTGCTGGAGACCACCCAGCTGACCAGCGAGCAGGCCGACTACACCGCCGTGGCCAGCGAGTCCACCGGGCACCTGCTGAAGGTCATCAATGACATCCTCGATTTCTCGCGGATCGAACGCACTGCGCTGGAACTGGAACACATCGCTTTCAACCTGGGTGAGCTGATCACCAGCAGCGTGCAGTCGTTCCAGCACAGCGCACAGCAGCGCGGCCTGGAACTGCGCCTGCAACTGCCGGCCGACGGCGCACAGCCACACGTGATCGGCGACCCTACGCGCATCCGCCAGATCCTCCTCAACCTGATCGGCAACGCCTTGAAGTTCACCGAGCGCGGCCAGGTCCAGGTCGAAGCGCGCTGGCAGTTGCTGGATCGGCAATCACTGTGGTTCACCTGCAGCGTGCGTGACACCGGCATCGGCATCGACAGCGAACGCCTGGAAATGATGTTCGTTGCCTTCCAGCAGGCCGACAGTTCGATTTCTCGGCGCTATGGCGGCACCGGCCTGGGCCTGTCGATCGCCCGCACCCTGGCCGAACGCATGGGCGGCAAGCTGCGCGGTGAAAGCCGCGAGGGGTTGGGTTCGACCTTTACCCTGGAAATGCCGCTGCCGCTGGCCAGCACCGTGCCAGCAACGCTGCCCGGCAACTCGGCGGCCAGCGCGCCACTTCAGGTCGGCAAGCGCATCCTGTTGGTGGAGGACAATCCGGTCAATCAGAGCGTCATCGAAGCCATGTTGCGCAGCCTGGGGATGGAGGTCAGCGTGGCCCACGACGGGCTTCAAGCGGTGGAGCTGGTCAGCCAGCAGCCGTTCGCCGCCGTGCTGATGGATTGCCGCCTGCCGCAGCTGGATGGCTACGAAGCGACGCGGCGTATCCGCCTGTTGCCTGCTTGCGCGCAGTTACCGGTCATCGCCTTGACCGCCAATGCCCTGCAGGGTGACCGCGAGCGCTGCATGGCCGCCGGCATGAATGATTACCTGAGCAAACCGTTCCGCCGCACCGAGTTGCAGCGGGTATTGCAGCGCTGGTTGCCTGGACAGACAGCTGCAACTGGCGATGCGACTGGCGATAAATGCTAAATTGCGGCAGTCTTAAGTACTGGACAGGACCTTGTTCGGACCTGAAAATAGCGTTTCAGTGCACACCTGTACTTCTTTCACCAGGTGCGCTGTGACTTTCACCACAACGCAATAGTCTACCTGTAGGCTGCCGTCCCAGAAGCAGAAGGGTCGGCCGGGAAGATTCATCCCCTGCCACAGGGGGTTATTGAGGAGCTCGCATGACCAAACAACACGCCTTTACTCGGGAAGACCTGCTGCGCTGCAGTCGCGGTGAGCTGTTCGGCCCAGGTAATGCGCAACTGCCCGCGCCGAACATGCTGATGGTCGATCGCATCACCCACATCAGCGAAGAAGGCGGCAAGTACGGCAAAGGTGAATTGGTCGCCGAGCTGGATATCAACCCGGACCTGTGGTTCTTCGCCTGCCACTTCGAAGGCGACCCGGTGATGCCGGGCTGCCTGGGCCTTGACGCCATGTGGCAGCTGGTCGGTTTCTTCCTCGGCTGGCAGGGCCTGCCGGGCCGTGGCCGTGCGCTGGGTTCGGGCGAAGTGAAGTTCTTCGGCCAGGTGCTGCCTGCCGCCAAGAAAGTCACCTACAACATCCACATCAAGCGCGTCCTGAAGGGCAAGCTGAACATGGCCATCGCCGATGGTTCGGTCAGCGTCGATGGCCGCGAGATCTACACCGCCGAGGCCCTGCGGGTCGGCGTGTTCACCTCCACTGACAATTTCTAAGGGTTATTCGCATGCGCCGCGTCGTTATCACTGGTCTGGGCATCGTATCGTGCCTGGGCAATGACAAAGCTACCGTCACCGAAAACCTGCGCAACAGCCGTCCGGGTATCCGTTACAACCCGGAATACAAGGAAATGGGGCTGCGTAGCCAGGTTTCCGGTTCCATCGACCTCAACCTCGAAGAACTGATCGACCGCAAGGTCTACCGCTTCGTCGGCCACGCCGCTGCCTACGCCTACCTGGCGATGCAGGACGCGATCAAGGACGCCGGCCTGACCGAAGAGCAGATTTCCAACCCGCGTACCGGCCTGGTAGCCGGCTCGGGCGGCGCCTCGACCCTGAACCAGATGGAAGCGCTGGATACCCTGCGCGAAAAAGGCGTCAAGCGTGTCGGTCCGTATCGCGTCACCCGGACCATGGGCAGCACCGTTTCGGCGTGCCTGGCGACCCCGTTCAAGATCAAGGGTATCAACTACTCGATCTCGTCGGCCTGTGCCACTTCCGCACACTGCATCGGCACCGCCCTGGAGCAGATCCAGTGGGGCAAGCAGGACATCGTCTTCGCCGGCGGCGGTGAAGAAGAGCACTGGAGCCAGTCGTTCCTGTTCGATGCCATGGGCGCCCTGTCGACCAAGCGCAACGAAACCCCGGAACTGGCATCGCGCGCCTACGACGCCGACCGTGACGGCTTCGTCATCGCTGGGGGCGGCGGCATGGTAGTGGTCGAGGAACTGGAGCACGCCCTGGCCCGTGGCGCCAAGATCTACGCGGAAATCGTCGGCTATGGCGCCACTTCCGACGGCTACGACATGGTTGCACCAAGCGGCGAAGGCGCCATCCGCTGCATGCAGCAGGCGCTGTCCACCGTCGACACCCCGATCGACTACCTGAACACCCACGGCACCTCGACCCCGGTCGGTGACGTGGCAGAAATGAAGGGTGTTCGTGAAGTGTTCGGCGACAAGGCGCCGAAGATCAGCTCGACCAAGAGCCTGTCGGGCCACTCGCTGGGTGCCGCAGGTGTACACGAGGCGATCTACTGCCTGCTGATGATGGAAAACAACTTCATCGCCGGCTCCGCCAACATCGACGAGCTGGACCCTGAAGTCGCGGACCTGCCGATCGTGCGCAAGACCGAAGACGCCAAGCTCACCACCGTGATGAGCAACAGCTTCGGCTTCGGTGGCACCAACGCCACCCTGGTGCTCAAGCGCTGGGAAGGCAAGTAAGACGCTGCTGCAACACGTTAAACGCCCCGACTGGTTCGGGGCGTTTTCATTTGAGTAGTCAGCTGCCAAGGCTTGCGCGCCCCCTGTGGGAGCGGGTTCACCCGCGATGAGGGCCGTACAGGCAACTACTGCTTCCCCTTGGGCAATACCGCCAGGAAGTTATCCCGAGCCACCTTGCTGGCCACGTCTTCAGGCAACGCATCCAGGAACGGCCTGAAGCCATGCATCTGCTCGCCAAGGCTGCCAAACCGCCCCACCACATCCGACCCCAGCATGAACCGGTCCGGATAGCGCTCGACCAGCGCCACCCACTCCTGGCGCGGTACGCCCTGCTCGTCCAGCAGATAGGGTTCCAGCACACTCCACGACAAGTCCACATACAAATTCGCATAGTCCGCCAGCAATCGCGTCAACACAGGCAAGAGAAAGTCCATCCGGGTCTGATGCCGATGGATCTCCGCACTGCTACCCGCATGCGCCCAGATGAAGCGGGTATGCGGATGATTACGCAGGGGCTCTTCGAGTTCGGCCAGGTACAGCGGATTGCGCTCGCGCTTGGAGGTGATGTTCGAATGCAGCAACACCGGCATATCGCGTTCGGCCGCCAGGTGATAGATACGGGTCATCGCTTCATTGTTGGCGCGCGGTGTATCGCCACTGGTCAGCGCGGTCAGGTCGTCATGCCGGGTGAACACCTCACCGATCCCCTGCCACAACCCCGGGTTCAGTTCGAGCATGCGCTCGATATGGCTGACGGCATTCTTGTCCACCGGGTTGAAACCGGTCAGAAACGGATGGAAACGCTTTCGCTGTTCGACCGGTAGTTTTCCCAGCGCCGCAGCCACATAGGTATCGGTCGCGCTGTACCAATAAGCATCGGCGTCGTCGCCCGCGTAATAGCGTGGTCGCTTTGGCTCATCTTCGTGCCATTTCTTGGCCACCGGAATGCCGGATATCATCGAATGCTCGACACCGGCATCATCCATGGCCTTGATCAGCGCCGACATGCCCTCGGTCTCCTGGAAGAAGTCCACATAGTGCAGATGGGCATCGCTGTAGCGATATTCACGGGCCTGGGCCGCCTGGCACAGCCAGCCTGACAACAGCATGCAGGCCAGCGCTCTGGCAATCATGGGCAACCTCCTTATCCGGGCATCAGCAGGGTAGACCGGATAGCCAGCGCAACGGTTCAGCATTGCTCGGCAAACCGCTATGCTTGGGGCAATTCCACCTCGCCCGGAGCCCGCCATGAGCAGCCCCCTGATCATCCGCCCACGCACCGAATCGGTCGAGGGCCAGCCGATCCTGCGCCCGCTGCCCTCGGCCCAATGCCGCAGCGTCGGCCCCTTCGTGTTCTTCGACCATATGCTCGAAACCGACTATGCGCCGGGCCATGGCATGGATATCCGCCAGCACCCGCATATTGGCCTTTCTACCCTCACCTACCTGTTCGAAGGCGCGATCCTGCACAAGGACAGCCTGGGCTCGGAGCAGCGCGTGCTGCCTGGAGACGTAAGCTGGATGACCGCCGGCAAAGGGGTGGCGCATGTCGAGCGCACGCCTGCGGACGCCCTGGCCCATGGCTCACGCTTGCACGGGCTGCAGGTGTGGCTGGCCGCGCCAAAGGCGCTGGAACAGGGCGAGCCGAGCTACAGCCACCATCCGGCGGCGAGCCTGCCGGTCAGCGACAACCTGGGCGTGCGCATCTGCATGATTGCCGGCAGCGGGTTCTGCCTGAAATCACCAGTGCCGGTGCTCTCCCCTACCCTTTATGCGCATGTGCAGATGCAGCCGGCTACCACGCTGGTGGTGCCTGACGAACATGCACAACGTGCGCTGTATCTGCTCGACGGCGAGCTGTTCATGGACGGTGAACAGGTCGAGGCCTGTAGCCTGGTCGTGCTGCCGGAGGGCGAAGAGGTGACGTTGTATGCCGAGGAGGAATGCCAGCTGGTGCTGATTGGCGGGGAGCGGTTGGATGGGCCACGGCGGATGAACTGGAATTTTGTGGCCAGTGATGGGGAGCTGATCGAGCGGGCCAGGGCCAAATGGGCTGTCGGGGATTGGCCGACGGTGCCTGGGGAAACTTCAAGAATCGAGTTGCCGCGATAATCTGGGGCTGCTTTGCAGCCCTTTCGCGACACAAGGCCGCTCCTACAGGGGGACTGCGCAATTCTGTAGGAGCGGCCTTGTGTCGCGAAAGGGCCGCATAGCGGCCCCCTGCAGTATCAGCGCTGGAACACTTCGCTGAGCAGGTTGTGCATCGAGCGGAACGCCCGCTCCGAAGTGCGACGGTCGTACTGCATCTTGCCCGGGACATTGGCGTTCGGATCGGTGAACGAATGCACCGCGCCGCCGTAGCTCAGCAGCTGCCAGTCCACCTTCGCGGCGTTCATTTCGTCTTCGAACGCCGGCAGTTGCTCCTTCGGCACCAGCGGGTCGGAAGCACCGTGCAGTACCAGCACCGAACCCTTGATACGCTTGGCATCTTCCGGGTTCGGGGTGTCCAGTGTGCCATGGAACGACACCGCCGCTTTCAGGTCGGCCCCGGTACGGGCCAGCTCCAGGGCACAGCAGCCACCGAAGCAGAAGCCGAAGGTGGCCACCTTGCCCGGCTCCAGCAGGGCCTTGGATTGGCCCAGCAGTTGCGCCAGGGCTTCCTGCATGCGCTTGCGCAGCTCGCCACGGTCATTCTTCAGCGGCATCATCGCCGCCCCTGCCTCATCGGCATTGGACGGCCGGACCGACTGCCCATACAGGTCGGCAATCAGCACCACATAACCCTTCTCGGCCACTTCCTTGGCGATACGTTCCGCGCCTTCGCCGATGCCCATCCAGTTCGGCGCCATCACCAGGCCCGGGCGACCCCGTGCACCTGGCTCGTAGACCAGGCGGCTTTCATAGGTCTTGCCGGACAGGTGATAGACCAGCGATTCGACGATTACCTTGCTCATCAAGCACTCCTTAGGCACTGACTATAAAAAAGCCCGCCGAAGCGGGCTTTCCTGTGCATCAACTCAAGCAGACAGCTCGACCAGTAGCTTGTTCAGGCGACGAACGTAAGCTGCCGGATCCTTCAGGCTGTCACCGGCCGCCAGCGCGGCCTGATCGAAGAGGATGTGCGACAGTTCGGCAAAGCGGTCTTCGCTCTGCTCGTTGTCCAGCTTCTCGATCAGCGGATGAGTCGGGTTGAATTCGAAGATCGGCTTCGATTCCGGCACCTTCTGGCCGCTGGCTTCGAGAATCTGGCGCATTTGCAGGCCCAGGTCCTGTTCGCCAATGGCAAGGATCGCCGGCGAGTCAGTCAGGCGGTGCGAGACGCGTACTTCGGCGACGCTGTCACCCAAGGCACCTTTCAGACGCTCGACCAGGCCCTCCTTGTCCTTGGCCACTTCTTCCTGGGCCTTCTTGTCCTCTTCCGAGTCCAGCTTGCCCAGGTCGAGATCGCCACGGGCGACGTCGACGAATGCTTTGCCATCGAACTCGTTGAGGTAGCTCATCAGCCACTCGTCGATACGGTCGGTCAGCAGCAGGACCTCGATGCCTTTCTTGCGGAAGACTTCCAGGTGAGGGCTGTTCTTGACCTGAGCGTAGGATTCGCCGGTGAGGTAGTAGATCTTGTCCTGA
This sequence comes from Pseudomonas sp. 382, assembly GCF_002759075.1. Classification (NCBI taxonomy): domain Bacteria; kingdom Pseudomonadati; phylum Pseudomonadota; class Gammaproteobacteria; order Pseudomonadales; family Pseudomonadaceae; genus Pseudomonas; species Pseudomonas sp. 382. The sequence continues at coordinate 84,156 of NZ_PEMX01000004.1, forward strand.
CCTTCCTTGGCGCGTGCCAGATAATCGGCCAGGGCAACGCTCTGCTCGCCGCTGTCGTCCTGGGTGGAGGCAAAACGCAGCAGGCCGGCGATCTTTTCCTTGTTGGCGAAGTCTTCAGCCGGGCCTTCCTTCAGCACCTGGCCGAAGTTCTTCCAGAAGCTCTTGTACTGCTCAGGCTCGTTCTTGGCCAACTTCTCCAGCATGTCAAGCACGCGCTTGGTCAGCGCGGTTTTCATCGAGTCGATGATCGGGTCTTTCTGCAAGATCTCGCGGGACACGTTCAGCGACAGGTCGTTGGAATCCACCACACCCTTGATGAAGCGCAGGTACAGCGGCAGGAACGACTCGGCCTGGTCCATGATGAACACGCGCTGGACGTACAGCTTCAGGCCACGTGGCGCTTCGCGCTGGTACAGGTCGAACGGCGCACGGGCCGGCACGTACAGCAGCGAGTTGTACTCAAGCTTGCCTTCGACCTTGTTGTGGCTCCAGGCCAGCGGGTTCTCGAAGTCATGGCCGATGTGCTTGTAGAACTCCTGGTATTCCTCGTCCTTCACCTCGGAGCGCGAACGGGTCCACAGGGCGCTGGCGCGGTTGACGGTTTCCCATTCCTGCGCTGGCTTTTCTTCGCCTTCAGCGGCTTGAGCCTGCTCCTTGGGCAGTTCGATCGGCAGGGCAATATGGTCGGAGTACTTCTTGACCACATTGCGCAGGCGCCAGCCATCGGCGAACTCCAGCTCGCCCTTCTTCAGGTGCAGGACGATACGCGTGCCGCGCTGCGGCTTGTCGATGGTGGCAACTTCGAATTCACCCTCGCCCTTCGACGACCAGTGCACGCCTTCAGCGGCTGGCAGGCCAGCGCGGCGGCTATATACATCGACCTTGTCGGCAACGATGAAGGCCGAGTAGAAGCCGACACCGAACTGACCGATCAGGTGCGAGTCCTTCTTCTGGTCCCCGGTGAGGTTCTTCATGAAGTCGGCGGTGCCGGACTTGGCAATGGTGCCCAGGTGGGCGATGACATCCTCGCGGCTCATACCGATGCCGTTGTCCTCGAGGGTCACGGTACCGGCGTCCTTGTCGAAGCTCAGGCGGATCTTCAGGTCGGCATCGTTCTCGAGCAGCTCTGGCTTGGCCAGGGCCTCGAAGCGCAGCTTGTCGGCGGCGTCGGAGGCGTTGGAGATCAGCTCACGCAGGAAGATCTCCTTGTTCGAGTACAGCGAATGGATCATGAGGTGCAGCAGCTGCTTTACCTCGGTCTGGAAGCCCAGCGTTTCTTTTTGAGTCTCCACACTCATGGTCTTCAAAACTCCGATCTGATGGCAGTGGCGCCCCGCGGCCGATATGGCCAACGTTTACGGCGGATGTCATGCAGATGGGGGCTGCCCAGGCGATTTCAAGGGCTTTTCCGGTTCGATCTTGAAGTGCGCGCGGGCGGTGGCGATCGGTGACTGGCGGTCAGCCTGCCAGGCAGTGATGGCGACGTTGGTGACCCGCCGCCCCTGACGCCAGAGCTGGCACTGGGCGTAGGTGTCGCGCAAGTGACCGGCGCGCAGGTAGTCGATGGAAAAATCGATGATCTTCGGAATGCTCGCGCTTTCGCTGTAGATCAGTAGGTAGAGCGCTGCGGACAATTCCATGAACCCGGCGATCACGCCGCCATGGATGGCCGGCAGCAAGGGGTTGCCGATGTTGTCCTGGTTGGCCGGCAGGCGAAACAGCAGGTCATCGCCTTCGCGCTCGCACTCGATGCCAATCAGGCCTGCATAAGGGATCAAGGCCAGTAACGGGCGGTAATCACCGACAGCGTGGGCCGCATTCAACTGCTGACGAATGCTCTCAGGAATCATGCCCCGCCCTCCTTCAGGTTGTTGCCGAAACCGATGCCGCCTCTGATCTGCTGGCCCAGGCGCATGAAGGTGCCGACCACTTGGCAGATCGGCTGATCCGGGTCGTCCTGGTAGGCGCTACCGCGGGTGAAGATCACATCGCGGGTGACCCGGTAGCATTGTGCATGTCCATAAATGGGCTTACCCGCTTCGGCCGGGTGCATGTAGTCGATGCGCAGGTCGAGGGTCGGGCACACCTCGAAGCGCGGTAGCACGCACAGCGTGGCCATGCCGCAGGTGGTGTCCATCAGCGTGGTCAGGGCGCCGCCATGCACCGCGCCGGTCTGCGGGTTGCCGACAATCGACGCTGACCAAGGCAGCATCAGGGTCATGCCGTCGCGGTCGGCATGGGCCACACTCATCTGTAACAACTGGCAATGCTTCAATGCTGAAAGAAAGCGTTCAGCCATGGCCTGCAAGCTTGATTCGTTCATATGCAGCTCCCAGGATCGCTGCCGTTACGGCACAAAAACAGTAAAAAGTCCATATAGAACACGGCGTTATATATCTGTAAAAAACGTGGAACTTATTCCACACCGCCGAACTCGAAGGAACAACTCAGTTATTCACCAAGAGGAAACACCCCCATGCGTAAACCTTTTGCTTTTGCTCTGATGCTGGCTGCTGCCATGGGCCTGGCTGCTTGCGATAAAGCGAGCGAAGACAAAGCCCAGGACGCACAAGAACACCGTGAACAAGCCCAAGAAAAGATGGGTGATGCTCAGGATAAGATGAACGACGCTGCCAAGGAAAACGCCGAAGCCGCCAAAGATCAGGCCGAAGCCGAGCAGAAGGCCGCCGAAGAGGCTGCCCCGACTACTCCGGCACCGGCCACCGCGCCTGCCGAACCTGCCAAGCAGTAAACGACAGGTACAAAAAAACCCGACATTGTCGGGTTTTTTTGTACCTGCAACTTACGAGTTAATCGTTTCAGTCCTGGTACTGAGCACCTCTGTCTGAACACTTTCGGTGGGGGTGAACACCATGACGTCCAATACGTCGGAATGGAATTCTCGGCGATACAGAATCAGCACTACACCGACACTCACGATCATGAACAGCCACGGGCTGATAAACCACGTGAGCATGGCCATGCCGAAGTAATAAGAGCGCAGGCCAAAGTTGAACTGGTTGGCCGCCAGCGAAAGCACCCGCGCCGCACGCGAGGCAAACGCCTTGCGTTCCAGTTCGTTGACCTGGCGTTCACCAATCATTGGTGCGGACCCCACCAATACCGCGGCAAAGTTGTACTGGCGCATGCACCAGCTGAAGGTAAAGAAGGCGTAGACGAAGACCATTGCCAGGCACAGCAGCTTGATTTCCGACATACCCTGGGACGCCTGCTGCACCAGCGGCAGGTCTGCAAGCAGCGACAGGGCGCGATCCGAAGCACCTAGCACGGTGAGAATACCGGCAAGGATGATCAGGGTGCTGGAGGCGAAAAACGAGGCGTTGCGCTCCAGGTTACCAATCACGCTGGCATCGGCGATGCGGTTGTCGCGCAGCAGCATGCGGCGCATCCAGTCTTCCCGGTATAGATGCAGCACGCTGGCCAGGCAGGCAGTGTCTCGGCCTTTCCAGATGGCATAGCGGGTGTAGCCGCCCCAGCAGAGGGCGAACCAGCAGACGGCCAGGAGGTTGTGTAGATTGCTTTGGATGAAGTTCATGCAGGATTCCCGAGGGCCAGGTGCACAAAGGATAGTGACCGGGTTTCGACGCCCACGAGCGGCAAAAGGCACAACCTGAAACGAAAAAGCCCCGCATCCATACGGATACGGGGCTTGCGGGTTTCGACCCATGGCCAGCACCCTGCGGCTCGTGACCGGTGCTGCCCTCAGGCTTCAACCTATGCCATCAGGCCAAGGCTTCGCGCGGCTTGCCGAGCAGGCGGTCGCAGGCCACTGCGCCAACCAGGGTTACCACCGAAGGCACCAGCCAGGCCAGGCCTTGATCGCTCAGCGGCAAATGCGCCAGAACGTCTGGCAGCACATGGGCAATCTCGCTGCCCTTGATCGCGTCGACGATACCGAACACCAGCGATACCAGCATCACCGGGGCCAGGATGCGGGTCGGCGAATGCCAAAGCTCCTTCACGAAGCTCAGCCCCACCACCACGATGCAGGGCGGATAGATGGCGGTCAGGACCGGGATCGAGAACATGATCAACTTGGTCAGGCCCAGGTTGGAGATCAGCAACGAGAAGCCTGCCAGGATCACCACCAGAGCACGGTACGACAGCGGCAGGACCTGGCTGAAGTACTCGGCACAGGCACAGGTCAGGCCGACCGCAGTCACCAGGCATGCCAACGCGATCAGCACGGCGAGGAAACCACTGCCCAGCGAGCCGAAGGTGTGCTGCACATAGGCATGCAGGACAGCGGCACCGTTGGTGGCACCGGCGGCAATCTCGTGGCTGCCGGCACCCAGGCGGAACAGGCTGATGTACACCAGCGCCAGGCCAACACCAGCGATCAGGCCGGCGATGATGGCATACCGGGTGATCAACTTCGGCGACTCGACACCGCGCGAGCGGATGGCATTGACGATGACGATACCGAATACCAGGGCGCCGAGGGTGTCCATGGTCAGGTAGCCATCGGAGAAGCCTTTGGAGAACGCAGCGGCGGCATAGGCCGGCTGAGCTTCACCGATGGTTCCGGCCGGCAGCGCGAAGGCAGCGATGCCCAGCACCGCCAGGGCAATGATCTTCAGTGGCGCGAGGAAGCGACCGACGGTGTCGAGCAGTTTGCCCGGATACATGGACACAGCCAGTACCACGGCGAAGTACACCAGGCTATAGATGAACAGCGCGGTCGGGCTTTCACCGGTCAGCGGCGCCACACCCACTTCGAACGACACGGTCGCGGTTCGCGGCGTCGCGAACAGCGGGCCGACCGACAGGTAGCACACGGCCGCCAGCAGGCCACCGAAGAACTTGCCGATCGGGCTGCTCAGGGCATCCATGCCGCCGCCGACCTTGGCCAGGGCGACCACGGTGATGACCGGCAGGCCCACGGCGGTGACCAGGAAGCCCAGGGCCGCCATCCAAACGTGCGGGCCAGACTGCAGACCAACGATAGGCGGGAAGATGATGTTGCCAGCGCCTACGAAAAGCGCAAACGTCATAAAGCCAAGCGCCAGGATATCCTGGCCTTTGAGAACTTTCATTTAAGGTAGTACCACACTGCTGAAATCGGGATTCGAGAGGGGATTTCCCTTTGGATGAGGGGAAATGCTGCCCGGCTTGGTAGGCCAGACCCGTTTAGCGTGTCGTTCCCTTGTGGGGTACGGGCACAGAGTGAACGCGTAGATTAACCGTTTTACCCGGTAAACGCACTGATACAGTGCTGCTTGTCCGATGTGCGTACATGTTTGTCGTCTGTGTGACCGGAGACAGTAGGAATTATCACCATATTGAAACTTTCGTCCGCACGAAAATCCCTATCAAACCCATCGAAAATTCTTTATTGCCTGTTCCGGCCTCTTCGCGGGTAAACCCGCGAAGGCGGCACAGGAAAAATCAAAACCCAAAAACGACAAAGGCCACCCGAAGGTGGCCTCTGTGCGCGTGGGGGGTGTAGCAGGTATTACTTCTTGACTTCCCAGCCGGTCAGCTCGGCCAGGGCCTTACCGATGTCAGCCAGGGAACGCACGGTCTTCACACCAGCGTCCTGCAGCGCGGCGAACTTCTCGTCCGCAGTGCCTTTGCCGCCGGAAATGATGGCGCCAGCGTGGCCCATGCGCTTGCCCGCCGGGGCAGTAACACCGGCGATGTAGGAAACGACTGGCTTGGTGACGTTGGCCTTGATGTAGGCTGCCGCTTCTTCTTCAGCCGAACCGCCGATTTCACCGATCATGACGATCGCTTCGGTCTTCGGGTCTTCCTGGAACAGCTTCAGGATGTCGATGAAGTTGGAGCCCGGGATCGGGTCGCCACCGATACCCACGCAGGTCGACTGGCCAAAGCCGGCGTCGGTGGTCTGCTTGACCGCTTCGTAGGTCAGGGTGCCGGAACGCGAAACGATACCGACCTTGCCTGGCAGGTGGATGTGGCCTGGCATGATGCCGATCTTGCACTCGCCCGGAGTGATCACGCCTGGGCAGTTAGGGCCGATCAGGGTCACGCCCAGCTCGTCGCACTTGACCTTGGCATCCAGCATGTCCAGGGTAGGAATGCCTTCGGTGATGCAGACGATCAGCTTGATGCCGCCGAAGGCTGCTTCCAGGATCGAGTCCTTGCAGAAAGGAGCCGGAACGTAGATGACCGAAGCGTCAGCGCCGGTAGCTTCCACGGCTTCCTTGACGGTGTTGAACACCGGCAGGCCCAGGTGGGTGGTGCCACCCTTGCCTGGCGTAACGCCGCCGACCATCTTGGTGCCATAGGCGATGGCCTGTTCGGAGTGGAAAGTACCCTGCGAGCCGGTGAAGCCCTGGCAGATGACTTTGGTATCTTTATTGATCAGGACGCTCATTACTTGCCCTCCGCAGCTTTGACAACTTGTTGAGCAGCGTCGGTCAGGCTGGTGGCCGCAATGATGTTCAAACCGCTTTCTGCCAGTACTTTAGCGCCCAGTTCGGCGTTGTTGCCTTCAAGGCGAACGACAACCGGAACTTTAACGCCGACTTCTTTCACTGCACCGATGATGCCTTCGGCAATCATGTCGCAGCGAACGATGCCGCCGAAGATGTTGACCAGAACGGCCGCGACGTTGGTGTCGGACAGAATGATCTTGAACGCTTCGGTAACGCGTTCTTTGGTAGCGCCGCCGCCCACGTCGAGGAAGTTGGCTGGCTTGCCGCCGTGCAGGTTGACGATGTCCATGGTACCCATGGCCAGGCCGGCACCGTTGACCATGCAGCCGATGTTGCCTTCGAGGGCAACGTAGTTCAGTTCGAACTTGGCAGCGTGGGCTTCACGGGCGTCGTCCTGCGACGGGTCGTGGAAAGTCTTCAGCTTGGGCTGACGGTACATGGCGTTGGCGTCGATGTTGATCTTGGCATCGAGGCAGTGCAGGTCGCCATCGGCCTTGATCACCAGCGGGTTCACTTCCAGCAGGGCCAGATCGTGATCCTTGAACAGCTTGGCCAGACCCACGAAGATCTTGGCGAACTGTTGAACTTGCTTGCCTTCCAGGCCCAGCTGGAACGCCAGCTCACGACCCTGGAACGGCTGAGCGCCAACCAGTGGGTCGATGGTAGCCTTGAGGATCTTCTCAGGCGTGTCGTGCGCCACTTTCTCGATGTCCACGCCACCCTCGGTGGAAGCCATGAACACGATACGGCGGCTCGAACGATCCACTACAGCGCCCAGGTACAGCTCTTTGGCGATGTCAGTGCAGGATTCGACCAGAATCTTGGAGACGGGTTGACCGTTGGCATCAGTCTGGTAGGTAACCAGATTCTTGCCCAACCACTGTGCAGCGAACGCCTTGGCGTCTTCCTTGCTGCGAACCAGCTTGACGCCGCCCGCCTTGCCGCGACCACCTGCGTGAACCTGGGCTTTGACTACCCACTCGTTCCCGCCGATCTTGTCGCAGGCTTCTGCTGCAGCTTCAGGGGTGTCGACTGCGAAACCCTTGGAAACTGGCAGGCCGTACTCAGCGAACAGCTGCTTACCCTGATACTCGTGAAGATTCATGCTTTTTACCGTCTTCGTTAGGTACTGCGCTTCGGCGCTGCGCCATTGCTGGCGCCGCACCACCTGTGACCATTGACCCCGGGTTTTCCCGTGTTGTCCGGTCCGGCGGACGTTCCGCGGTGAGTCATGCACGCAAGACTCACGACGGGCAGCCCGCCGTGGTTTCTTATAATTAACGCTTCTTACGGTTGGCCACGTGAATGGCGCCGCCATTCACTGCCAGCGCTGCTTCATGCAGCGCTTCGGACAGGGTTGGATGGCTGAAGACCATCATGCCCAGATCCTCGGCACTGGTGCCGAATTCCATTGCGATCGCGCCCTGCTGTACCAGTTCGGCAGCCGATGGGCCAATCACATGAACACCCAGGACGCGGTCGGTCTTGGCGTCAGCGATGACCTTGACGAAACCACCGGTATCGTTGGCTGCCATTGCACGGCCGCTGGCCGCGAACGGGAAGGTGCCTACGTTAACCTCAACACCCTCGGCCTTCAAGGCTTGTTCGGTCTTGCCGACCCAGGCGATTTCCGGGTGGGTGTAGATGACCGATGGGATCAGGTCGTAGTTCATCTGAGCCTTGTGGCCCTTGATGCGCTCGACGACCATGATGCCCTCTTCCGAAGCCTTGTGGGCCAGCATCAGGCCACGCACCACGTCACCAATGGCGTAGACGCCCGGTACGCTGGTAGCGCAGTAGTCATCGACATAGATGTAGCCACGCTCATCGATGGTCACGCCGCTGTCTGCAGCCAGCAGATCGGTGGTCACCGGGCGACGGCCGACCGCGACGATCAGCTTGTCGAAGGTGATCTTCTGCTCGCCTTCGGCGTTGGTGTAGGTCACCTCGACTTCGTTGCCGTTGACTTTCGAGCCAGTGACGCGAGCGCCCAGCTTGATGTCCAGGCCTTGCTTGGTCAGGGTCTTCTGGGCTTCTTTCGACACCGCGGTGTCGGCAGCCATCAGGAAGGTGTCCAGGGCTTCCAGGACGGTGACTTCAGCACCCAGGCGAGCCCATACCGAGCCCAGCTCCAGGCCGATCACACCAGCACCGATCACGCCCAGGCGCTTCGGTACGGCCTGGAATTCCAGGGCGCCGGTGGAGTCGACGATGACGTTCTGGTCGACCGGAGCCGGCGGAATGTCGATCGGACGCGAGCCGGAAGCCAGAATCACGTTCTCGGCTTCGATGACTTCAGTGGTGCCGTCAGCTTTGGTGACTTCGACCTTTTTGCCAGCCAGCAGCTTGCCGTGGCCCTGGATCGAGGTCACGCCATTGGCCTTGAACAGGGTGGCGACGCCACCGGTCAGGTTTTTCACGATGCCGGCCTTGCGACCCACCATCGCGGCGACGTCCATCTTCACTTCACCAGTGGAGATACCGTGGACGTTGAAGCTCTCTTTGGCTTCCTTGTACTTCCAGGAGCTGTCCAGCAGCGCCTTGGACGGAATGCAGCCTACGTTCAGGCAGGTGCCGCCCAGGGCCAGCTTGCCCTCGGCGTCGGTGTACTTCTCGATACAGGCAGTCTTCAGACCAAGTTGTGCAGCCTTGATGGCAGCAACATAGCCGCCAGGACCTGCACCGATTACCACTACGTCGAATTTCTGGGTCATAAAAGATTCCTTATCAGCTACAAGCTACAGGCCGCGGACCGCGCGGCGCGGCTTCTTGCGAAGCCAGGGCCGGCACGGTACGCAGCCAGAGGGTTAGATGTCCAGCAGCAGGCGAGACGGATCTTCCAGCAGGTTCTTGATGGTGACCAGGAAGGTTACCGCTTCCTTGCCATCGATCAGGCGGTGATCGTAGGACAGTGCCAGGTACATCATCGGGCGGATGACCACTTGGCCGTTGACGGCCATCGGGCGCTGGATGATGTTGTGCATGCCCAGGATGGCAGCCTGCGGCGGGTTGACGATCGGGGTCGACATCATCGAGCCGAAGGTACCGCCGTTGGTGATGGTGAAGGTACCACCGGTCATCTCTTCGATCGACAGCTTGCCGTCACGGGCCTTCTTGCCGAAGGTGGCGATGCCGTTTTCGATTTCAGCCAGGCTCATCGACTCGGCGTTACGCAGAACCGGAACCACCAGGCCACGATCGCTCGACACGGCAACGCCGACGTCGGCGAAGCCGTGGTAGACGATGTCGTTGCCGTCGATCGAGGCGTTGACCGCCGGGAAGCGCTTCAGGGCTTCGGTGGCGGCCTTGACGAAGAACGACATGAAGCCCAGGCGTACGCCGTTATGGGTCTTCTCGAACAGGTCCTTGTACTTCGAACGCAGGGCCATGACTTCGGTCATGTCGACTTCGTTGAAGGTGGTCAGCATGGCCATGTTCGACTGGGCTTCGACCAGACGCTCGGCGATCTTGGCGCGCAGACGGGTCATCGGCACGCGCTTCTCGGTGCGGTCGCCAGCGGCAACGACAACCGGGGCAGCAGCGGCGGCGGCAGCCGGCTTGGCCGCCGGGGCCGGGGCCGACTTCTTGTTGGCGACGGCGGCGACAACGTCTTCCTTGGTGATGCGCCCGCCTTTGCCGGTGCCGGCAACGGTAGCCAGGTCGATAGCGTTTTCTTCGGCCAGCTTGCGTGCGGCAGGTGCAGCGATCGGGTCATCTTCGCCAGCATCGGCAGTAGCAGCGGCAGCCGGGGCAGCGGCGGCCGGAGCAGCTGCTGGGGCAGCGGCAGCAGCACCACCTTCAACGATCGAACCCAGCACTTCGTCGGACAGGACGGTGTCGCCCTCGCCCTTGACGATGGCGCCCAGCACGCCATCGGCGGTGGCCAGCACTTCCAGGACGACCTTGTCGGTCTCGATGTCGACGATCAGCTCGTCACGCTTGACGGCATCGCCCGGCTGCTTGTGCCAAGTGGCAACGGTGCCATCGGCAACCGATTCCGGGAAGGTTGGGGCTTTGATCTCGATAGCCATTATCTGTGTTTCCTTAAATTCGGTTTCAGGTGCGCGAAGGCATTAAACAGTGAAGGCGTCTTGCAGCAGTTTTTCTTGCTGCTCGGCGTGCTTCGATGCGTAACCACAGGCTGGCGCGGCGGAAGCGTCGCGGCCGGCGTATTCCAGGACCAGTGCCTTGTTATGGCGGCCCAGGATACGGCGCATGTGGTGCTGACTGCTGTACCAGGCGCCCTGGTTCATCGGTTCTTCCTGGCACCAGACCGCATGCTTGAGGTTGGTGTATTGCGCCAGGATTTCGACCAGGTCGTCCTCAGGGAACGGATACAGCTGCTCCAGACGCAGGATCGCGATGTCTTCGCGGCCTTCGGCACGGCGTTTTTCCAGCAGGTCGTAGTACACCTTGCCGCCGCACAGGATCAGACGTTCGACCTTGGCCGGATCGAGGCTGTCGATCTCCGGGATCACGGTCTGGAACGAGCCTTCGGCCAGGTCTTCCAGGGTCGAGACGGCCAGCTTGTGGCGCAGCAGCGACTTCGGCGTCAGCACGATCAGCGGCTTGCGCAGCGGACGGATGACCTGACGACGCAGCAGGTGGTAGATCTGTGCCGGGGTGGTCGGTACGCAGACCTGGATGTTGTGCTCGGCGCACAGCTGCAGGTAACGCTCCAGACGCGCGGAGGAGTGCTCCGGCCCCTGCCCTTCATAACCGTGTGGCAGCAGCATGGTCAGACCGCACAGGCGGCCCCACTTGTGCTCGCCGCTGGTGATGAACTGGTCGATCACCACCTGGGCACCGTTGGCGAAGTCGCCGAACTGAGCTTCCCAGATCACCAGCGCGTTCGGCGTGGTGGTCGAGTAGCCGTATTCGAACGCCAATACCGCCTCTTCCGACAGGAAGGAGTCGTACAGTTCGAAACGCGGCTGGCCCGGGAACAGGTTCTTCAGCGGTACGTAGGTGCTCGCGTCCTTCTGGTTGTGCAGCACCGCATGACGGTGCGAGAAGGTGCCACGACCGATGTCCTGGCCGGTCATGCGGATCGGGTGACCTTCGAACTGCAGGGTGGCGTAGGCCATGGTCTCTGCATAACCCCAGTTGATCGGCAAGCCGCCGGCCTGCATCTTCTGGCGATCTTCGTAGATCTTCGCGACCTGACGCTGGACGACGAAGCCTTCCGGCAGTTCCAGCAGCTTGGCCGACAGGTCCTGCAGGGTCTTGAGGTCGAAGCGGGTATCGTGACGTGCAGTCCAGGCATGGCCCAGGTATGGACGCCAGTCGACGAACAGCTCGCGGTTCGGCTCCTTGACCAGGCTCTTCACCACGTGCAGGCCGTTGTCCAGGGCGTTGCGGTACTCGTCGATCTTGGCCTGAGCGCGCTCAGCGTCGATGCGACCGGCCTGGATCAGCGAATCGGCATACAGCTCACGGGTGGTGCGCTGCTTGGAGATCTGCTGGTACATCAGCGGCTGGGTGCCGTTCGGCTCGTCGGCCTCGTTGTGGCCGCGACGACGGTAGCAGACCAGGTCGATGACCACGTCACGCTTGAACTGCATGCGGTAATCGATAGCCAGCTGGGTCACGAACAGCACGGCTTCCGGATCGTCACCGTTAACGTGCAGGATCGGCGCCTGAATCATCTTGGCGACATCGGTTGCATACTCGGTGGAACGTGCGTCCAGCGGGTTGCTGATGGTGAAACCGACCTGGTTGTTGATCACGATGTGCACGGTACCGCCGGTCTTGAAACCGCGGGTCTGCGACATCTGGAAGGTTTCCATGACCACGCCCTGGCCAGCGAACGCAGCGTCGCCGTGGATCGAGATCGGCAGAACCTTGTCACCCACGGTGTCGTTGCGACGGTCCTGACGGGCGCGCACCGAACCCTCCACCACTGGCGAGACGATTTCCAGGTGGGACGGGTTGAACGCCATGGCCAGGTGCACTTCGCCACCTGGGGTCATCACGTTGGAGGAGAAGCCCTGGTGATACTTCACGTCACCGGAGCCCAGCTCGTTCATCTTCTTGCCTTCGAACTCGTCGAACAGCTCGCGCGGGTTCTTGCCGAAGGTGTTGACCAAAACGTTCAGACGGCCGCGGTGGGCCATGCCGATCACGACTTCCTTGGTGCCGTAGGAGCCGGAGCGCTGGATCATCTCGTCCAGCATCGGGATCAGGCTTTCGCCGCCCTCGAGGCCGAAACGCTTGGTGCCCGGATACTTGGTGCCCAGGTACTTCTCGAGACCTTCACCGGCGGTCACGCGCTCGAGCAGGTGCGTCTGCACGTCGACCGAGAACTCCGGACGGCCGCGCACGCTTTCCAGACGCTGCTGGAACCAGCTGCGCTGCTCGGAATCGACGATGTGGGTGAACTCGGCGCCAATGGTGCGACAATATGTCTTCTGGAGCGCCTCGAAGATCTCGCGTAGGCTCGCCTCCTCTTTGCCGATGAACAGGTCGCCGGCACGGAAGGTCGTATCAAGATCGGCATTGGTCAAGCCGTAGTGATTGATCGACAGGTCTACAGGCGCAGGTCGCTGCCACAACCCCAACGGGTCGAGCTTGGCAGCCTGATGGCCGCGCATACGATAGGCCTGGATCAGTCGCAGAACTTCAACCTGCTTCTTCTCGTGTTCTGTGCTCACGCTCCCGGCGGAAACCGGTTGTGCGCGGCGCTGGTTCTTTGCCAGCAGTACGAAATGGTCGCGGATCGTCGAGTGCGATACATCGGTAGCGGTGCTGCCGTCGGCTGGCAACTTCTGGAAGTAAGTGCGCCACTCTTCTGGCACAGCGTTAGGGTCGTGCAGGTAGAGCTCGTAGAGCTCTTCCACATATGCAGCGTTACCACCTGAAAGGTGGGCGCTATCCCACATGCGCTGCATCACGCTTTCTTGCATGCTTGGTCACCCTCGGTTAGGGGACTGATCGGCGAGAGCCACAGCAAACCTGGAAAAGTCCAAATAAAGCGACTGAACCACGCCACTTGGATCCTGCTGATTTTCCGGGTACCAGCCCGGAAAGCCCCTGCTGGTCTCATATCTTCATAGGTATCGAGCGCGGGCTTTTTGGGTCCTTGCTCAGGTTTTACCTCAGTGCGGGCTCAGCGCCCGCACCTCGGCTTACTGCAGTTACAACGCTTTGTATCAGGTGCCGCTTTGCAGCAGCATGTTACGTACGTGACCGATTGCCTTGGTCGGGTTCAGACCCTTCGGGCAAACGTTGACGCAGTTCATGATCCCGCGGCAGCGGAATACGCTGAACGGGTCATCCAGGGACGCCAGGCGCTCCTGGGTCTTGGTGTCACGGCTGTCGGCCAGGAAACGGTAGGCCTGCAGCAGAGCGGCCGGGCCCAGGAACTTGTCCGGGTTCCACCAGAACGACGGGCAGGAGGTCGAGCAGCAGGCGCACAGGATGCACTCGTACAGACCGTCCAGCTTGTCACGGTCTTCCGGCGACTGCAGACGCTCGATGGCCGGAGCCGGCGTATCGTTCTGCAGGAACGGCTTCACCTTCTCGTATTGCTTGTAGAAGATGCTCATGTCGACCACCAGGTCACGAATGACCGGCAGGCCTGGCAGTGGACGCAGAACCAGCTTGTTGCCCTTGACCACGCCCGACAGCGGGGTGATGCAGGCCAGGCCGTTCTTGCCGTTCATGTTCATGCCATCGGAACCGCAAACGCCTTCGCGGCAGGAGCGACGGTACGAGAAGCCCTCGTCCTTTTCCTTGATCAGCGCCAGCACGTCCAGCACCATCAGGTCCTTGCCACCGGTATCGACGTCGAACGACTCCATCTTGGGCGCCGAGTCGGTGTCCGGGTTGTAACGATAAACTTCGACTTTCAACATAGCAGCCACCCTTAGTAAGTCCGGACTTTTGGTTCGAAGGCTGGAACAGTCTTCGGCGCAAAGTTGACACCACGCTTGGCGACGCGCTTCTCACCCGGGTAGTACAGGGTGTGGCACAGCCAGTTTTCGTCGTCACGGTCTTCGAAGTCTTCACGGGCGTGAGCGCCGCGGGACTCTTTACGGGCTTCGGCCGCAATGGCGGTAGCTTCGGCGACTTCCAGCAGGTTCTGCAGCTCCAGCGCTTCGATACGCGCGGTGTTGAAGGCCTGGGATTTGTCGTTGATCTTGACGTTGGCGATGCGCTCACGCAGGCCAGCCAGCTGCTCGATACCCTTCTGCATGTATTCGCCAGTACGGAATACACCGAAGTAGTTCTGCATGCAGCTCTGCAGCTCACGCTTCAGGCTGGCAACGTCTTCACCGGAAGTACGCTCGTTGAGCTTGTTCAGGCGGTTCAGGGCCACATCGATATCGGTATCGCTGGCGTCGCGGTATTCCACGCCTTCGCTCAGCGACTTCTCCAGGTGCAGGCCGGCGGCACGGCCGAACACCACCAGGTCGAGCAGCGAGTTGCCGCCCAGGCGGTTGGCACCGTGTACCGATACGCACGCCACTTCACCTACGGCGAACAGGCCTGGAATGATCTGGTCCTTGCCTTCGGCGTCCATGGTGATGGCCTGGCCATGAATGTTGGTGGCAACGCCGCCCATCATGTAGTGGCAGGTCGGAACGACCGGGACCGGCGCGACGACCGGGTCGACGTGGGCGAAGGTCTTGGACAGTTCGCAGATGCCTGGCAGGCGGCTGTGCAGCACTTCCTCGCCCAGGTGGTCCAGCTTCAGCAGTACGTGGTCCTTGTTCGGGCCCACACCGTTGCCGGCGATGATTTCCTTGACCATGGAACGGGCGACCACGTCGCGGCCGGCCAGGTCCTTCGCGTTCGGCGCGTAACGCTCCATGAAGCGCTCGCCGTGGGCGTTGATCAGGTAGCCACCTTCACCGCGGCAACCTTCGGTGACCAGTACACCGGCGCCGGCGATGCCGGTCGGGTGGAACTGCCACATTTCGATGTCCTGTACCGGTACGCCTGCACGCAGGGCCATGCCGATACCGTCACCGGTGTTGATCAGGGCGTTGGTGGTGGAGGCGTAGATACGGCCGGCACCGCCAGTGGCCAGTACGGTGGCCTTGGACTTGATGTACAGGGTTTCGCCGGTTTCGATGCAGATCGCGATCACACCCACGAATGCGCCGTCCTGGTTCTTCACCAGGTCAACAGCGTAGTACTCGTTGAGGAAGGTGGTGCCGGCCTTGAGGTTGCCCTGGTACAGGGTGTGCAGCAGCGCGTGACCGGTACGGTCGGATGCAGCACAGGTACGGGCGGCCTGGCCACCTTTACCGAAGTCCTTGGACTGGCCACCGAACGGGCGCTGGTAGATGCGGCCGGTTTCGGTACGGGAGAACGGCAGGCCCATGTGGTCCAGCTCGAAGACCGCAGCCGGGCCTTCCTGACACATGTATTCGATAGCGTCCTGGTCACCGATGTAGTCGGAACCCTTGACGGTATCGTACATGTGCCAGCGCCAGTCGTCGTTCGGGTCGGCCGAAGCGATGGCGCAGGTGATGCCGCCCTGGGCGGATACAGTGTGCGAACGGGTCGGGAAGACCTTGGTGACTACGGCAGTCTTGTGACC
This sequence comes from Pseudomonas sp. 382, assembly GCF_002759075.1. NCBI lineage: Bacteria > Pseudomonadati > Pseudomonadota > Gammaproteobacteria > Pseudomonadales > Pseudomonadaceae > Pseudomonas > Pseudomonas sp. 382. The sequence goes on from NZ_PEMX01000004.1 coordinate 100,128, forward strand.
GCCCTGGGCCAGCTGCAGCGCTGCGCGCATGCCGGCACCGCCGCCACCGATGATGATGGCGTCAAAGGAAATGGTTGGAATGCTAGCCATGGATCAGATACCCCAGAGAATCTGCACACCCCAGACGAAGTAAGCGAACATCGCAACGCCGCATACCGCCTGGAACAGGAAACGAATCGCAGTCGCCGACTTGCCGAACGACATCGGCGTCAGGTAGTCGGTGGCGATGGTCCACATGCCGACCCAGGCGTGAGCGCCAAGGGCAACCAGGGCCAGCAGACTGAAGATCCGCATCGCGTTATTGGAGAACAGACCATGCCACTGGGTGTAGTCGATGCCTGGGTGGCAGACCACGTAGCCGATCAGGAAAATGAAGTAAGCCGCGAGAACGACCGCCGATACGCGCTGCGCCATCCAGTCATAGAGGCCCGAACGCGACAGGTTCGTGACATTGGTTACCATACCCAAACTCCCACCAGAACGATCAGCACCACGGAGATGACGATCACGATTTTCGAGCCCAGCTTGCCGCCTTCCAGCGTCTCACCGATGCCCATGTCCATGATCAGGTGGCGTACACCTGCCACGAGGTGATAAAGCAGGGCGGACAGCAGGCCCCAGGTCACGAACTTGGCCAGCGGGCTGGTCAGACACGCCTTCACCTCACCGAAGCCTTCCTCGGAACCCAGTGACTTGCCCAGTGCATAAAGCATGATGGCAAGGCCGAGGAACAGGATGACGCCGGAGATACGGTGCAGAATGGACGTGTACGCAGTGACAGGAAGCTTGATGGTCCTTAGGTCTAGGTTTACAGGTCGTTGGCTTTTCACGGCTTTTTTCACACTGAAGAGCCCCTAGCGAATCAGGGCAAAGTTGTTGGTAAGTGTACTGGTCAGGTACCCACCACCCAGGGAACGGCGACCCCAGCAGTTCGGGCTTGCAAGCCCATGGGAGTCGGGTGCCGAGTATAGACAGTTAGGCTGCTTATGACAACGTGACGGGGTAGCCCAAATAGCGGATTGCCTTTAGCGAACAAAAGGCGTAAATGGGCGAGAATTTCGTGAAAAATCAGGCCTCGAAGGCCGTTTCAACCAGCCTTTAGGCAAATTGACATTCGAATTTACTTCTCTATAGTGGTGCGGGCCCTGCGTGGGGGGCTGTCTGATGATTTCAAGCATTAATAGGAGGCCACATGGCTGACAAAAAAGCGCAGTTGGTCATCGAGGGCGCTGCCCCCGTCGAGCTGCCCATTTTAACCGGCACCGTTGGTCCTGATGTAATCGACGTCCGCGGGTTGGGGGCCACTGGTCACTTCACCTTCGATCCTGGTTTCATGGCGACTGCCTCGTGCGAGTCGAAGATCACCTATATCGACGGCGACAAGGGCGTGCTGCTGCACCGCGGCTACCCGATCGAACAGCTCGCCGAGCAATCGGATTACCTGGAAACCTGCTACCTGCTGCTCAACGGCGAATTGCCGAATGCCGAGCAGAAGGCCCAGTTCGTCAGCACCGTCAAGAACCACACCATGGTTCACGAACAGCTGAAGTCCTTCTTCAACGGTTTCCGCCGTGACGCACACCCGATGGCGGTGATGTGCGGCGTGGTCGGCGCCCTCTCGGCGTTCTACCACGACTCCCTGGACATCAATAACCCGCAACACCGCGAAATCTCCGCGGTGCGCCTGGTCGCCAAGATGCCGACCCTGGCCGCAATGGTTTACAAGTACTCCATGGGCCAGCCGATGATGTACCCGCGCAACGACTTGTCGTACGCGGAAAACTTCCTGCACATGATGTTCAACACTCCGTGCGAGATCAAACCGATCAGCCCGGTACTGGCCAAGGCAATGGACCGGATCTTCATCCTCCACGCCGACCACGAGCAGAACGCCTCCACCTCGACCGTGCGCCTGGCAGGCTCCTCGGGTGCCAACCCGTTCGCCTGTATCGCTGCCGGCATCGCCGCACTGTGGGGCCCGGCCCACGGCGGCGCGAACGAAGCGGTGCTGACCATGCTCGATGAAATTGGCGATGTCTCGAACATCGACAAGTACATCGCCAAGGCCAAGGACAAGAACGACCCGTTCAAGCTGATGGGCTTCGGTCACCGCGTTTACAAGAACCGTGACCCGCGCGCCACCGTGATGAAGAAGACCTGTGACGAAGTCCTGGGCGAGCTGGGCATCAAGAACGATCCGCAGCTGGAACTGGCCATGCGCCTGGAAGAGATCGCCCTGACCGATCCGTACTTCATCGAGCGCTCGTTGTACCCGAACGTCGACTTCTACTCGGGCATCATCCTGAAGGCGATCGGCATTCCGACCAGCATGTTCACCGTGATCTTCGCCCTGGCACGCACCGTGGGCTGGATCTCGCACTGGAAAGAAATGCTCTCCAGCCCGTACAAGATCGGCCGCCCTCGCCAGCTCTACACCGGCGAACTGCAGCGCGACATCGTCGAACTGAAGGACCGCAAGTAAGCCTTACCAGCCGAACGCAAAAGGCTGCCCTCGGGCAGCCTTTTTTATTGTTCAAAATCTGAACGCTTTCGCGGACTCTGCGGGAGCGGGCGAGCCCGCGAACACCGGCAAAGCCGGTGCGATGCACTGCATCGCCTGTTTCGCGGGCTCGCCCGCTCCCACATGAACCGCGCCAGGCTTCAGTTCTTCTCGGCCCGCTCGCGCAGCGCCTTGAGGGTATTGAACGGCGAATCGACCACGAACTTGTTGGCGATCATCGAGGGCACGCTGCCGCCCGGCTCGGTGTGCACCTGGTAAGTCACTTCGGTACTGTCACCCTTGGGCACCAGCTTCCAGAAACCTTCCACCTTCGCCACCCGCACAAAGCCCTTTTCTTCCGGGATATACGTTGGCTCTTCTTTGAGGTTTCGCGTCAAGCTGCCATCCGCACCCTTGACCGTGGTCACGTGCAACACCGAGTCCCGGGGCGTCACCGGCCACGGCGTATTGAACTGGGTATAGGTCCAGCTCTGGTCGCCTTCGTGCTTGAGCAGCTTTTGTGACTTGCATTCGTGAATCCACGAGCAAGCCCCTGCCGCATCCTCCTGCAGCGCCTGCACCTTGGCCAATGGCGCCTTGATGACGGTCACGCCCTGGTAGGCCTTGTACTTGGAGCCCGGCACCTCACTGAGCGAGACCTTGATACCCTCCTCGTCCTTGGCCACCTGCCAGTTCTCGGCCCAGGCAGCCGGCGCCATCAGGACACCCATGCCACACAGCAGTGCAATACGCTTGAACGATCTCATCATGTTTATCCTTGTTGTCGAAGATCCAGCCTCTCACGCCGCCGTTATCTGCTCCCACCAGCCCAGAATCCTGATTGCCTCGTCGCGGTTACTGCCGCACACCTCGATATCGGCCTTGAACCCACCGCACACCGCCGGCCGCTCGGGCTTGCCGAACAGGTCACAAAGGTTTTCAGGCGTCAGGTGCAGGCAGCGCTCGCCCGCCGGCTTGCCCTGAGGCATGCGCGGCATCGCCGAGCTGATGGATGGGGCGATGCAGCAGGCACCACAACCCTCACGACACTTCATGGCTGAATCAGGACTCCCTGGAACAAAACGGGACGAACGTCCCTGGATAGTAACCGCTCAAACATACGTTTGAAATTGCTGGCCCGATGAAATCTGCCGTGACCCAGCAGTCAGTTGCGCCTGATCAATTGCGGAACTGGAAATCGATTGCCGCACCTTCCACATCGTGGCGACTATCGTTGCGCAGCTGCAGCTGCATCTCGTTGCTGATCAAACGGCCATTGAGCTGGAACGGACTGTCGCTGGATTCCGGTTTTTCCGCGAACATGGCGGGTAGCAACGGCTTGCGACGAGTCGTTGGATCGCCGACTTCAGGCTCGAGATTGTTGACCATGTCGGTCGGCAGGCTCAAGTCCAGCCTGGCCTTGGGCAACGGCTGCGTGACTGCCTTGCTGACCGGCTTGGCTTTGACTTTGGCTTTGGCCTTGCTGGCGGCCGGCTTGGCCTTTGCTGCCGGCTTCGCTGGCACCTTGCCTGCTGCCTTGCCATGCCCCGCCTGCACCTGGCCAGCAGGCTGGGCAGCCTGAACCACACCACAAGGCAGGCAGAACGGGGCAATACAGATAAGCAGGGCAGCACTACGCAACAGGTTCATGGAGATCGACAGGCAGACGGGGCTGGAAAAGTGCGTATGCTCCCCGTTCCGCCCGCCGCTGGCAAGCCTACAAAAGTGAGGACTGCGATTCTCTGCATAATTGCTGGGCCAACAGGCCAAGCGTGATAACCGCTCGCTCGGCCTCCTTGTTCCATGGAATGCCACAGTTGAGCCGGATGCAATGGTTGAACTGTTCGGTGTTACTGAAGATCAACCCGGGCGCGATACTGATGCCCTGCTCCAGCGCACGCACATGCAACTCTTGGGTATTGACCCGCCCCGGCAGGCTGACCCAGAGGATGAAACCGCCGGTTGGCCGGGTCATCTGGGTGCCCTCCGGGAAGTGCTGCTGCACCGCCAGCTGGTAGGCGCTGAGGTTCTTGCGGTACTCCTGGCGGATATAGCGCAGGTGCCGGTCGTAGCCACCGTTCTCCAGGTACGCCGCCACGCCCATCTGCGTCACGCTGCACGCAGAATGAGTGGTGAAGGTCTGCAGGCGCTGGATTTCATCCTGGTAACGCCCTGCCACCATCCAGCCAACCCGCACCCCGGGCGAAAGGGTCTTGGAAAAGCTCGAGCAATAGATGACCCGGTCCAGCCGGTCGAAGGCCTTGAGCGCCTTGGTCTTGCCCTGCTCGAACATCAACTCTCCATAGATGTCGTCTTCGACGATCTGGATATCGAAGTCCGACGCCAGGCGCAGCAACTGTTTCTGTCGCTCCTCAGGCACCGTACCACCCAGCGGATTGCTCAGGCGCGTGGTGAGCACCAAGGCCTTGATCGACCACTGGTTGGCGGCCAACTGCAATGCTTCAAGGCTGATGCCAGTGGACGGGTCACTGGGGATTTCGATGACCTTCAGCCCCAGCAGGTCCGCCAACTGCAACAGCCCGTAATAGGTAGGCGACTCGGCTGCGATCAGGTCCCCCGGGCGGGTCAGTACCCGCAGCGACATCTGCAAGGCATCGACACAACCATGTGTGACGATCACCTCACGCGGGTCGACCAGCACACCGGCATCGCGCATGCGGATTGCGATCTGCCTGCGCAGTGGCTCGAAGCCAGGGCTGAACATATAGCTGAAGGCACGAGGGCTGTGAAAGCGGGTGACCTTGGCGATCTGCTGATGCAGCGCACGCACCGGCAGGTAGTCTACGTGCGGCACGGCGGCACCGAACGGGAACACACCATCGCGACGCGCCTCGGTCAGCACCTGCTGAATGATGCTGGCCCGGGTAACCAGCCCAGGGCGTTCGACGCGAGCGATATCCGGGGTCTGCGCAGTCAGGGCGGGGGTCTGGTGCACATAGTAGCCCGACTGCGGCCGGGCCCGGATCAAACCCTGATCCTCGAGATTGGCGTAGGCCTGCAACACCGTGGCATGGCTGACGTTGAGCTGGGCACTCATCTTGCGCACGGACGGTACGCGCTCACCTGGCTGATAGACACCGCGACGGATGTCATCGGCCAGTTGCTGGGCGATGCGCTGGTACAGCAGCAGGTTGGTCATGGCGGTATCTCGATGCGCAGGCGGCCTGTTGTTCTTGTACGACTTACTGACGGTAGAGCATACCGTAACAGTTGAAAAGTGTACTGGGACAGATGGCAAGTAAGTCAACAATACAGTGTGTGACCACCATCTAAATGATTAACCTCAGGACCGACCCGCACTCGCGAAAAGGGCCGCTAAGCGGCCCTTGGTGTTTCGAAGTCAGCGTGCTGGCGCAAGCCTGCCCTTATCGTCAGAGAAGACGATTTCCACCCGGCGGTTCTGCGCCCTGCCCCGCTCCGACGCATTGGCCTCGATCGGGTATTGGTCGCCATAACCTTCGACCTGCATGCGCTTCTCATCGATCCCCAGGTCGACCAGCATGTCAGCCACCGACTGGGCACGATCGCGCGACAGCTTGAGGTTGTCCTCAGGCGCGCCAGTGCTGTCGGTATAGCCTTCGATCCGCACCACGCGGCGCGGATTGAGCTGGAGGAACTGCACCAGCTTGAGCACGGTGCGGCTGGCCGAGTTCTTCAGGTCGGCACTGCCGGTATCGAACAGCACATCGCTCAGGGTCATCACCAGACCTCGGTCGGCCTGCTCCGAGGCCAATGCGGCAATCTGGTTCTCCACCCACTTGCCCTGCTGCTGCACACTGGCCAATTTGGCTTCTCGCAAGGCAAGCTGGAGACGCTGGCGCTCAAGGTCGAGCTTGGCCCGACGCTCCTCGCTCAGCGCCAGCTTGGCATGCTCGCTGGCGATCTCACTGTAGCGCTGGCTCAGGTAGGCATAGTGGCGCACGTCGCTGCCCGTACCAATGTAGCCAGAGAGGCGCTCGGCGCGGGACAGCGATTCACCGGCACGAAGCACGTCACGCGGGGCGCTGCGCAGTACGTCGGCATCGTCCTTGACCTTCTGGAAGGCCACCGTCGCATCATCCAGCGCCGCCGCACTGCGCTGGCTGGCACAGCCCTGCAAGCCAGCCGACAGCACCAGCAGTGCCAGTACGGCTTTCGCATTGAGGTTGATCATGGCTGCACCTCCAACTGCTTGCGCAAGCGCTTGACCCGCGACTGCAGCAACTGAAGCTGCTCCTCGCTCTTCTGGTTCAGCACCTGAGCCTCGGCCAGGCGGGCGTCCAGTTCGGCCTGCTCAGCACGCATGCGTGCGTCACGGTAGTCTTCGGTCAGCATGTTGGTCTTGGCCCGGGCGAACTTGTCTTCGGCCAGCTTGAGCGCCTCGACCTGGTCGCTGGCACCAACTGCCTTGGCCTGCTCCAGCGCCTGCTCGGTAATGCGCATCTGCTCATTGGGCGCCGGGTCGTTGGCGCAGCCTGCCAGGCCGAGCATGGCCACGGCCAGGATAAGGGATTGGGTTCTCACGCACTCTTCCTAATGTTTTGGGGCGTCCGCCTGCACTTGCATCTGCGCTTTCCAGCGCTCGACATTACGCTGCAGCACGGCTTCGGACGCACCGGAGACCGGCAATTCTGTCAGTTTTTTCGCCAATTGCCCACGCAGCCACGCATCATTGCAAGCCGAATTATGCGACACGGCCAGGTACAGGCCTGGGCGGTCGACCGGCAAGCCGCGGGCGATGAGGTTATTGCTCATGCCCAGGCTCTGGGTCATTGCCATGCCCGAGTAACGCCCGGCCAGCACATAATCGACCTGGCCCAGCACCAGTTTCTGGAAGGCCTGGGTGAGGTTCTGCGCCGGATCCAGCTTCAGCTGGGCCTTGGCGAAAGCGGTGAATGCCGGCGTCAGGCGCGCGCGTTCGGAGAGGCTGCCCTGATACCTGGCCAGGTCTGCCGGGCCGTCGAACTCCAGCGTGGCATCGTGGCGGGTCCAAACCAGGTATTCATTGAGCTGCAACGGCGGATGGATGTAGTCCAGCGCAGTCAACTGCTCCACTTGCATGGGGGTGTCGAGCAGCAAATCCATGCGCCCGCTGCGCACCTCCTCCAGCGCCTGATCGCGCCGACCGGCACTGAGCACCTCGACTTTCACGCCCAATTCGCCGAGGACCTGGCGCAACAGGTCGACATTGGCGCCAACCAGGTGTTTCGGGTCGAGCGGGTCCTGCCAGGAATAGGGTGGTGCGTCCGGGCTGCCAGTGGCCACCAGGCGCTCGCATTTGCCTGCCGCCATCACCGTCTGCGACAGCAGCGCCACCATGCATGCCAGCACCCTGCCCGCTTCGCGCAATACCATCCTTCACTCCTTGCCCTGCAACAAAAAAGCCCGGCCCTCAGTGCGAGGGCCGGGCTTCTTTATAAGTGAAGCAGGCGGATCAGACCAGCTTTTCCAGCTCTGGAACGGCCTCGAAGAGGTCGGCAACCAGGCCGTAATCGGCCACCTGGAAGATCGGTGCTTCTTCATCCTTGTTGATCGCGACGATCACCTTGGAGTCCTTCATGCCCGCCAGGTGCTGGATCGCGCCGGAAATACCAACGGCGATGTACAGCTGAGGTGCGACGATCTTGCCGGTCTGGCCGACCTGCATGTCGTTCGGCACGAAGCCTGCGTCGACCGCGGCGCGCGAGGCACCGACAGCAGCGCCGAGCTTGTCGGCCAGGCTGTACAGGTGCTTGAAGTTGTCACCGTTGCCCATGCCACGGCCGCCGGACACGACGATCTTGGCAGCGGTCAGCTCTGGGCGGTCGGACTTGGCCAGCTCTTCGCCAACGAAGGCCGAGATACCCGCGTTGTGCGCAGCGCTGACAGCCTCCACGGCAGCCGAACCACCTTCGGCGGCCACGGCGTCGAAACCAGTGGTACGCACAGTGATGACCTTGATGGCGGCGCTCGATTGCACGATGGCAATGGCGTTACCGGCGTAGATCGGGCGCTTGAAGGTATCGGCGGACTCGACCGAGATGATCTCGGAGATCTGGTCCACGTCCAGCAGCGCAGCGACGCGTGGCAGGATGTTCTTGCCATTGGTGGTGGCCGGAGCCAGTACGTGGCTGTAACCCTTGGCCAGCTCGACGATCAGCGGCGCGACGTTTTCCGGCAGCACATGGGCGTAGGCGGCGTTATCGGCAACCAGCACCTTGGCAACGCCAGCGATCTTGGCGGCGGCTTCGGCGACGCCACCGACATTTGCGCCCGCGACCAGTACATGGATATCACCACCGATCTTGGCGGCAGCGGCGACGGTGTTCAGGGTGGCCGGGGCTACGGCACCGTTCTCGTATTCAGCGACAACCAGGATAGTCATTTAGATTACCTTCGCTTCGTTCTTCAGCTTCTCGACCAGTTCGGCCACCGATTTGACCTTGATGCCAGCGCTGCGTGCAGCCGGCGCTTCGACTTTCAGGGTCTTGTTGGTGGAGGCGAGGGAAACGCCCAGCGCGTCTGGAGTGAGGGTTTCCAGCGGTTTCTTCTTGGCCTTCATGATGTTCGGCAGCGACGCGTAGCGTGGCTCGTTCAGGCGCAGGTCGGTGGTGACGATGGCCGGCAGGTTCAGCGAAACGGTCTGCAGGCCGCCGTCGATTTCGCGAGTGACGTTCAGCTTGTCGCCAGCGACTTCGACCTTGGAGGCGAAGGTGCCCTGGGCGAAGCCGGTCAGCGCGGCCAGCATCTGGCCGGTCTGGTTGTTGTCACTGTCGATGGCTTGCTTGCCGAGGATGACCAGCTGAGGCTGCTCCTTGTCGACAACGGCTTTCAGCGCCTTGGCCACGGCCAGGGAATTCAGCTCGTCAGCGGCTTCGACCAGGATGGCGCGATCGGCACCCAGGGCCAGGGCGGTACGCAGTTGCTCCTGGGCGGTGGTCGGGCCAACGGAAACCACGACGATCTCGGTCGCCACGCCCTTTTCCTTCAGGCGGACGGCTTCTTCGACGGCGATTTCGCAGAAGGGGTTCATGGACATCTTGACGTTAGCAAGGTCGACGCCGGAGTTGTCCGCCTTGACGCGAACCTTGACGTTGTAGTCGACCACTCGTTTGACAGCTACAAGAACCTTCATGGATTCCTCGTTACTCTCCGGTGAATAGATAGTCGCCTGGGGCAGAGCCCGGCGATGCGCGTGGGTACAAGGGCACCTCTGAAAACGTACCGGGAGGGGCAAACTTCATGCTGACCGAACAGTCTTGTCGCGACTGTTGCGGCAAATACCCACGGGTCATTTTCTGTGGTGGCGTGTAAACTCCACTACAAACCGGCCAAAGGCCGCAAAACCCTGCTCCACACCTGGTCTTTAGAGGTGTACCTGCGCCCGGCTGCAAGCCTACGGCGAACGTAAAACCGCTCGTATCTTGACCGCAACACCCAATCCGGTCAATACGGCAAATCGGTCACCTTCCAGCCGCGTTCCAGTGATTTTACTGGGCTCCGGCAAATTCAAACAAACGTTTGTATTGGACCCGCCAAGTGGTGTAGATATAATGCGCGCCAAGACAAAACGGTGTAGTCCGCCCTTTGCGTAGCTACAGTTTCGCGCCAGTGAAGCGCCGCTGCACGCAAGCACCCATAAGACAAAGCAACAGCACGAGCCTTGATGAGTAGGAGAGAACCTGTGGAACGCGAATACATGGAATTCGACGTGGTCATCGTCGGCGCAGGCCCTGCGGGCTTGTCCGCCGCCTGCCGCCTGAAGCAGAAGGCCGCCGAAGCCGGTAGCGAGATCAGCGTCTGCGTGGTGGAAAAAGGCTCCGAAGTAGGTGCTCATATTCTCTCAGGCGCGGTGTTCGAACCCCGCGCCCTGAACGAGCTGTTCCCCGACTGGAAGGAACTTGGCGCGCCGCTCAACACCGAAGTGAAGCGCGACGATATCTATGTGCTGAAAAGTGCCGACAGCTCGACCAAGGTCCCCGACCTGTTCGTGCCCAAGACCATGCACAACCACGGCAACTACATCATTTCCCTGGGCAACCTGTGCCGCTGGCTGGCCCAGCAGGCCGAAAACCTGGGCGTGGAAATCTACCCGGGCTTCGCCGCCCAGGAAGCGCTGTTCGACGAAAACGGCGTGGTTCGCGGCATCGTCACCGGCGACCTGGGTGTCGACCGCGAAGGCAATCCCAAGGACGGCCTGTATACCCCGGGCATGGAACTGCGTGCCAAGTACACCCTGTTCGCCGAAGGCTGCCGCGGCCATATCGGCAAGCAGCTGATCAAGCGCTTCAACCTCGACAGCGAAGCCGACGTCCAGCACTACGGCATCGGCCTGAAGGAAATCTGGGAAATCGACCCGGCCAAGCACGAGCAAGGCCTGGTGGTGCACACTGCTGGCTGGCCGCTGGACGTGACCAGCAAGGACAACACCGGCGGTTCGTTCCTCTATCACCTGGAAAACAACCAGGTGGTGGTCGGCCTCATCGTCGACCTCTCCTACGCCAACCCGTACCTGTCGCCATTCGATGAATTCCAGCGCCTCAAGCACCACCCGGTGATGAGCCAGTACCTCGAAGGCGGCAAGCGCATCAGCTATGGTGCCCGCGCCATCTGCAAGGGCGGCCTGAACTCGCTGCCGAAAATGGTCTTCAACGGCGGCGCGCTGATCGGTTGCGACCTCGGCACCCTGAACTTCTCCAAGATCAAGGGCAGCCATACCGCGATGAAGTCCGGCATGCTCGCCGCCGAGGCAGTGGCTGACGCACTGGCTGCCGGCCGCGAAGGTGGCGACCTGCTCGATGGCTATGTCAGCGCGTTCAAGGCCAGCTGGCTGTACGAAGAACTGTTCGCCAGCCGCAACTTCGGCCCGGCACTGCACAAGTTCGGCCCGCTGCTCGGTGGCGCCTTCAACTATGTCGACCAGAACTGGTTCAACGGCAAGCTGCCGTTCACCCTGCACGACACCAAGCCAGACTACGCCTGCCTCAAGCTCGCCGCCGAGTCGAAGAAGATCGACTACCCGAAACCGGACGGCAAGCTCAGCTTCGACAAGCTCAGCTCGGTATTCCTCTCCAGCACCAACCACGAAGAGGAGCAACCCTGCCACCTGAAGCTGACCGACCCGAACGTACCGATCGCCAGCAACCTGCCGCTGTACGACGAACCCGCCCAGCGTTACTGCCCGGCAGGCGTGTACGAAGTGGTCAGCCAGGAAGACGGCAGCAAGCGCTTCCAGATCAACGCGCAGAACTGCGTACACTGCAAGACCTGCGACATCAAGGACCCGGCCCAGAACATCACTTGGGTCACCCCTGAAGGCGCTGGTGGGCCGAACTACCCGAACATGTAAGGCCGCTGCTTGCAGCAACAAAAAAAGCCCCCGGCTTTCACGAGCCGGGGGCTTTTTGTTGCCTGGCACCATCAGGCAGTGCGCACTTCCTCAAACAGCTCTGGGTGGCGATCCAGCAGCTTGAGCAGTTTCACCAGCGCCACAGGTGGTGTGGTCTTGCCGTTTTCATAACGAGAGAAGGCATTGACCCCGCCACCGAAGATTTCACCCGCCTCACGCTGGTCGAGGTCGAACTTTCTACGCATGGATGCGATGAACGAGGGATCGACAACGGCTGCATTGACTCTTCGCTCGAAGGCCGACATCAAGTCGCTGATCCGCTGCGCTTCTTCCATGCTCAAGACGGCCTCACCACAGGCCGGACAGTAATCACCGAAAACATCGGGGATGACGGTCGATTCGCCTTTGTAGCGATAGGGCATGCCTTGGGACTGAGCAACCAGCTCCGCTCCTCCGCACAGAGGACATTTCATATCACAGCTCCTTGAAAGACACGATGAGCAGATCGTCAACCACCATCAACTTGAGGTAGACCCTGCCAACCGTTGTTTGAGCACGGTAGACGTCCTGCCAAACACGGTGATCGGTGTAAGTCGTCATGCTCTTGTAAAAATCACTGGGCAAAAGCTTTCGTACGATGCTTAGCATTTCATAGGGGCCTACCCCTAGCGCCTGCGCCCCGCGAGTGGCAGCGCGAGTAGTACGTACCTTGCCCGCGCTCAAAAGCGCCTGTACGTGCTCCAGCGGGCAATGAGGCGTTCTCTTTTCCATGAGAAATTAACCTTCCAGGTTAAATTTGGCTAATAGGTTATTCCAATAACCACCGCCTGGAAGTCTGCCTCAACGCCCCGCCACCCCTACTGACTCATTTGTCACCGCACATGATCGGCATAGGCTCGGCAGCAAATGCCAATGGCTCACGACGCCCGAAATACAAGGCAGTCAACAGCCCCACCGTGCCCATGATCAGACAGAAACCGACACACACCCACGGGCTCCACGGCATCAGTGCAATCAACGCCAGCGGCGTGGTGCTGGCCCACAGGGCATAAGCCACGTTGTACGTGAAGGAAATCCCTGAAACGCGGATTTCGGCCGGGAACAGCCCGACCATCACCGACGGCACCACGCCCACCACACCGCAGGCCAGCCCAGCCAGCGCATAGGCCAGCCAGGTCACGCCCCACTGCCCCACCAGGCTGGCGTACAGCGCACCGATGCCCAACGGCAGCAACACGCTGTAGATCATCAGTGCGCGCCAGGCGCCCAGACGGTCGACCAGCAGCCCGGCCAGCACACAGCCGATATTGAGGAAGACGATGCCCACGCTGCTCAAGGCGAAGGTATGCCCCGCCGTCATGCCGAAGCGTTGCTGCATGACTGTCGGGGTAATCACTACCAGTACCACTACCGCGGAGGTCAGTACGCAGGTCAGCAGTGCCGCCGGGATCAACGCTGAGCGGTGCTCGCCCAGCACCCGCCGCAGCGGAAACCTGACGGGTTGCTCCTGGCGCTCACGCAAGGCCAGGAACACCGGCGTCTCGCTGAGCCAGCGGCGCAGCCACACACCGATCACGCCAAACACCCCACCGAGCAGGAATGGGTAACGCCAGGCGTAATCGAGAATCTCCTGCGGCGTGAACACTTGCGCCAGCGCTGTGGCCGTCAGCGCCCCCAGCAGGTAGCCAAAGGTCAGCCCCGCCTGCAGGAAGCCCAACGCATAACCACGACGTCCGTTTGGCGCATGCTCGGCGACGAAGGTCCACGCGCTCGGCACCTCACCCCCTACGGCGGCACCCTGCAGGATGCGCAGCGCCAACAAAATCAGCGGCGCCGCATAGCCAATGTCGGCATAGGTCGGCATCACCCCGATCAGCAAGCATGGCAAGGCCATCATCAGGATGCTCAGGCTGAACACCCGCTTGCGCCCGAGATGGTCGGCGAAGTGGGCCATCAGAATGCCGCCCAACGGCCTTGCCAGGTAACCGGTGACGAAGATGCCGAAGCTCTGCAGCAAGCGCAGCCACTCGGGCATCTGAGGCGGGAAGAACAGCTGGCTGAGGGTCAGGGCAAAGAACACGAAGATGATGAAATCGTAGATTTCCAGTGCGCCGCCCAGTGCCGCCAGGCCCAGGGTCCGGTGGTCGCTACGGCTGAACCGGGGCGGGCGAGCGGTATCGATGGCAGTCATGGCAGGGGTCCGCAGATCGGCAAAGGGCAAGAGGATAGCAAATGCTCGCCGCCTTGCCCCAGCAACGCCACTAACGGCTGAACACGGTGTGGCCGAAGTTCCTCGGTTTGCGCGGCGGTACCGGGCCACCCTTGAGCCCGGAAGGCAGGGCAATCTTGCCGACCAGCACGGGGCTGTCGATGATTGCCATGAAGGATTGCAGCGCCTCGTTATCCGGTACCTGGGGCAGGCTCACACTGACGGCCTGGCGCTCGGTCTGCGGCACGACAGGCACTTTCAGGTGTTGCGAATGGTAAAGCAAGGCATGCTGAATCTGCGCATTGACCCGGCAGAACCGTGCCAGGTCGACGCCGGCATGGCTGGCCAGCTCGATATTGCCCAGCAGCAGGTTGAACGGTTGCAAGGCGCACTGCACCAGCCGCTGCAACTCTTCAAAGGACTCGACCGGGGCAATCCGGTAGTAGCCAAGGCCATTGAGCAGTTTTTCCAGCTGCAGGCGCTGGTGCGGGTGCTCGTCGGCTATCAGGATGCGCAGGGTCTTGTTTGTCATTGTCGGACCTGGGCCGTCAGGTGAATGAGGGACAGCTCCCTGACCGAACTGCGCCAGCAACAGGCAACCACCAGGGCTGCACCTGGAGGGGTCAATCTAGATAGTTGTCGGGAAACGGGGAGAAATCAAGTGGCCATCACACAGAATTTTCACCTGCCCTTCACTGCGGATTCAGGACTCCCACAGCCGCATGCGCACACGGCAGTGCTTCATGGCGTTGACGATGTGCTTCTCCACCAGGCTGCGGGAAATACCCAGGCGCTCGGCAATCTGCTGGTGGGAAAGACCATCGAGCTTGCGCAACAGAAAGCACTCCCGGCACACACTGCTCAGCTCATCGAGGGCCTTCTGCATCATGGCCAGGCGCTGGTCGAGCTGCAGGTCCTGCTGCAATTCCGCGCTGAAGAAGCGCCCATCGGTATCCAGCGCATCCAGGGATTCGGCCTGACGCACCTGGTGGCGCCGGTGCCGGTCGATCACCAGATTGAGCGCGGTTCGGTAAAGGAACGCCCGCGGATGCTCGATCTGCCCGCTGTCGGTACGTTCCAGCACTCGCAGATAGGCATCGTGGGCAACGTCCTCCGCTGCCTGGCGATTGCCCAGGCGCGCACTAAGGAAGCTCACCAGTTCGCGATAATAATGTTCCACAACAGCACCTGAAATCGTCCTTGCAACCCACGTGCGGGACTGAGTGATACCGGGCTGTGATAGTACAAATTATAACTATTCTCAGCAACACACCCTCTACCCTCTCGTTCAGGTTAAATCCACCCGGCCAGCCTTCGTTTATCTGGGACTTCGGTGCGTGCCACGATTGGCAGCGCGTGACCACTACCCTGGCTGGAAGTCCGCATGAGCCGTTTAACCTCCACCCGCCGCCAGTTCATTCTCGCTGGCCTGGGCCTGCTTGGCCTGGGCTGCCTGCTGGCCTGGCAAACCCTGCCCATGGGGGCGCAACCGCTCGCTACCGTCACGGTCACCCGGGCAGACATCGAAAGCAGCGTCACGGCTCTGGGCACCTTGCAGCCCCGGCGTTATGTAGATGTGGGCGCCCAGGCCTCGGGGCAGATCCGCACCTTGCACGTGGAAGCCGGCGACCCGGTGCGCAAGGGGCAGCTGCTGGTCGAAATCGACCCGTCCACCCAGCAGGCGCGGCTGGACGCCGGGCGCTTCTCGATCGACAACCTCAAGGCCCAGCTCGCCGAACAGCGAGCGCAGTTCGAGCTGGCCGACCGACAGCTCAAGCGCCAGCGCGAGCTCGCCGCCGCCGGCGCTACCCGCGATGAGGACATCCAGGCCGCTGTTGCCCAGCTCAAGGTCACCCAGGCGCGAATCGACATGTTTCAGGCACAGATCCGCCAGGCTCAGGCCAGCCTGCGCAGCGCCGAGGCGGAACTGGGCTACACGCGTATCTATGCGCCGATGGATGGCACGGTGGTCGCCGTCGACGCCCGCGAAGGCCAGACCCTCAACGCCCAGCAACAGACACCCTTGATCCTGCGCATCGCCAAGTTGTCGCCCATGACCGTGTGGGCGCAAGTCTCGGAAGCGGATATCGGCAAGGTAAAACCCGGCATGACCGCCTACTTCACCACGCTGTCCGGAGGCAGACGCCGCTGGAACAGCAAGGTGCGGCAAATCCTGCCGATCCCACCCAAACCACTGGAACAGACCAGTCAGGGTGGCGGCAGCCCGGTCAATGCTGCCAATCAAGTGGTGCAGTACACCGTGTTGCTCGATGTCGACAACCCGGATGGCGCGCTGATGGCCAACATGACCACCCAGGTATTCTTCGTCGCCGGCCAGGCCAGCCAGGTCCTGACCGTGCCACTGGCCGCGCTGGATGACAACGGCGGCCTGTCCATCGCGCGCGTGCTCGACCCGCACGGCAAGGTGGTGCAGCGCCAGGTGCGCACCGGTCTCAGCGACCGCCTGCGCGTTCAAGTGCTGGACGGGCTCAGCGAAGGTGAGCAACTGCTGATGGGCGCCCCCAGCGCCAGCGGAGGCTGAATGACTGCGCCGCTGATCGAGCTGGTCGATATCCGCAAATCCTACGGCGGCCAGGACAGCCCCAAGGTCGATGTACTGCGCGGCATCAGCCTTAGCATCCAGCCCGGCGAGTTCGTCGCCATCGTGGGTGCGTCCGGGTCCGGGAAGTCGACCTTGATGAACATACTCGGCTGCCTCGATCGCCCGACGTCGGGCATTTACCGCTTCGCTGGCAAGCACGTGGCCGAGCTGGGCAACGACGAACTGGCCTGGTTGCGCCGCGAGGCGTTCGGCTTCGTGTTCCAGGGCTACCACCTGATCCCCTCCGGCTCGGCCCAGGAAAACGTCGAGATGCCGGCCATCTATGCCGGCACGCCCGCCAGCGAGCGGCACGCCCGTGCCGCCGCCCTGCTCGCCCGCCTGGGCCTGGCCAGCCGCAGCGCCAACCGCCCGCACCAGCTCTCGGGCGGCCAGCAGCAACGGGTGTCGATCGCCCGGGCACTGATGAACGGCGGCCATATCATCCTCGCCGACGAACCCACGGGGGCGCTCGACAGCCACAGCGGCACCGAAGTCATGGCGCTGCTCGACGAACTGGCCAGCCAGGGCCATGTGATCATCCTGATCACCCACGACCACAAGGTGGCGGCGCGTGCCCAGCGGGTGATCGAGATCCGCGACGGCCGGATGATCAGCGACAGCGCGACCGACCAGGCGCCTTGCCCTGCCCGCCAGACATTGCAAGCCGACGACCTGCGTCAGCGCCTCGACCGTGGCGCGACCCTGCGCGGGGCCTGGAAAGGCGAGCTGCTCGAAGCCTTGCAGGCTGCCTGGAGGGTCATGTGGGTGAATCGCTTTCGCACCGCCCTGACCCTGCTCGGTATCGTCATCGGGGTCGCGTCGGTGGTGGTCATGCTGGCCGTCGGCGAAGGCAGCAAGCGCCAGGTGATGGCGCAGATGGCCGCCTTCGGCTCGAACATCCTCTACCTCAACAGCAAGCCCGCCACACCGGGCGAACCTGCCGGCACGATTACCCTCGACGACGTCGCCGCCATTGGCCAGCTACCGCAGGTCCGGCAGATCATGCCGGTGCTGGGCGAAAAGGTGATGGTGCGCCATGGCAACAACAGCCAGCATTTCTACGTGGGCGGCAACAATAACCAGTTCCCGCTGATCTTCAACTGGCCGGCGGTGGCAGGGGCGTTCTTCACTGATGCCGACGAAGCCAGTGGCGCAGCGGTGGCTGTGATCGGCCAGAAAGTCCGGGAAAAAATGCTCGCGCCAGACCGCGACCCGCTTGGCCAGTACCTGCTGATAGGCAACGTGCCCTTCCAGGTCATTGGCATACTCGCCGGCAAAGGCGCGAGTTCCGGCGACCAGGATGCCGACGGACGCATCGTGGTGCCCTACTCGGCCGCGGCGATCCGCCTGTTCGGCCAGCGCGACCCCGACTACATCACCGTCGCCGCGGTCGACGCGGCGCGGGTCGATGAAACCGAGGCTGCCGTCGACCGCCTGCTGCGCCAGCGTCACCAGGGCCGTCACGATTTCGAACTGACCAACTCGGCCGCGCTGATCCAGGCCGAGGCACGTACCCAGAACAGCCTGTCGCTGATGCTCGGGGCGATTGCCGCGATTTCGCTGCTGGTCGGTGGCATCGGGGTGATGAACATCATGCTCATGACCGTGCGCGAACGCACCCGCGAGATCGGCATCCGCATGGCCACCGGCGCACGCCAGCACGACATCCTGCGCCAGTTCCTCAGCGAAGCGGTGATGCTGTCGATGGTCGGCGGCATGGCCGGCATCGGCCTGGCCCTGCTGATCGGCGGCGCCTTGATGCTGGGCCAGGTTGCCGTGGCCTTCACCCTGCCCGCCATGCTCGGTGCGTTCTCCTGCGCCGTTCTCACCGGCATCGTGTTCGGCTTCATGCCGGCCCGCAAAGCCGCCCGACTCGACCCTGTCAAAGCCCTCACCAGCGAATGACCCATGACCCTGCCAACCCGCATCAGCCTGTTGTCCCTGTGCCTGGGCCTCGCCGCCTGCAGCCTGCCGCCCACGCCATCCAGCGGCATCGCTGCACCCACCGCCTGGCAAGGCGAAGCCCTCCAGCCTTCTGCCAGCCTGCCGTCGGCGCAGTGGTGGCAGGCCTTCGACAGCGCCGAACTGGACCGCCTGGTCGAACGCGCCCGGTCCAATGCCCATGACCTTGCCGCCGCCACCGCCCGCGTGCGCCAGGCCCAGGCCAAGGCGGCCATCGCCGGAGCGCCGCTATTGCCGGAGCTCAGCTTCGCCCTCGACGGCAGCCGCCAGCGCCTGTTGCATGGCGAGGGCTATGACCAGCTCGATGTCAGCAAATACGAACGGACCAGCTCGTCGTTCGGCATGCAGCTGGTCGCCAGCTACGAGATCGACTTCTGGGGAGGCCTGCGCGCTGCACGTTCGAGCGCCCTGCACAGCCTCGACGCCAGCCGCTTCGATCGCCAGACGGTCGAACTGACGCTGGTCAGCAGCGTGGCCAACAGTTACCTGCAGGGCCTGGCCCTGGAAGAACAGCTGCGCATTGCCCGCCTCAACCTGCGTAACGCCCGTGATGTCCTGGCGCTGGTCGAGACACGTCAGCACGCCGGCTCCGCGACACGCCTGGAACTGGCCCAGCAGCGAAGCCTGGTGGCCGCTCAGGCACGGCAAGTGCCGCGGCTCGAACAGCAGTGGCAGGACAACCGCGTTACCCTGGCCACACTGCTGGGCGACCCGGTCCAGGCCCTGCCCACCACGGGAGAAGCGCTGGCAACCGTGAACTGGCCGCGCATTGGCAGCGGCGTGCCCAGCGAACTGCTCGCCCGCCGCCCGGACATCGCTGCCGCCGAAGCACGCCTGGCCGCCGCCCACGCCAATGTGCAAGTGGCCAGGGCCGCCCTGCTGCCAAAACTGACCCTCGGCGCCAACATTGGCACCGGCGCACGCACCCTGCCCGAGGTCTTCGACAGCTCTTATTACACCCTGACCGCCGGCCTGGTCGCGCCGATCTTCAACAATGGCCGGCTGCGAGCGGCGCAACAGCTGGCCGAGGCCGAGCAGGACGAGCTGCTGGAAAGCTATCGCAGCAGCATCCTGGCCGGCTTCGCCGATGTCGAGAAGGCCCTCAATGCCATTCACGGCGTTGAACAACAGCGCCAGTGGCAGGACCAGGAGGTCGAACAGGCGCGCCTGGCCTTCGACCTGGCCCAACGGCGCTACGCGGCCGGGGCCGAAACCCTGCTGAGTGTGCTGGAAACCCAACGCACGCTCTATCTCGCCCAGGACCAGCAGGCGCAGTTGCGCCTGGCTCGCCTGCAGGGCAGCGTGGCGTTGTACAAGGCACTAGGGGGTGGTTGGCAGTTGACGCATGGGGGCAAGGGCTGATTCACCCTGGGCATGAACAGGCCTGACAGGAGGGCCGCAACGCGGCCCTTCCGGGTTCACACAGCGGCGGCCACTGCCTCGGCAAAGCGCTGCGCCACCTCGTCAACCTGCTGGGCGCTGATGTTCAGCGGCGGCAGGAAGCGCACCACGGCGCCATGGCGCCCGCCCAGTTCAAGGATCAGGCCACGCTTGAGGCATTCGCGCTGGACCTTCGGTGCCAGCACCCGGTTGGCAGGCGGATGGCCCAATGCGTCGGTCTGCCCCTGTGGATCGACCAGCTCCACCCCAAGCATCAGGCCACGGCCACGGATATCACCCAGTTGCGGATAATCTCGCTGCAGCCGCTGCAGATGCCCGCGCAAACGCAGGCCCATGGCCTCGGCATGTTCGGCCAGACGGTGCTCGACCAGGTAGTCGATCACCGCCGAACCGGCCGCCATGGCCATCTGATTGCCGCGGAAGGTGCCAGCGTGGGCGCCTGGCTTCCAGGTATCCAGCCAGTCGCGGTACACCACCACCGCCAGCGGCAGGCTGCCACCAATGGCCTTGGACAGCGTGACCACATCCGGCACGATGCCGGCGTGCTCGAAGGCGAACATCCGCCCGGTTCGGGCGAAGCCGCTCTGGATCTCATCGACGATCAGCGCCACGCCAGCCTGTTCGGTGATACGCCGCACACCCTTGAGCCACTCGATGTCGGCCGGGATTACCCCGCCCTCACCTTGCACCACTTCAAGGATCACCGCCGCCGGCAGCGGCACACCGCTTTCCGGGTCCAGCAACAGGTTTTCCAGGTAATGCAGGTTGGCCTTGATCCCGGCTTCACCGCCCAGGCCGAACGGGCAACGGTAGTCGTAGGGGTAAGGCATGAACTGCACGCCATTGCTCAGCAGCGCGCCCAGTGGCTGCTTGGGACCGTGGCTGCCCATCAGGCTCAGCGCCCCTTGGCTCATGCCGTGATAGGCACCCTGGAAGGCCAGCACGATGCTGCGCCCGGTGGCACCGCGCACCAGCTTGAGCGCCGCTTCCACCGCGTCGGTGCCGGTCGGCCCGCAGAACTGCACCTTGGCCTCGCGGCGCAAGGCCTCGGGCAGGATACCGAACAGGTCCTGGACAAAGCGGTCCTTGACCGGCGTGGTCAGGTCCAGGGTGTGCAGCGGCAGTTCGTCGGCCAGCACGCGCTGGATAGCCTCGATCACCACCGGGTGGTTGTGGCCCAGGGCCAGGGTGCCGGCGCCGGCCAGGCAGTCGATGAACTGGCGGCCTTCGACGTCCTCGACGTGGATGCCACGGGCGCGCTTGAGCGCCAGCGGGATGCGCCGGGGGTAGCTGCGGGCGTTGGATTCCTGTTGCTGCTGGCGCAGCAGCAGGGGCGAGTCACTGAATTCGTACAAAGGTTGCGGCGCGCTGGCCGGCGGGACCTGGGCAAGGCTGGTAGCGGTGGACATGGGTGAATCCTCGCAAGCAAGCGAATGGGCAGTTATCGCTTGGAAAACGCTTGAGTGCGGGGAGGATTTAGCGGTTGTTGCGGGATTTTGCTTTGCCTGTGCCGGCCCTTTCGCGGGGCAAGCCCGCTCCTACAGGCACTGTACAGGGCTGGAGGTGCGTGCCGTACCTGTAGGAGCGGGCTTGTCCCGCGAAAGGGCCGGCACAGGCAATGAGGATCAGTTGGCCGAACGCGCCGGCACCTGCAGCAGGACTCGCAAGCCATCTTGGCGACTGTCGAACCTGAGGCTGCCAGCACAGCGCTGCACGATCGCCTGAACGATCGCCAACCCCAGCCCACACCCCCCACTCTGCCCGTTGCGCCAGAAGCGTTCGGTCAGGTGCTGCAGATCGCCATCGGCAATGCCCGGCCCATGGTCACGCACCATGAACCCCACCTGCCCGTCGGCCATCTGCACTTCCAGCTCTACCTCGGTGTCACCGCCATGGCGCAGGGCGTTGTCCAGCAGGTTGCGCAAGGCCGCCACCGCCAGCGGCGCAGGCATGCCCAGGTAGATCTGCGTAGCCTCCTGCGGCAGGTGCAATACGATGCGTCGATTGTCACCGCCACCCGCATCCTGCACCGCCTGGCGGGCGACCTGCTCGGCGCTGCACTGCACCCCGTCCTCGAACGACAGGCTGCCCTCGACCCGCGCCAGCATCAGTAGCTGCTCCAGGGTCCGGTGCATGCGGTCGGCGCCTTGCTCGGCATGCTCCAGCGCCTGCTCGCGCACCGCGCCGTCGGTCATGCGCGCCACCTGCAGGTGGGTCTTGATCGCCGTCAGCGGGCTGCGCAGCTCGTGGGCGGCATCGTCGGTCAGGCGCCGTTCGCGCTCGATGGTCTGGGCGATGCGCAGGAACAGCTGGTTCTGGGTGTCGAGCAAGGGTTGCAGCTCGCTGGGCAAGCCGGCCACCTGCAATGGCTCGACACTGTCGGCGCGCCGCCGGCGCAGGGCGTCGCGCATGCGATTGAGCGGCTCCAGGCCTTTGCCCAGGCCGATCCACAGCAGCCCGAGGCTGCCGAGCAAGGCCATCAGCACCGGCGCAGAGGCGGCCAGCAGGATCGACTGGTTCAACGCCTCGCGCTCCATGTGCCGGTCGGCGGTGGTGATGCGTACGTCACCGTGGTTGTAGGTGAAGGTGCGCCACGACGCACCGTCGATGGTCTGGTCACGAAAGCCGCTGCGCTGGTCGTCCATGGCGCCGTCATGCTTGTGGTTGCTGGCGAGGATCTCGCCGCGCAGGGAACTCACCTGGCAGGCCATGCCGTCGGGCACGCTCAACTGGTCCGCGGAAAAATGCGCATCCTCGCCCTTGGCCGCCAGCGGTTGCGGCAGCTGATCGACGAGGCCGGCGACCATGCGCGCCGAAGCCACCAGGCGCTGGTCGAGGGAGAACATCATCTGCTGGCGCAGGTCGCGCAGCATCCACGCGGCGGCCAGTGCCCAGATGATGATGAAGGCGGTGCCGAGGATAAGGCTGAGGCGTACCCGCAGGCTCATGAGGCGCTTCTCTCGGAGCGTTGCTCCGGCGCCTGTGCCGGCCCCAGGCGATAACCCAGGCCGCGCACGGTCTCGACGATACTGTTGCCGAGCTTGCGCCGCAGGTGATGGATATGCACGTTCAGCGCGTTGCTCTCGACTTCGTCGCTGAAGCCGTACACACAGTCCTTGAGCTGTTCGCTGGACAGCACCCGGCCGGGGTTCTGCATCAACGCCTGGAGCAGCGCCTGTTCGCGCCGCGACAGGTCAACCGGCTGGCCGGCAAGGGTGGCTTCGCAGCTGCTCGGGTCATAGTGAAGCGGGCCATGCTCTATCACGTTGACCGCCCGCCCCGCCACCCGACGCAACAGGGTGTGCAGGCGTGCAGCCAGTTCGCGCAGGTCGAAGGGTTTGAGCAGATAGTCGTCGGCACCGGCCTGCAGGCCGTCGACGCGGTCGGTGACGGCGTCACGGGCGGTGAGCACCAGCACGGGCAGGTCCACACGCTGCTGGCGCAGGCGACGCAGCAGTTTCAAGCCGTCTTCGTCGGGCAGGCCGAGGTCGAGGATCATCACGTCGAACTGCGCCGCTTGCAGCAACGCCCGAGCGCTGGCGGCGTTGGCCACGCGGTCGACGGTCAGGCCCTGGGCGGTGAGGCCGGCGCAGATGCCGCTGGCGATCAGGTCGTCGTCCTCGCAGAGCAGAACGTGCATGGTGGGGCTCCCGGAGTGGTGTGGGTGGGATTGCACTATGGGGGGATTAAGGGGGGATTATGGACCTTTTTTGCGTTCGCCTTGATGCTTTCAGCGCCTGTGATATCGAGCGCCGCACGGGCGGCGCTCGATATCACAGGCGCCAAATCCCCCCCGGCCGTATCCCCGCAGCAACACCTCCAAAACACCCTGATCTTAGTGCAGGTGGACGAGGTTAATTCAAGTATTGGTCCTCAGTGGAAAAGCAGGATAGGAGGGCTCCGACAGGCTGCCGAAGAAATGGCCGAAATGGGAGGCACATTGGCGCCAAACAAGATATATGGTTTCGTCCCGGCGTTGATGCTGGGCGGGCCTGCGAGCCTGGCCAATCTCCAGCGGCTCAAGGCCGACGTGCATCTGATTCTGCTTTCCCAGCTTGCCGAACTGGAGCCTTGTGCATTCGATGATGAAGAAGATGAGTAGAACCGACGCTCATTGGCGCAGTGCATCGGGTGTATCGACATCCCGCAGCACACCGGCATCCTCGACTGCCAGCCTGACGCAACGGTCCGGATGGGCCCTCACGACCGAACGCGCCCCCTCATCGCCCGCCAGCCGCACCAGCTCGGGCCAGAAATCACGCCCGAACAGCACCGGATGGCCCTGCTGCCCGTCATGACAAGGCAGAACAATCGTCGACCCACCGGCCTCGCGTGCAAGCAAGCCCAGGGTCTCGGGCGCCACCCAGGGCATGTCACCCAGCAGAATCGCCACCGCCTGTGCCTCGCTGTCGACCAGCGAAGCGGCGCCAGCCGCCAGACTATGGCCCAAGCCCTGCGTGAAATTGGCACTGCCGATGACCCGGCACGCCGACGGCAGCCCCAGCTCCTCGCCCCGCTCGCCGTCACGCAACACCACCCGCACGTCATCGAACACCGCGCAGGCCCGCTCGACACTGTGCACCAGCAAGCTGCGACCATCGGCCATCAGCGCCCGCCGCTTGTCAGCACCGAAACGCACGCTGCTGCCAGCCGCCAACACCAGCGCCACCACACTCACAGCGCCGCCCGCCCGATGCCGTTGCGCAGGCGCAGGATATCGGCGAGCACCGCCAGGGCGATTTCGGCCGGGGTCTTGCTGCCCAGGTTGAGGCCGATTGGCGCGTGGATCCGCGCCAGCTCGTCGTAGCCCAGGCCGCCGATGCGGTGCAAGCGTTCGCGACGCTTGTCGGAGGTGGCCTTCGAGCCCATCACGCCGATGTAGAACGCTTCGGTACGCACTGCTTCCATCATGGCGAGGTCATCGATTTTCGGATCATGGGTCAATGCAACCACCGCCGTGTCGGCATGGCAACCGCCATTGGCGATGAACTCCGACGGCAGCTCGCGGCGCACCTCGATGCCGTCCAGCACCACGCCTTCGAGCACCTCATCACGCGGGTCGCAGAGGATGACTTCAAAGCCCATGCCTTTACCGAACTCGGCGCAGAAATGCGCGACGCTGGAGTAGCCAGCCAGCAGCAGGCGCTGGGCAGCGCCGACACGCAAGCGCACACGGCCGCTTTCGCGTTCCACACGCGGCCCCTGGCTGTGGTCGTCGACAACGATGCGCTCACCTTGCGGCAGGCTCACCTCACGCAACAACCGGCGCTGGCCGCGCAGCGCGCCTTCCAGCTCACGCAGGTGGGCCTGCACCTCACAGTCGGCCGACAGGTTCTCGACCAGCACCTCGAGCACGCCGCCACAAGGCAGGCGAATGCTCGAACGCGGGTCGCTGCCATCGCCATAGCGCACGATGGCAATCGGCTCGGGGAATTCGCCCCGTGCCACGCGTTCGAGGAAGTCATCTTCGACGCAACCACCCGACAGCGAACCCAGCCACTGCCCGCTGGCGTTGACCGCCAGCAACGAGCCCGGCGCACGCGGCGCCGAGCCGTAGGTGGCGAGGACCGTGCACAACCACACCCGCTGGCCACTGCACGACCATTGCAGCGCCTGGCTGATCACCTGGAGATCGAGATGCTGCACGGTTTACTCCGCCTTCAGCTCGGCGAGCTGCTGTACGGTCAGGTCGCCGGGCAATCCACCCCAGGCCTGGCGCAGGTAGTTGACCATGTCCGTCACTTGCTGGTCGTCGAGCTTGTCGGCGAAGCCCGGCATCGGCTGCATGCGCTCGAAGCCGGTGAACTGCTGTTCACGAATGCCGTCGCGGATGGCCTTGACCAGGTTGCGCGAGTCGGCCTGGCGCAGCACTGTGTTGCCGTCCATGGCCACCGCGATGTGTGGCTTGCCCTCGCCGTCGACACCATGGCAGCCGGCGCAGACGTTGAGGTACTGCTGATGACCGCGCTTGGCGCTGTCGCTCATCTGCTCCAGGGCTACGGCCTTGATCGCCTTGGCTGGCGGCGGCTGGTCGCCGAGCAGGTAGGTGGCCATGGCCGCCAGGTCGGCATCTTCCAGGTGCTGGGTGCTGTGGTGCACCACCGGGAACATCTCGTTGAACATGCTGCCCTGGGCACTGATGCCGTGCTTGAGGAAGGTGGTCAGGTCCGGCTGGGTCCAGCCGCGGTCGGCCAGGTCCTGGGCCAGCAGGCTCGGTGCCAGGTAGCCACCGAGCAGGCCACCGCTCAGGCGCTGGTCCTGTTGCAGTGCACCGATAGGGTTGCGCGGCGTGTGGCACTCGCCACAGTGGCCCATGACCTCGACCATGTACTGCCCGCGCTGCCAGGCCGGGCTTTTGCCCTCGGTCGGCTGCAGCTGCACGCTCTTGCCATAGAGCATGTTCCAGCCGGTCAGCCCCAGGCGCACGTTGAACGGGAAGCTCAACGCCGTCTGCGGTGCCGGGCGGTTGATCGGTGGCACGGTCATCAGGTAGGCGAGGATCGCATCGGAATCCTCGCGCTTGATCAGGTGGTACGAGGTGTAAGGCATCGCCGGGTAGAGGTTGGCGCCGTCCTTGCGCTTGCCCTCGGTGACGGCGGCGAAGAACTCGTCGGCCGTATAGTTGCCGATACCGTACTGCTTGTCCGGGGTGATGTTGCTGCCATAGATGGTGCCGAACGGCGAATGGATCGGCAGGCCACCGGCAAACGGGGCACCGCCTTCGGCCGTGTGGCAGGCCATGCAGTCGGCCGCACGGGCCAGGTATTCACCGCGCTTGACCTGCGCCTCATCGGCCGCCTGGGCCAGCGAAACGACGGCAAGGCCCAGGGCCAGCGCGAGAGCGCTACGAACAAAGCCCATGCTCAACCCTCCTTGACCAGGCCGAGGTCATTGAGCACCGTGCGGGTGGCGTCGTAGTAACGCACGTACCCGGTGCAACGGCAGATGTGGTGGCCGAGGCTGGCTTCGATACGGTCTTCCACTTCACTCTTCTTCAATGGCTGGCGCTGGGCGGTTTCCACCAGCACCGTGGCGGCATTGACGAAGCCTGGTGCGCAGTAGCTGCACTGGAAGGCGAACAGGTCGACGAATTTCTGCTGGATCGGGTTCAGCGTCAGGTTGCCGGCCTCGTCCTGCTTGGCATGGCCTTCGATGGTGCGGACCTTCTTGCCCTCGAAGTAATGCGCGCCGGTGATGCAGGTGCGCACTTCTTCGCTAGTGCCGTCGGGGTTGTCGACGATCACCACGCAGGCATGGCAGATGCCCTGGCCGCAGCCCAGGCGCGAACCTGTGAGGTTCTGGTGTTCGTGCAGGTAGTCGATCATCGCCAGGTCATCAGGGACCTCGACCGGGCCGACCGGTTGACCGTTGAGGGTCAGTTGCAGTGGACGGTTAGCCATTGAGGGCCTCCTTGATACGGGCTGGGGTGATGGGGAGATCGCGCACGCGCTTGCCAATGGCATGCGCCACGGCGTTGCCGATGGCACCGACGACCGGGATCATCACCACTTCGGCAATGCCCTTGGACGGGTCGGTCGGTGACAGCGGCGGGAGGATTTCGCTGGTCTGCTTCCACACCGCCACATCGCGTGCGTGCGGCAGGCGGTAGCGGTTGAAGTTCCAGTCGCCCTCCCCGGGCCCGCCCTCGTACAACGGCATTTCTTCGGTCAGTGCATGGCCGATGCCCATGGCGATACCGCCTTCGAGCTGGCCCTTGACCAGTTCCGGCACCAGCACACGGCCGCACTCGACCCAGCTGTGGTGGTTGAGCACCTCAACCTCGTGGGTGCCCTTGTTGACCTTGACCTCGACGATGGTCGCCACCGGGCTGTAGTAGGTGACCATGGCGTTGTTCAGCTGGGTATCCGGGTAGGCGGCGTTCTGCCGGTCGAGCAGGTGGTAGCCATGGCTGCTCATCTGCGCCTTCTTGGCATTGACCGCGCCATCGCCGTACTTCACCGCCACGGCGTCGAGCGGGAAGCGCTCGCGCACGCCGTCGATGACGAAGTCGGCCTCGGCCCAGCTCCAGCGGTTGAAGCCGTGCACGCTGACGCCGGTGACCAGCCCCATCTCGTGGGCTTTCTGCGCCAGCTGGGCGAACGGGATCGGCGCCAGGCCGTTACCGGTCAGCTCGCCGTTGACCCACACCGCGTTCTCGCGGCGCACCACCAGCGGGTTGGCCTGGCCGCCGTGCGGCCCCTGGCTCCAGATGGCCATGGCTGCCGGCCACAGGCCGTGGTTGAACAGCACACGTGCCGCTTCGCGGGTGGCGTGGCTGAAGTAGAACGCCGAGTTGGTCGCCGACGACGGCGAGGCCAGCTTGCCGACCCAGCGCGGGTTGCGCAGTGCGGCGTCCTGCTCGGGCTGGCTGATCAGGTACGGGTTGCCGCTGGTGGTCAGCTGCAATTCCGGCCATTCGGTGACGGCGGTCTTCACCTCGTCGGCCGAGCGGCCGAGGAAATCGCTGACCACCAGCGCCTGGGACGTGGACATGCCAGTACCCAGCTCGGTACCGATGTGGCGCAGGCTGATCCGGCCATCCGCGGTGAACTCGACGCTGGCCATCGGCGCCTCGGAGCCGGTGCCGAAGTCCTTCTGGCAGATGGCGAAGCCGACGCCATACCAGTGGTCCGGGTCCTTGGCGTCCATCTGCTGCTTGCGCGCATCGCGGTTACGCCACCAGTCGTGCACGGCGGCTTTGTCGAGGATCTCGTACAAGCGCAGGGCTCCGGCCGGGACCGCACCCTGGGTGTTCTTCATGCCCGACTTCAGGGCGTTGGCGCGGCGCAGGTCGATGGCGTCTACGCCCAGGCGACCGGCGATTTCATCCACCATCATCTCAGTGGCGGCCATGCTCTGCAGGGTGCCGTAACCGCGCATGGAGCCAGCCTCGACGCCGCGCGAGTAGTAGGCGGTCACCGACAGGTCGTTCTGCGGCATGTAGTAGATCGACTGCGCCGCGGTGGCGCCTACCGCAGCCACGGACGGGCTGTAGTTGATGCGCCCGCCGCCGTCGCAGCTCATGTCGGCGCGGAAGATCTTGAAGCTGTTGTCCTTCTTGTCCACGGCCAGCTGGTAGCGGATGTCGAAGGCATGGCGCTTGATGCCGCTCTGGAACTGCTCGTAGCGGTCGTTGGCCAGGCGGATCGGCACACCAGCGCCATACAGGGCCGCCACGGCCGCGTAGAAGACGAAGATGTTGTTGTCTTTCGAGCCGTAGCCCACGGTGTAGCCCGGGTGCATGTTCAGCGTGTTCAGGGCGAAGCGCGAGGGCTTGATCATGTGCACGCATTCCTGCGCCACTTCGAACGGGCACTGGGTGGCGACCACGAAGTGCAGCGTGCCGGTCGCCGGGTCGTACCAGCCGTTGCCGTTGTCCGGCTCCAGTGCGGCAGGCTCGATCGATGGCGTCTTGTAGCGCTCGTCGAACACCAGCCAGTCCTCAGGCGGATTATCCAGCTGTTCAGCCATGCGCTTGGCGTAGAAAAGGCCCTGCTCGGTCAGGTCGCCGTGCTGGTTGGGCTGCTTGGACCACACCGGTTTGCGGTTGAGGATGGTCGGGAACAGCATGGAATTCTTCAGGCTGGAGAATTCATCGTCGTCGAACGGCGTGGCGCCGCCCACCCGCACGAAGCGGAAGCTGCCATAGGGGTCGCGCTGGTACAGCGCGGCCTGGGCTCCGTACTTGATAGCCTTGTCGTTGAACTGCAACTTGCGCTTGGCCTGGCGGAAGCGCTCGAAGTCATGCCAGATCAGGATCGCCACCGGGTGGCCGATGAACATCGGCACCTGGCCGGGCGGCAACAGTGGGTCGGGCGAATGGGCCTCGGGCCAGGCGATACCGTCCTGGGCCAGGTCGGCGGCGGTGACGATACGGTCCGGCTGCAGGTCGGCGCCGAGCAGGCTGAGGTCATGGCCGGCATAGATGCGATCGACCTTGGTTGCCTTGAGCAGCAGCGCGTGGCCTTGCCGGGTCGGCCAGCCAGGCATGTCCTTGGCGCGGATGTCGCGGGCAAAGACCTTGTTGCCGCAGACCTTGGAGAGCGCGTCGTTACGAAAACGCGCCTTGCCGTCATGGTTCATCCACTTTTGCGGCGAGGTGGTGACGCGCTCCTCCATCAGGGCGGCGAACGCCTGGCTGCCGAGCGGCGCCATGGTCACGCCGACACCAGCGATCAGGCCGCCTTGCAAGAAGGCGCGCCGGGAAATATCACGGTTGGACATGCTTGATCCTCTGGGCAGCAGGGGTTCTGCCCAACTTTTCTGATTCTAGTGCGGGGAACTCGGAGGGATGAGAACCTTGTCACGCAAGTCAGGAAAAACTGACTTATGCGTCAACTTTACACCAATGGGAGGGGGATAGGCAAAGTCAAGTTGACAGTATGTCGCGGTGTGTCTGGAGGCTGTGGTGGGGCTGGGGGTGCATGGCTGGAGAGGTGTGGCGCCTATGAGATCGAGCGCCGCCCGCGCGGCGCATCGCGGGCAAGCCCGCTCCCACATCTGTTTCGGGCCAGTTACTCCTGTACCGCCAACAGGATCCGCCTTGGTGCATGACTGGAGACAAGTGGAGCGACATCAGCGCCCACCGAGATGCATCGACATGCCAACAAGGCGGTCCCTGTTGGCTTCATAGGAGTGATTGGCCCGAAACAGATGTGGGAGCGGGCTTGCCCGCGATGCGCCGCGCGGGCGGCGCTCGATCTCATAGGCGACAATAATGCTGTGGCGAACACCTTTCGGCCCTGATGCAATTCCAAATGGCCCTAACCAACCATCGCTACGGTTAACCTTGGGTTAATCGACCCCAGCCAGCATGGCCACCATTCCGTACTGCCAAGGCGAAGACATGCGCATCCTTCTGCTCTTCCTGACGTTCCTGCTGGCTGGCCCGTTGCAGGCCAACCCGTTCGACGCCAAACCCGACTTCCTGCCGGTCAACCAGGCGTTCGTGCTGACTCACGACCGCCAGGCCGATGGCCAGATGCGCCTGTACTTCCAGATCAAGCAGGGTTACTACCTGTACCAGAAGCGCCTGAAGTTCGACGGCTTGCCTGCCGAACAACAGCCGCAACTCCCCCCCGCGCTGAATCACCATGACGAGTTCTTCGGTGACAGCGCGGTGTACCGCGACCAGCTCGAACTGCTGATTCCGGCCAACGCCCAGGGCCAGTTGCGCCTGGGCTGGCAGGGCTGTGCCGATGCCGGCCTGTGCTACCCACCGCAGACCACCGCCATCGACCTGGGCGGCAGCGCGACGCCGGCCGCCGAACAAGCCAGCGACCAGGCACTGGCCAGCGGCCTGCAAAGCGCCAGCCTGGCCTGGAGCCTGCTGGCATTCTTCGGCCTCGGCCTGCTGCTGGCGTTCACCCCCTGCTCGCTGCCGATGCTGCCGATCCTCGCCGGCCTGGTCCTGGGCAACGGCGCCAGCGCCCGGCGCGGCTGGCTGCTGGCCGGGGTGTATGTGCTGAGCATGGCGCTGGTGTATGCGGCCCTGGGCGTGGTCGCGGCGCTGCTGGGGGCCAGCTTGCAGGCGTGGCTACAGCAACCTTGGCTGCTGGGCAGCCTGGCCGGCTTGTTCATCGTCCTCGCCCTGCCCATGTTCGGAGCCTTCGAGCTGCAACTGCCGGCCGCCCTGCGTGATCGCCTCGACCGCGCCGGCCAGGGCACCCGTGGTGGCAACCTGTACGGCGCAGCGCTGCTGGGCGCCCTCTCCGGCCTGCTGCTCGGCCCCTGCATGACCGCGCCGCTGGCCGGTGCGCTGCTGTTCATCGCGCAAAGCGGCGATGTGCTGCAAGGTGCGCTGGTGCTGTTCAGCCTCGGCCTGGGCATGGGCGTGCCACTGCTGTTGCTGGTGACCCTGGGCAACCGCTACCTGCCGCGCCCAGGGGCGTGGATGAACCGGGTCAAGGGCGTGTTCGGCTTCGTGTTCCTGGCCATGGCCCTCTACACCGTGCGCAGCCTGCTCGCCGCCCCGGTATTGCTGGCACTGAGCGGTGCCTGGCTGATTGCCCTGGGCTGGGCCATGTGGCCAGCCCTGCAGCGCTTGCCGGCGCTGCGTGCGGTACCGCTGCTGGGCGCCTTGTGGGGTGGCCTGCTACTGGTCGGCGCTGCTGCGGGGGGCGACGACCTGTGGCAACCGCTGCGGCCGTTCGCCGGCGGCAGCGCAGCCGCCACCGTACAAAAGGCCGACGAGCACTTCGTCACGGTCAGCAGCCCTGAAGCCCTGCAACGCGAGCTGGACGCCGCCAAGGCCCGCGGCCAGTGGGTCATGGTCGACTACTACGCCGACTGGTGCGTGTCGTGCAAGGTCATGGAGAAACAAGTGTTCAGCCGCCCCGACGTGCAAACCAGCCTGGCCGGCGTGCACCTGCTGCGCCTGGACGTGACCGCCGACTCCGCCGCCAGCCACGCCCTGTTGCAGCGCTACCAGGTGCCCGGCCCGCCCAGCATCATCTGGCTCGGCCCGGAAGGCGAAGAGCGCCGCGCACGGCGCATCACTGGTGAGGTGGATGCCGCCGCGTTCCTGCAACACTGGACCCAGACCCGGAGCCAAGGCTGATGCTGACGGTAACCCTCGGGCCGCTGACCATGGCCCTCAACCACCTGCTGATGCTCGCCGCCCTCGGCGTGGCCTGCCTGGTCGGCTGGTGGGTCGCCCGGCGTGGCGGCGAAAGCCCGGAATCGGCGCTGTTCAACCTGTTCCTGGTCGGCCTGCTGTGCGCCCGCCTGGGTTTCGTGCTGGCCTACTGGCCGATGTACCGCGATGACCTGGTGCAAGTCATCGATATCCGTGACGGCGGCTTCCTGCTCTGGTCGGGCCTGGTCGGCATCGTCCTCGCCACCCTCTGGCAGGGCTGGCGCCAGCCTGGCCTGCGGCGCCCGCTGGGCTGGGCACTGTTCAGCGGTGCGTTGTTCTGGGCCCTGACCAGCCTGGGCAGCCACCTGTACAGCAAGGGCACCGCTCTGCCCGACCTGAGCCTGCGCAACGCCACTGGCCAGTCGGTGGCCCTGCACAGTTACCGGGGCAAGCCGCTGGTGATCAATATCTGGGCCACCTGGTGCCCGCCATGCCGCCGGGAAATGCCAGTGCTGCAACAGGCTCAGGGCGAATACCCGCACGTGACCTTCATCTTCGTCAATCAGGGCGAGACACCGGAAAACGTCACGACCTTCCTCGCCACCACCGGGCTGAGCCTGACCCATGTGCTGTTCGACGGCACTGGCGTGCTGGCTCAGCGGGTCGGTTCGATGGCCCTGCCCACCACCCTGTTCTACGACGCCGACGGCCGCCTGATCGGCAGCCACCTCGGCGAGCTGTCGCGGGCCAGCCTGCGCCATGCCCTGGAACCTTTCGAGCGGGCCAAGGCGCCCGCCCCTGCCGCACAAGGAAACTGACATGCGATTGACTGCCCTGTTGCCCCTGTCCCTGGCCCTGCTGGCCGCCCCGCTGGTGCAGGCCGAAGACCTGCCCAAGGCGATCCAGCAACTGCAAGCCAAAGGCGCCGAGATCAAGGGCAGCTTCGATGCGCCCAACGGCCTGCGCGGCTATGCCGCCGAGTACCAGAACAACGCCTTGGCCCTGTACCTGACCCCGGACGGCAAGCACGTACTGGTCGGCAGCCTGTTCGACGAACAAGGCAAGGACCTCAGCGCCGAGCCCCTGCAAAAGCTGGTGTACGCGCCGATGAGCAAGGAGATCTGGGCGAAGATGGAGAAAACCGCCTGGATCGCCGACGGCAAGGACAGTGCGCCGCGCAAGGTGTACCTGTTCAGCGACCCCAACTGCCCGTACTGCAACATGTTCTGGGAGCAGGCACGGCCGTGGGTCGACTCGGGCAAGGTGCAGTTGCGCCATATCATGGTCGGCATCATCCGCGAGGACAGTCCGGGCAAGTCGGCGGCATTGTTGGCAGCCAAGGACCCGGCCAAGGCCCTGCATGAGCACGAAAAAGCAGGCAAGGCGAGCAGCCTGAAGCCGCTGGACAAGGTGCCCGATGCCGTGCAACAGAAGCTGGCAGCGAACATGGCGCTGATGGAAGAGATGGGGCTGCAGGCGACCCCGGCGATTTTCTATCAGGATGAGCAGGGCAACCTGCAGAGCCAGCAAGGGGCACCGCGGCCGGAGTTGCTCGGCAAGATTCTCGGCAAGCGCTGATAGTGGCTTTGCCTGATCTGGCCCCTTCGCGGGCACGCCCGCTCCCACAGGTACATCACTGCTTTCAAGGCCGGTGACATCCCTGTAGGAGCGGGCGTGCCCGCGAAGAGGCCAGCACAGGCTAGCCAATCAACTTAAAGCCCTTCTAGCTCAGCCATCAGGTCGCTAAGCCGATCAGCCTTCGCCTCATCCACCACGCTCCCCTGCAACCCACGCACGTAATCGGCCAACGCCTCCACCGTGCTGCACTCGAACATCGCCCGCAGCGGCACGTTCAGCTGCAACTGCTTCTGCACCCGCGACGCGATCTGCGTGGCCAGCAGCGAATGCCCGCCCAGTTCGAAGAAGTTGTCATGCACCCCGACCCGCTCGGCCTTGAGCACATCGGCCCAGATAGCCGCCAGCACCGCTTCCAGCTCATCCCGCGGCGCCAGGTAGGCCTGGCTGTGCTGCCCGCCGATCTCGATGGTCGGCAATGCCTTGCGGTCAAGCTTGCCGTTGGCGTTGTGCGGCAGGCTGGCGAACCAGCCCCAGTGCAGCGGCACCATGTACTCGGGAAGCTGCGCACGCAAGCGCTGCTTGACCTGCTCCAGCAGCGCGGCATCGGCGGGTACACCCTGGTGTGCCACCAGGTAGCCAACCAGATGCTTGCCACTGGCACCCTCCTGCACCCCCACCGCCGCATCGCGTAGCTCGGCCTGCTCGTGGAGACGCGCCTCAATCTCGCCCAGTTCGATACGGTAGCCGCGAATCTTCACCTGATGGTCGATACGCCCGACATACTCGAACACCCCGTCCGGGCGCTGCCGCGCCAGATCACCGGTACGGTACAGGCGTTCGCCTGGCGCTCCGTGCGGGTGCGGGATGAACGCCAGTGCCGTGCGCACCGGGTCGCCGACATAGCCACGGCCGACGCCAGTACCTGCCACGCACAACTCACCCACCGCCCCCAGCGGTACCAGCGCCTGGTCCTCGCCATACAGGTACAGCCGGTTGTTGTCGGTCGGCGTGCCAATCGGCAGGTAGCTGCCACGGGTCGAGGCCATGTCGACGCGGAAGAAGGCCACGTCATCCGAGCACTCCGCCGGCCCGTAGGCATTGACCAGGCCGATCTGCGGATAGCGCAGCAGCCATTGCGCAGCCAGTTCCGGCGGCATCGCCTCGCCGGTCGGCAGCATCCAGCGCAGGCCATCGAGCGCCTGATGATCGTTGGCCAGCATGCCCTGGATCAGCGATGGCACGCTTTCCAGCACCGTGATACCGGTGGCCTGCACATGCGCCAGCAAACCTTGCGGGTCATGGGCGATGGCGTTCGGCACGATCTCCACCCGGGCGCCGAACAACGGCGCGGCAAGGAACTGCCAGACCGAAATGTCGAAGCTCTGCGAGGCGGTCTGGGCGATCACGTCATGCTCGCTCAAGGCCAGGTACGGCACCTTGCTCAGCTGGTTGTTGAGCATCCCGCGCTGCTCGACCATCACGCCCTTGGGCAGCCCGGTGGAGCCGGAGGTGTAGATCACGTAGGCCAGGTTGTCCGGCCCGCTGTGGATGCCTGGGTTATGGCTGGCGACGCTGCTGCCCTGCACCTCTTCCCACACCAGCAGCTGCGGCCGCGTCACACCCTCAAGTTGATCCAGCAACTGGCGCGCCTGCTCGGCGCAGGCTGCGCTGCACACCAGCACTGGCGTGCGGCTCAGTTCGACGATACGTTGCAGGCGCGCCGACGGCAGGCCTGGGTCCAGCGGCAGGTAGCCGGCGCCGGCCTTGAAGCTGCCGACGATCATGCCCAGCAGCGGCAAGCCCCGCTCGGCCAGCAGGGCAACCGGCTGGTCGATGGCCACGCCCGCACCAACCAGGGCATGGCCCAGGCGGTTGGCCGCGAGATTCAGCCCGGCGTAGTCATAAGACGCATCGAGGCAGCGGGCAACGGTGCGCTCAGGGTGGGCAGCCACCTGCGCTTCGAACAGTGCCACGTAGCTCTGCTCCAGCGGGTAGGCGTGCCCGGTGCGGTTGCAGTCGTCGAGCAGGAAGCGCTGCTCCTCCTCGCCCAGCAACGGCAATTCACTCACCTCCCCTTCAAAGCCCTGCACCAGCGCCAGCAGCAGGCGCTTGAACTCGGCCAGCAGGCGCTCGACGGTCGGGTAGTCGAAGTAGCGCTGGTCGAATGACAGGTGCAGGCCCAGGTCATCGCCCGGGTAGCACACCGCTGTCAACGGGAAGTTGGTGTGGGTGCGGCCCGAATCGGAGCTGGCGTTGAGGTGCTGGGCATGGTCGAGCACCGCCGTTTCCACCGGGGCGTTCTCGAACACGAACAAGCTGTTGAACAGCGGCTGGCCCTTGGGCAGTTCACTGCAGTCCTGGATCGTCACCAGCGGCAGGTACTCGTACTCGCGCAGCTCCATGTTGCGCTCCAGCACGCCCTGCAGCCACTGGCGCACGCTGCGGCGCTGGCCCGGCTCGGGCAGTTGCACGCGCAGGGCGATACTGTTGATGAACAGGCCGACCGTGCGCTGCATCTGCGGCAGGCTCACCGGGCGCCCAGCCACGGTAACGCCGAAGGCCACGTCGCGATCACCGCTGTAGCGCGCCAGTACCAGCGCCCAGGCCGCCTGGGCGAAGGTGTTGATGGTCAGCTGATGGGCCTGAGCCAGTTCGCGCAGGCGCACGCCATCACTCACCTCCAGGCGGGTGTAGCAGTCGCCCACCACCATGCCGTCACCGGCGTGGTCGTTGCGCAGCGGGCGGTCGCTGGGGAGGGCCGTGGCGCGCTCGAAGCCGGCCAGGTTGGCCTGCCACCAGTTGCGCGCTTCGTCCATGTCCTGGCGTTGCAGCCAGCCGATGTAGTCGCGGTAGCGCGGCGGCACCGGCAACTGGGCCTGGCGGCCTTCGCCGAGGGCCTGGTAGAGCACGAAGAAATCGTTCATCAGCAGCGAGCGGCACCAGGCATCGATGAGGATGTGGTGGTTGCTCATCATGAACCAGTAGCGCTGGTCATCGACCCGCACCAGGCGCAGGTGGAACGGCGCTTCCTGCAGCAGGGCAAAGCCCGCTTCCCGCTCCTGTTTGTGCAGGGCTTGCAGGCGCGCTTCCTGGGCCGCCTCATCAAGGCCGCGCCAGTCCTGATAGTCCACCGACGTGTTGCCCGGCTTGTGGATGATCTGCAGCATCGTCTCGCCAGCATTCCAGCTGAACGATGCACGCAGGGCTTCGTGACGCGCCACCACCGCCTGCCAGGCCTGGGCGAAACGTTGCGGGTCGAGGGCGCTGTTGATGCGGTAGCGGTCCTGCATGTAGTACAGGCCGGTGCCCGGTTCAAGCAGGGTGTGCAAGAGCATGCCCTCCTGCATCGGCGTCAGCGGGTAGACGTCTTCGATCTGCGCGGCGGGGACCGGCAGCGCGTCGATCTGCTGCTGGCTCAGGTGCGCCAGCGGGAAGTCCGAGGGCGTGAAGCTGCCGTTGCCATCGGTCAGGCAGTGGCTGACCAGCGCCAGCAACTCCTGGCGATAGGCTTCGGCCAGCTGCGCGATGGTGCGCTCGTCATAGCGCTCGCGGCTGTAGGTCCAGCGCAGTTGCAGGGCACCGCCATAGACCTGGCCGTCGATGCTGAGCCAGTTCGGCAGCGGCGCATCCAGATCGTGAGCCAGGCCGGCCGGCGCATCCAGCGGCAGGAACAAGGCGGCTTCGTCGAACTGCTGGTCGAACTGGCCCAGGTAGTTGAAGGTGATGCGTGCCTGCGGTAACGCCGCCATGCTTTCGCGGCTGACCTCATCGCCCAGATAGCGCAGCACGCCGTAGCCCAGCCCCTTGTGCGGCACCTGCCGCAGCTGTTCCTTGATGCACTTGATCGAGGTGGCACGCGCAGCATCATCTTCGCCGGCCTGCGGGTTCAGGCGCAGCGGGTAGGCGTTGGTGAACCAGCCGACGCTGCGGGTCAGGTCCATGTCCTCGAACAGGCCGTCACGGCCGTGGCCTTCGAGCTGCACCAGCACTTCCTGGTCACCGCTCCAGCGGCACAGGGTGCGGGCCAGCGCGGTCAGCAGCAGGTCGTTGACCTGGGTGTGGTAGGCCGCCGGTGCCTGTTGCAGCAACTGCCGGGTCTGTTCTGCGTCCAGGCCGATGGCCAGGGTGTCGGCATGCCGGTGCAGGTTGCCACCCTGCGGGTGATCGCACGGCAGCTCATGGCGCACGCTGCCAAGCTGGCCTTGCCACCAGTCCAGCTCGTCGCGCAGCGAATCGCTGCCGGCATAGCTGGCCAGGCGCGCAGCCCAGTCGGCCATGGCGTGGGTCTTGGCCGCCAGTGGCTGGCCGCGATACAGCGCCTGCAGGTCTTCGAGCAGCACACGCCAGGACACACCGTCGACCACCAGGTGGTGGATCGCCAGCAGCAGGCGCTGGGCGCCCTGCCCGTCACTGACCAGCAAGGCGCGCAACAGCGGGCCCCGTTCCAGGTCGAGGCTGCGCTGCACGTCGGTATACAGCGCCTGGCAGTCGGCGAAGTCGGCGACCGTGGCGGTCCACAGCAGCTGCTCGGCAGACACCGCCGCGAAGGCCGCCTGCCCCTGGGTGAAGCGCAGACGCAGGCTGTCGTGGTGCGCTACCAACGCAGCCAGGGCCTGCTCCAGGGTGTCGCGGTCCAAGGATTGGCGCGCCTCCAGCAGCACCGCCTGGTTCCAGTGCTGCGGCTGGGCCACGTCACTGTCGAAGAACCAGTGTTGAATCGGCGTGAGGCCGCTGCGCCCCTCGCGCGGGCCCTGCTCGATGCTGCTCGGCGCCGCACTGCGGCTGACCACGGCAGCCAGGGTCTGGATGGTCTGGTGCTGGAACAGGTCACGCGGGGTGAACTGCAGGCCCAGCTGGCGTGCACGGCTGACCACCTGAATCGACAGGATCGAGTCGCCACCCAGCTCGAAGAAGTTGTCCTGCACACCTACGCGGGACGTGTTGAGCACTTCGCGCCAGACGTGCGCCAGTTGCTCCTCCAGCTCATTGGCCGGCGCCTGGTAATGCTGGCGGGCCTGCTCCAGATCCGGCGCTGGCAATGCGTGACGGTCGAGCTTGCCGTTGCCCATCAGCGGCAGGCGCTCGAGCAACACCAGGTGCGCAGGTACCATGTAGTCCGGCAGGTGCTGACGGACATCGGCCTTGACCGCTTCACGCAGCCTGGCCTGAGCCTCGCTGTCGGCGGCGGCCTGCTGGCAAACAAGGTAACCGACCAGCTGCTTGCCACCCGGCAGGTCGAGGGCCAGTACCACCGCCTCGTCGACATTGGCATGTTCTTGCAGGCGGCTTTCGATTTCGCCCAGTTCGATGCGGAAACCACGGATCTTCACCTGTTGGTCGGCACGGCCGACGTATTCCACCGAGCCATCGACACGCAGGCGTACCAGGTCGCCGGTGCGGTACAGGCGGCCGCCGTCACGGCTGAACGGGTCGGCGACAAAACGCTCGGCGCTAAGGCCCGGGCGGTCGTGGTAGCCCTGGGCCAGGCCGGCACCGCCGACGTACAGCTCGCCGATCCCCCCTTGCGGCAGCAGCGCCAGGTCCTCGTCGAGGATGTAGGCGGTGCGGGCACCGATCACCCGGCCGATCGGCACGCTGCCAGCGTCGGCAGGCATGACCTGCGGCGCCAGGCAAGCC
The DNA here is from genome assembly GCF_002759075.1 of Pseudomonas sp. 382. NCBI lineage: Bacteria > Pseudomonadati > Pseudomonadota > Gammaproteobacteria > Pseudomonadales > Pseudomonadaceae > Pseudomonas > Pseudomonas sp. 382. The sequence continues at coordinate 139,922 of NZ_PEMX01000004.1, forward strand.
AGCGGCATGACCACGGTTTCGGTGGGCCCGTAGGCGTTGAAGAACTGCTGCGGGGCGAACGCCTGGCGGATGCGCTGCAAGTGCTCGCCGGTCAGCGCTTCGCCGCCGGTGATCACCAGCCGCACCGGCAGTTGTTCACCCTGCCCGGCCAGGTGCTGGGCCAGTTGGCTGCCATAGCTCGGGGTGAAGCCAAGCACGCTCACCCGCTGCTCGCGCACCAACTGGCAGATGTCCTCGGCGCCCCATTGGCCCTGGGCGCGCAGCACCACACGGGCGCCGCAAAGCAGCGGCACCAGCAAGCGCTCGCTGGCCGCGTCGAAGTTGATCGAGTAGAAGTGCAGTTCGCAGTCATCGCTGCGCATGCCGAAGGCGTCGATCACCGCCTGGCAGTGCATGGCGATTTCGCCATGGCTGACCACCACGCCCTTGGGCTTGCCGGTGGAGCCGGAGGTGTAGATCAAATAGGCCTGATGCTGCGGCAGGTTTAAGTCATGCAGAGGCGCATCGCTGTAGGCCGAGAGGCTCGCGGCATCGTCCTCAAGGCTCCAGCGAGCTACCCCGCTGGGCAATCCACCGAGGCTTTCGAGCAGTGCCCGCTGGCTTAGCAGAAGGCCGATGCGGCTGTCTTCGATCATGTAGCGCAGGCGGTCGAGCGGATATTCCGGGTCGAGCGGCACATAGGCGCCACCGGCCTTGAGAATGGCCAGCAGGCCGACCACCATCTCCAGCGAGCGCTCCAGCGCCAGGCCCACCCGCACCTGCGGGCCGACCCCGCGATCACGCAGGGCACGGGCCAGGCGATTGGCCTGTTGGTCGAGCTCAGCGTAGGTCATGTGCAGGCCGGCGAAGGTCAATGCAACCGCATCTGGCGTACGCGCAGCCTGGGCGGCGAACAAGCCGTGAATCGTCTGGTCGAGGGCGTAGTCCTGCTCGCCCTGCAACTGGCCGATCAGCATTTGCTGCTCGGCAGTGGCCAGCATCGGCAGCTCGCACAGGCGCTGTTGCGGGTTGTCGAGCAGGCCGACCAGCAGCTGCTGCCAGTGCTCGGCCATGCGTGCGATGCGCGGCTCGTCGAACAGGTCGCGGCTGTAGGTCAGGCAGCAGCCCAGGCGGCCGTCGAGGTCGGTGACCTCCAGGTACAGGTCGAACTTGGTGGCGCTGGCGTCGTTGACCAGGTAATCCACCTGCATTCCCGCGAGTGTGCGGCTCTGCTGGAAGGCCCAGCGCTGCACGTTGCACATCACCTGGAACAGCGGGTTGTAGGCGCTACTGCGCGGCGGCTGCAGGGCCTCGACCAACTGGTCGAACGGCAGGTCCTGGTGCGACTGGCCTTCGATGGCGGCCTGGCGGACCTGCTCGAGCAAGGCGGCGGCGGTCATTTGCCCGTCCAGCTCGCAACGTAGCACCTGGGTATTGAGGAAAGCGCCGATCAGGCCTTCGCTTTCCGGGCGGATACGGTTTGCCACCGGCGCGCCGATGCGCAGGTCTCGCTGGCCGCTGTAGCGGTGCAGCAACGTGGCCAGGGTGGCGGTCATGGTCATGAACAGGGTCAGGCCACGCTGCTTGTTGAAGGCGTGCACGCGGGCGACCAGTGCCGGGTCGAGTTCGAAGCGGTAGAGCTCGCCACGGTGGCTCTGCACGGCAGGGCGCGGGCGGTCGGCGGGCAGCGCCAGTACCGAGTGCTCATCGCCGAGGCGGTCTTTCCAGTAGGCAAGCTGGCGTGCGCCTTCACCGCCTTCCAGCCATTGCCGCTGCCACACGCTGTAGTCCAGGTACTGCACCCGCAGCGGCACCAGTGGCGACTCGCGCTCATCGACGAAGGCTTCATAGAGCTCGCCCAGTTCGCGGGCGAAGATGTCCATGGCCCAGCCTTCGGTGACGATGTGGTGCAGGGTCAGCACGAAGTAGTGTTCACGGTCCTCGGTCTTGGCCAGACAGGCGCGCAGCAGCGGCCCGCGCTCCAGGTCGAATGGCTGGTGGGCCTGCTCGTCAGCCAGTTGTTGCAGGCGCTGCTGACGGATGTCGGCTGGCAAGGCCGTGAAGTCCTGCCAGTCCAGTTGCAGCCCGCTGTCGTCGGCCACGCACTGGTATGGCACGCCATCGATGCTGGGGAAGGTGGTGCGCAGGGTCTCGTGGCGCACGATCAGCGCCTGCAGGGCGCGTTCGAAGGCATCCACATGCAGCGCCCCGCGTAGACGCGCCATGCCGCCAACGTTGTAGGCCGGGCTGCCCGGCTCCATCTGCCAGAGGAACCACATGCGCTGCTGCGAGTAGGACAGCGGCACGGCCTGGCGGCGGTCGACCCGGGCGATTGCACCTTGCTGGTTGCGCGCACCGGCAGCGCGGACCTGGGCAATTACCTCGCAGAACGCAACCAGCTCGCTGGCCTCGAACAGCGTCTTGAGCGGCAGCTCGACATCACACACCTGACGGGTACGCGAGACGATCTGGGTGGCCAGCAGCGAATGGCCGCCGAGGGCGAAGAAATCGTCGTGCAGGCCGACCTGCGGCAGGTTAAGCACCTCGCGCCAGATGGCCGCTACCTGCTGCTGCAATGCGGTCTGCGGCTCGACATGGGCGCGCTGCTGCCAGACCGGTGCAGGCAGTGCCTTGCGGTCGACCTTGCCACTCGGGCCCAGCGGCAAGTGCTCCAGACCGATCAACTGAGCCGGCACCATGTATGCCGGCAATTGCCTTGCCAGTGTGGCCAGCAACACCTCGGCCGTTGCGTTTCCGCTGTAGTAACCCACCAGTTGCGCACCGACCGCGTCCTGCTGAATCAGCACCAGCGCCTGTTCGACACCCGCCTGAGCCAACAGGCACGCCTGCACTTCTTCAGGCTCGACGCGGAAGCCACGCACCTTGACCTGCTGATCGAGGCGACCGAGGTATTCCAGAGCCTCGCTTTGCACCTGCCAGCGGGCACGGTCACCGCTGCGGTACAGGCGCGCGCCGTTGCCGCCAGCCTGGGGCACGAAACGTTCGGCAGTCAGGCCCGGGCGGCCCAGGTAACCGCGGGCCAGGCCGGCACCGCCCAGATACAGCTCGCCCGGCACGCCAGGCGCAGCCAGTTCGAGTTCATCGTCCAGCACCCGACAGAGGACGTTACCCAGCGGGCGGCCGATCGGCGAACGCTCGCCATCGGCTGCCTGGCAATGCCAGTGTGTGACGTTGATGGCGGTTTCGGTCGGGCCGTAGCGATTGTGCAACTGCACCTGTGGCAACAGCTGCAGCACACGGTCACGCAACTGCGCAGGCAGCGCTTCACCACCGGAAAACACCCGGCGCAGGCTGTTGCAGCCGGCGGCCAGTGGCTCTTGCACGAACACCTGCAGCAGCGGCGGTACGAAGTGCAGCGTGGTCACGCCATGCTGCTGCACCAGCGTGGCAATGCGCTGCGGGTCGCGGTGCTCGCCAGGGCCGGCCAGGACCAGTTTGCAGCCAGTGATCAGCGGCCAGAAGCACTCCCACACCGAGACGTCGAAGCTGATCGGTGCCTTTTGCATCAGCACATCGCTTTCATCCAGCGCATAGCGGGCCTGCATCCACTGCAGGCGCTCGGCCAGCGCCGCATGGGTATTGCCCACGCCCTTCGGCTGGCCGGTAGAACCGGAGGTGTAGATCACGTAGGCCAGGTTGTCGCCATGCAAGTGCAGGCCCGTTGCCTGGCTGGGCCAGCTGTCGAGGTGCAGTTGATCAACGGCGATGGCGCTGACGCCATCGACCTGCGGCAACGTACCCAGCAGGCTGCTGTGGCTGAGCAGCAGGCTAGCCTGGCAATCGCCGAGCATGTAGGCCAGGCGCTCGGCCGGGTAGTCGACGTCCAGCGGCACATAGGCGCCGCCCGCCTTGAGGATCGCCAGCAGGCCGACCAGCAGCTGCGGCGAACGCTCCAGCGCGATGGCTACACACGTGTCGGGGCCGACGCCTTTGTCGCGCAGATAGTGCGCCAGCCGGTTGGCCTGCTGATGCAGTTCGGCGTAGCCGAGGCTGCCACCGTCCCAGACCAGGGCGGTACGTTCCGGAGTCAGGCGCGCCTGCTCGTTGAGCTGCTCGACCAGCAAGCGCTGCGCGGCGGGCACAGGCGCCTCACCCCAGGCCAGCAGTTGTTCACGCCCCTGCTCGTCCAGCAGTTGCACATCGCCCAGCGGCAGTAGCGGTTGCGCGCAGACTTGCTCGAGCAGTGCCAGCAGGTGCTGGGCAAGACGCTTGACGGTGCTGACATCGAACAGCTCGGCAGCGTAGTCGAAGGCCAGGCTCAGGCGGCCCTGGTGGTCTTCTTCGCTGTGCAGTTGCAGGTCGAACTTGGCTTCGCGGCTGTGCCACGGCAGTTCTTCGGCGAGCAAACCCGGCAGGCGGCGCAACGCTGACAGGTCACGCTGCTGGTGGTTGAACATGACCTGGAACAGGCCCTGCTGGCGAGCGTCGGGCAGGGCTTCGAGCAATTGCTCGAACGGCAGGTCCTGGTTGGCCTGGGCGTCGAGGGTCGCGCCGCGCACCTGGGCCAGCAACCGGGCGAACGGCAGGCGGCCATCCAGCTGCGCACGCAGCACCAGGGTGTTGATGAAGAAGCCGACCATTCCTTGGGTTTCCTGGCGCGGGCGGTTGGCGTTGGGTACGCCGACGCGGATGTCGCCCTGGCCGGTATAGCGGTGCAGCAGCCCTTGCCAGGCGGCCAGCAGGACCATGAACAGGCTGGCCTGCTGTTCGCGGGCCAGGGCCTTGAGGGCGTCGGTCAGCCTGGCCGGCACTTTCACGCTCACGCGGGCAGCGCGGTTGTGCTGCTGGCTGGAGCGCGGCTGGTCCGGGTACAGGTCGAGCACTGGCAAGGCGTCGCCCAATGCGGCTTTCCAGTACGCCAGCTGACGTGCGCTTTCGCCCTCGGCCAGCCACTGCCGCTGCCAGCTGCCGTAGTCGGCGTAACCCAATGTCAGCGCCGGCAGCTGGGCGTCCAGGCCCTGGCAACGGGCGGCGTACAGTTTGGCGAATTCGTCGAGCAGGACATTCAGCGACCAGCCATCGGCGACAATGTGGTGCAAGGTCACCCACAGCTGATGGTCTTCGTCAGCAAGGCGCACCAGGGTCACGCGCAGCAATGGGCCTTGGGTCAGATCGAATGGCTGCTGCGCCTCTTGCTCGCGGCGTGACACCACATGCTCGGGCGCCAGCCCTTCCAGGCCCAGGCGCCGAAGGGTGAACGGCTGCTCCGGCAGGACACGCTGCAAGGCCTGCCCGTCGGCTTCGCTGAACACTGTGCGCAGCGATTCGTGGCGCGCGACCAGCGCCTGGAACGCGGCTTCAAGTGCGGCTTCGTCCAGCTCGCCGCGCAGGTGCAGGCCGGCAGGAATGTTGTAGGCCGCAGACTGCGGCTCAAGCTGCCAGGTCAGCCACAGGCGGTTCTGTGCCAGCGACTGCGGCAAGGCCTGGCCACGCGCCAGCGCCGTGATAGCGGTGGGCCCAACAGCACCATCAGCCAGCAGGGTGGCCACCTCAGCGCAGTACTCGGCCAGCGTTGGCGCCTCGAACAGGGTGCGCAGGCTCAGCGGGATACCTAGCTCCTCGGCCAGCCGCGCAGTGACCTGGGTGGCGGCGATGGAGTTGCCGCCCAGCAGCAAGAAGTGATCGTCAGCGGCAATCGCCTCGACCTTGAGTATTTCGCGCCAGATACCGGCGATACGTGCCTGCAGGTCATCGTCGCTTGCTGTGCCTGCAACCGGGGTGGCGGCCAGCGGGAAACGCGCATAGCAATCCAGGCTGCCATCATCCATGCGCAGGCGGCAGGCCGAACGCTGCAGCTTGCCGCTGGAGGTCTTCGGCAATGCACCCGGATTGAGCAGCAGGACCACGGCCGGCGCCTGGCGACAGGCATCGGCGACCACCTGGCGCAGGGCCTTGATCAGCGCCTCGGGTTTGACTGCCTTCTGCACGTTGCGGCTGATTTCCACCGCCACGCCGATGCCCTCCTCGCCCTGATCGTCGACCGCGAACACGGCTACCCGCCCCTTGCGCAGCCCTTCGACCTCGCGTTCCAGGGTCTTTTCCAGGTCTTGCGGGTAAAGGTTCTGGCCCCGAACTATCAGCATGTCCTTCAGACGCCCGGTGACGAATACTTCGCCGTCGCGCATGAAGCCCAGGTCGCCGGTGCGCAGCCAGGTCTGGCCGTCCATTTCGACGAAGGTGCGCGCAGTGGCTTCTGGGTTGCGCCAGTAACCCAGGGCGATGCTCGGGCCGCTGGCCCAGATTTCGCCTACCTGATTGTCGCCCAACACCTCCAGGCGCTGAGGCTCGACGATACGCACCGCATGGCCAGGCTGCGGGTAGCCGCAGCTCATCAGCACACTGCCCTGACCGGCTTCGGCACGGTTGCCAGCGAAGGCTTCGGCGTCCAGCTCCAGCGCACCGATGCCTTGGCCACGGCGGCTGCCGCTGACGAACAAGGTGGCTTCCGCCAGGCCATAGCTGGCAAAGAAGCTGCTCGGCTGGAAGCCGCAGGCGGCGAACGTGTCGGCAAAGGTGGCGAGGCTGTCCTGGCGAATCGGCTCGGAGCCGGAATAGGCCACGCGCCAGCGGCTCAGGTCGAGGTCTGCCAGGGCCGCCTCGCTGACCCGTTCGCTGCACAGCCGGTAGGCGAAATCCGGCCCGCCGCTGATGGTGCCGCCATACTCGCTGATCGCCTGCAGCCAGCGCAGCGGCCGAGCGAGGAAGTAGCCCGGCGACATCAGCACGCACGGCACGCCACTGAAGATCGGCTGCAGCAGCCCGCCGATCAAGCCCATGTCGTGGTACAGCGGCAGCCAACTGACGATCACATCGTCCGGGTTGAGGTCGATGCCGAAGCCTGCGCGGATCAATTGCTCATTGGCTACCAAATTGCCGTGGCTGACCTGCACGCCCTTGGGCAGGGCGGTGGAACCGGAAGTGTACTGCAGGAAGGCGATGTCGCTCGCGCTCAATACCGGCGCGTGCCAGCGCTCGGCCAGCGCCGGGTCAAGCGCATCTACCGCGAGCAGTTCCGGCGCGTTGTCGCCGGTCAGAGCTTCGAGATCCTGCAGGCTGCCGTGCAGCGCACCAACGGTCAGCAGCAGGCGCGGTTCGGCGTCGTCGATGATCGACAGCAGGCGCTCCTGGTGATGGCGGCGTGACGACTCCGGAGGATAGGCCGGCACGGCAATGACCCCGGCGTACAGGCAACCGAAGAACGCCGCCACGTAGTCCGGGCCACTGGGGAACAGCAGCAGCGCCCGCTCGCCGACCCTGGCGCGGGCCTGCAGCGCCGCAGCGATGGTGCGTGCACGCGCATCCAGGTCGCGATAGCTGAGCACGGCCTGCTCGCCAGGGGCATCGGCCAGAAAGCGCAGGGCGATGCGGTCCGGGGTCTGCGCAGCGCGTTGCGCCAGGGCCTGGACCAGCGAGAGCGGGAGTTCGAAGGCGTCCGTCATGGGGGGTTCCTGCCAGTGTCTGGTTAAGTCGGGCTGGCTGCAGCGCACGAAGTTGGCGGGCAGCGGCCGGATGTACACAGGGGAACGGATGGGCGCGGCGGGAAATTAGCAGCGTCAACGGGGGTACAAGGTGAACTGCATCACGTCGCTCGCTTTAGAACTGAAACGAATAGAAACTCATTAACTTTCGTATTTGACAATCATTATCATTATGAATAGCTTGTCGCACGTCGTAGGAAGCTTCCCCTCAAGGGGTGCTCCCTCCCCCCTTCGAGACAAGGTGATTTCCATGGCGGAACAACTATCCACAAGTAAGTGCGATTCACCATTACTCCAGGCATTCGTCGACAACCGCAGCATCCTGGTCAAGATTGCGGCGCGCATCACCGGCTGCCGCTCGCGCGCCGAGGACGTGGTGCAGGATGCATTCTTCCGGCTCAGCGCCGCCCCGCAGATCACCTCGTCGTTCAAGGCTCAGCTCAGCTACCTGTTCCAGATCGTGCGCAACCTGGCCATCGACCACTACCGCAAGCAGGCGATGGAGCTGAAGTACTCCGGCAGCGAAGAGGAAGGCCTGAACGTGGTCATCCCGAACGCTTCGCCCGAAGCCACGCACATCAACCTGGCGGCGCTCGAACACATCGCCGAGGCACTCAACGAACTGCCCCAGCGCACCCGCTATGCCTTCGAGATGTACCGCCTGCACGGCGTGCCGCAGAAGGACATTGCCAAGGAACTGGGGGTTTCACCGACCCTGGTCAACTTCATGATCCGCGATGCCCTGGTGCACTGCCGCAAGACGGCCAGCCGGCAGGCCTGAGTACTGTTTGGGATTGCCGGGGGCGCTTCGCACCCCTTTCGCGACACAAGGCCGCTCCTACAGGAATCGCGCATTTCTGTAGGAGCGGCCTTGTGTCGCGAAAGGGCCGCAAAGCGGCCCCGGCGATCTCAAACCAGTTTGCAGCGATCGAAGAACCGCTCCCGCCCCAGAATCATCAGCGCCGCGCGCTTGTGCGGGAAGTCGAATTCCTTGTCGCAATGGAAGCACTGATCGTGCATGTAGCCGATCATCTTGCCGTTGTCGGCACGGGGCTCAGCCACCACCCGCTGGGTGCGCGGGTCGTCCAGGAACAGGTAGTGCACCAGCGCCGAAAGCCAGCTGGCGACCTTGTGCGGGCCCCGGTGCGCCTCTTCACCCACCAGCATGTGGATGCCACGGTCGTAATCATCGGCCGGATAGAACGGCGCAATGCGATCCTCCTTGGCCCAGTACGCTTCGAAGTAGGCGAACGGCTGGTCATCGAAGCAGCCGATCAGGGTCAGGGTATGCGGGTCGGCCTCAAGCTTCGTCAGGTATTCGCGGTGTTGCTCCAACGAGCCCGCCTCCTGCCAGAACTTTTCCACCCGCGGGTTGTTCTGCCAGCGGTTGAAGCGCTCGAGGTCCTGGTCGACTTCCAGGGTGCGCAACGACACCCAGGCACCCAGCCGCGCATCGAAGCGGCGATACACCTCGCCACGCGGCTTGGGTGCCCGGCGCGGGTGGCGCTTGCCGTTGCTGAACTGCATCTGCTGCGGGTAGACATCGCCGCTCGAACTACCCAGCCATGGCTGCGGCAACTGCCAGAACAAGGCGCGCTCGCACAAGTAGACGCCGGCGACTTCGCCGGCCACCAGCAAGCCGCTGGCCAAAGCTTGCGCAATACTCGTGGGCAAATGTACAGCCAGGCGCTGGCGAGCCGGATCGCGCGACAACAGCCAATAGCAGGCAGCCCATATCGCCTGCTGTGGGCGCTCCGGACACAGGCTCTGCACATGCACATGCAGCGGATCACCCGGCTCCAGACGCAGCTGGATCAATGGGCGCCCTTCAAGGGACAGGCTCAACCGGCAGTCATCCTCCTCGGCATCGAGGCTGCGCCAGCGTGGGAGGTACAGGGGCTGCGAAGCGGCATCGAACGGCATGGTCTTGGCTCACGAAATAACGAAAGAAAGGCTCACTTGTCAGGACGTGGCCATGACCGGGGAATTTAGTCGTTCGGCGCGGCGACGGTGATCCGGTAGGGCAGGAAGATGCGCGTCAGTTCGCCGCTGTCGCGCAAACGACGCAGCAATTCGGCGAACTTCTGATCAGTGATCGGAGCACCAGGACGCAGCAACGCATAGTGGTGGTAGACCTGGTCGATGCGCTGCGAGGCGACCAGCTGGTCGAGGCTGTCGGGGTTGCGGGCCAGAAAGTCGCTCAGGTAGGAGCGTGTCACCAGGGCAATGTCGGAGCGGCCGGCCTGGACCATCAGCAGGTTGCTGTCGTGGGAATAGGTCAGCGTTGCGTTGTAGGCCTTGCGCAGATAGTTGGGGTCGGAATTGAAGTTGGCAAATGCGTAGTGATAGCCGTTGAACAGCGCCAGACGCTTGCCGCTCAGATTGTCGAAATAATGCTGGTCGCGGCCGTTGGTCTTCCTGGCGACGAACACTTCGGCATCCTCCAGGCCCATGTCCACCGTCTGGTGAGGGATCTGCTGCCAGCCCCATTCGGGGTTCTCGAAGATCGCCATGTCTGTGCGGCCTTGCTGGAAATCACCAAAGCGCCGCTGGATAGAGGTGGGCACCAGGACGAAGTGATAGTCCGGTTGCAAGCGGTTCAAGGCCTCGACCAGCTGGGGCAGCAAGCCGGTATCGGCGCCTTGCTCGGGGCGCACGGTATAAGGCGGGAAATGCGCAGCGCCGATCTTCACCTCAATGGCATCGTCGGCCCACGCCGGCGCCGCCAGCCAAGCCGCAGCCAGCATCATCAAGGTGGAGAGCAACTTCAGGCCGGACGCTGGAGTCAAAACGGACGCTCATTACGGTTCATACCTAGGTTGCGCTTAAGCTAGGCGTTTTCCCGACGAGGCACAACTGCCGGTTATGCCAAAGTGAGGGCATTTTGCCAGGGGATGCCGTGTGGCCAGACATTGGCTACGCTGCTTTGGCATGTATGGCGAGGGAGCCTGGTATGGGCCACTGGTTGGTGATCGACCTGGAAGCCACCACCGATGACGGTGGCTGGCCGGTCACAGAGATGGAAATCATTGAAATCGGCGCCAGCCTGGTGACCCGCGAAGGCCGCGAAGTGGACCACTTCCAGCGCTTCGTGCGGCCCCGGCGTCGGCCGCAGCTGACACCGTTCTGCCGCGAGCTTACGCACATCAGCCAGGCCAGTGTCGACAGCGCCGCAGCATTCCCGGAGGTGTGGGAGCGTTTCGAGCGCTGGCTGGGGCACCACCGCGAGCAGTTGCAGGCCTGGGTCAGCTGGGGCGACTACGACCGCCAACAGCTGTTGCAGGAATGGCGCCAGCATGAGGTCGACAGCCTGCTGCGCGAGCTGCCGCACATCAACCTCAAGCAGCGCTTCGCCAAGGCTCGCCACCTGCAGCGCCCGGCCGGCCTCAATGGCGCGCTGCAACTGGCGGGCATGCACTTTTGCGGGCAGCAGCACCGGGCCCTGGAGGATGCCCGCAACACCGCACGCCTGCTGCCCTTGAGCCTGCCTGCGAACGGCACCTGAAAGCAGATGACGGGGCGAATGGGCTTGGGCATACTGGCCAGCCCTTTTTCACCCCCATTGTTCAGGAGTCGCCCATGTTCCAGGTCAACGAGTACTTCAACGGCACCGTCAAGTCGATCGCCTTCGCAGGCGAAGAAGGCCCTGCCACTGTGGGCGTGATGGCCCCGGGCGAATACGAGTTCGGCACCGCCAAGCGCGAGATCATGCATGTCGTGTCCGGCGCCCTGACCGTGAAACTGCCGGGTAGCGACAACTGGGAAACCTTCAACGCTGGCGACAAGTTCAACGTGCCGGCCGACAGCAAGTTCCAGCTGCAGGTGAAAGTGGATACCGCCTACCTGTGCGAGTACCGCGACTAATCTGCCCAAGCAGGGTGAGAGTGTTCAGGGTCAATCGGCCCTGCCGGCTTCAACCCCTGCTAACTATCTTCAGGTAAATCAGTTAAGCAATTTGGGGCTGCCTAGCGGCCCCAATGTGCCTTTACTGACTGGCATTCCCCTCCAGGATGCCTTGCATTCAAGCGCCAGCAAAAGCCTCACCAGCAAGACTCAGCGCCTCGACCTGCGATTCCAACTGTTGATAAAACACCGCAACTCAACAAACCGACCGTGTGCGCCTGGACAAGCTGCACGTCTGTACATCCACTCAGGTTTTATCTTGGACTGACAGGTACAGGGTATTCACGACGCAAAGAGCAGTTATATCGGTAATTACGCGAATGTCCCTCTCCTGCTAAAAACTCTGCCTCGGTGCATCTGGAGTACAATACCGACGCTGAGCATCAAACCCTCCCCCAATGTACATTGGTATAATCAACACCGGTCATCACCTTGGCGCATTTATCACTTGCATTACGCGTTTTCGCCCTGAAACATCTGCAAACATGACGACCTAACCTCGACTGACAGGAACAGGGCTGTTTATGACGCACCGAGCGGTTTTATCGGTAATTATGCGAATATCTTTATCCCGAAACAAATTTTTCGTGGTTGCATCAGGGGGACTGTACCGGCGCCGAACATTAAAACCTCCTCCCCAACGCGCATCAGCAACTTCAACACCTCTCATGACTTTGGCATACCTATTACCCGTTTCTTCTCCTTTATAAACAGGCGCAGTTGGCCCCTGTGGGTTCAACACAGGAGAGGTGCGGTAATAGTCTGGATCATACCAGTCACTCACCCACTCAAAGCCGTTGTCAGACATAGCATACATCCCCAATGGATTGGGTGGATATTGATCAACCGGGAGTGATATCAGACTATCAACTTTCCAACCCATTGCTTTGACAAACTCTTTTCTATCCCTGGTCGTGGAAATATTGATACCTTGTGGCCCTCCACTTCCGTCACGGTTATACAACTCATCGGTGATCTTGTAAGTGCCATCATCCGTGGCGACCGCAAGAAATTGCCCTCTGCTCCGAGCGGCGTACTCCCATTGGGCCTCAGTTGGCAATGAGAATGGAAGTCCACTTACAGTGCCAAGCCAACTACAGTACCTCTCAGCCTCGTGCCAATCGACGTGCGCAGGAAGCTTTTGCTCACTACGCATGAGCATAAAACGCTTATAATCCACACCTTCACCTTCAACTAATGGCAGCTGGTTTGCCATCAAATAAAAACCATACTCCTCATTCGTCACCTTGAATTTCGACATGGAAAAGCTACTAAGCTCCACTTCATGAAGTGGTTTACTGTTCACATTAGCATCATAATGAATCCCTTCCAGTCCATACTCAGCACCGAAATCCCCCATCAGGTATTTCCCACCCTCAACAAATACTTGCCGCTCAACAACCTTCTCGATAAAAGCCTCAAGCTTTTTAGGATTCACTTGCGGAGCAGCAACCGAATTACTTTCGACCTTCTGATCGCATCCACTAGACGTTGCAGCCACCACAACGAACCCAACACCCAAATACTTTCTCATACCTCTCCCCATCTGAAATCCAATTCACTACAACCAGGGCCAAAATTGCAGCGATTAGGAAAATTGGGATTAACACCGTAATTCAGTCTGTAGTATTCGGTGTTATTCATAACAAGCGCATACCCCCAACTGCTTTCCAATCTGATACTTTTTCGAATAGCATAAAGCTCCCCTTTCGCCTTGCGAAGATCATCGTCACGATCGAACCCGATTTGTAGAAACTCCACCAAACTCTGCTCTTGTCGTTTCTCTACAGTTGCCTCATCCCCCTCGCCTGCCTGACTACTTCCATCAACTGTTACGTGGCAAAGCACCTTTCTCCACTCCACAAGAGTTTGAATACTTCTCAAAACCCAAATCACTGCTTCTTTCCGCCGCTGAAATAAATCAGGGACAAGGTTTGACCCCATATTATCAGGATCCATATAATCCAGCTTGCCATGTCTAGTCAGCAGATATATCAAGATCCCCTTTGCTTCCGGGGTATAGGCAAGCAATTCAAACCGACGAGAAATTGTACTTTTCGCCAACGCATTTCTTCGATGAGAGGCTGCAACCCTATCCTTATAACCACCAGCAAACTCAACCAAGTCTTCAGATAGCTTAAGGGATACACCCAATAGATTTTCGGCATAGTTTGCATATTGCAAATAGACATCAACCACTGGACCCACCAGGCTAATCACAGATGCCTTGCTATAAATAGCAAATGCATCCTCATCAACGATAGAAAAGAACCCATAGTCCAATCGATGAAGCTGATACACCAACCACGCACCAAACTCCGCAATCGAATTGGTACCTACCTCAAATAAAAGCCCGCCCTTGGCCCCATAGCCCCAACACAGGCTGGCTGCGACATGAAAGCAAAACTTGCCGTTGATAAAGGTGCAGTAAAACTTCCCACTCGCGCCAACGCCTGCCAACCCGCCAATATTTGGCGCAATCGTGCAAAAGTCCGTGAACTCGCCACTGGACATCAGCATGCCCGCGGTCCAGTACTCCGGGTCGATCGGCCCCGCCGGTTTCAACCACTGCAAGCTGCCTTTCAGGCTGCCCTCTGCCCGAGCCCCTGCAAATGCCTGACCGGTAAGCTTCAGTCCCTCGTCTTCGGCGTCCATCTGCTGGTGAAACACAGCTGCTTTGGTGCGCCGCGTTTCGAAGCGCGGCAGCCGCCCACCCGGTTGGCCGGCCAGCATCTGTTTGTCGCCTTTGACCACGACCTGCAACTGGCCTTCCAGCACTACCGAGCCGCCGATGAAGCCGGTCAGCTCCGGTTCGATCAACAGGCGCATCCGGCCCATGTCGAAGGTTTGGCCATCACCGTGGGCATAGGCCAGCGACCAGCCCAGGCGATCCGGTACGTAGGCCTGAGTGCCAACCGTTGCCGAGGCAATGGAGAAGCTGGCCTTGGCACCGACATTGACCGCTGCCTGGCCCTTGGCGGGGTCGAAATCGGCACTGGCGCCCACATTGGAAACCAGGCGCATGAACTGGGCACCGGCCGAAAAATCGATATTCTCGCTACCAAGCACCGCGCCGCTGGTCGTTGCACTTTCGTTCCAGCTTTCCGCCCAGTCGAACAGCGTGCGGTCGATTTGCAAGTCCTCCGGGTTGAAGTCAGTACCGGCCCACTTCAGCACGTCGGCCAGCTCGAGCTTCAGCTTTGGCCACTCCAGGTTCTGCAACTGTTGCCGTAACAGCTGCGTGTCAATGCGGGTATTGCCGCGTTTGTCCTTGCGGATAAAACTTTGCTGGCCGGTTTTCTTGTCCTTGGCCTTGAGCGACTTGCTGCTCAGCTTTCCTCCCTGTTTGTTTTCGTCGTAATAACTCTTTTTGACATAGGCATAGCGAATGGGCTTCTTGCCCCGCTTGCCCTTGCTGTTCTGGCCTATGATCGGCAGCAGTTCGACCACATCCTCGTAGGCCATGCCGCTTTGCGAGAATGTGCCCAGCTTCTCGTGTATCGCCTTGCGGTGTTCATCCACATTGTCTTCGGCAGCGGCAATTGCGATTTCGTGTTGGTCCCGCGCCATCGCCGAAAGGCCTTTCAGCGAACCGGCCATGTAGGCCTCAAGCACTTCCTGATACCTGGCTTGCGCCTCGTGGAAGTTGCTGATGCTGGCCTGCATGCCACGCCAGTGCGTTTCAAACCTGCCGGCCTCCATGCCGGCAAGGAATACCAGCTCTTCGGTGTCGGGGCGGAAGTAGCATGCGCGGCTTTCTGGTAGGCAACCACTACAGTGCCCTCTCTACTGATCACCCCTTCTGCGGGCGGTGCTTCTGCCTGGCTATCGTTGGTGGACTCCATGTTCACTCCATCCTCAGTTTGAGAGCCTGTGAATCAAGCTCGTAACGAGTAGCCCTCGCTACCATCTTCTGCCAACAGGCGGGGGCTGGTAGATGCAGTACTGCTTGCCACACCCGACCAGGGCCAGGTGTGGTTCCAGGGTGGTTTCATCGCAGGAAGCGGACAGACGCATGAGCCCAGTTATCACCCCATACGAAGTCCGCAGAGGCATCACCATGGATGTGTTGGCTATGGTTGAAGATCAAGCGTACGGTTTCAGACATAACGACCCCTGAACGGAAACTGCATTTCCCAACTCATCTGCGACAACTTGGCGCCGAAAGGAGAAGAATTTCCGTTTACATTGGCCTGTAATTTGTTGATAGTCCATGCGAGGCAGGCGATTAGGAAGGTTCCCACATAGCAGGGTAGTTTTTCCTACAAGTAAGCCCGGATTTGATTAGATTCGGCGGCGATCAATGTACGAAATCCCACCGCTATTTTTGTAAAAAAGCCACAACCCGCTCCGCCGCCGCCTGCAAGTGCTGCTCATGGCTGAACCCCGAAGCCTTCAGCGGCTTCAGGTCATGATCCCCCGCCACCAGCCAGCTCACCTCGATCGCCGGTGACAGCGCATACCCCTGCACCGCCTCCCGATTGCCCAGCGCATCGCGCTCCCCCTGAACAATCAGCGTGCGTGTCTTCAGCTCGGCCAGGTGCTCGACCCGGGGCTTCTCCGGCTTGCCCACCGCATAGAACGGATACCCCAGGCACACCAGCGCATCCGCTTCCAGTTCGTCGGCCAGCAGACTGGCCATGCGCCCCCCCATCGACTTGCCGCCAATGGCCAACCTGCCCGCGACCAAAGGTCGCACCTGCCGGTACACCTCGCGCCAGCATTCCAGCAGCACCTTCTGCGGATTGGGCGGCCGTTTGCCGCCGCCGTTGCGCCGCTCGGCCATGTAGGGGAACTCGAAGCGAACCACCCCGACCCCAAGCGCCGCCAGCCTTTGCGCCATCTCAGTCATGAACTCGCTGTCCATCGGCGCACCTGCGCCATGGGCCAGGATCAGGCACGCGGACGCACGCCCTTCCCCCCCATTTCGCGGAGGATCGCAGCGCAAGCCTGGGACATTTCCGACTTGCGCCCATTGATCCCCGTCAATACCGGCACTTTGCCCATTACTCATGCTTGCCTCGCTGTAAAGCCTGCCAATAACCGTGGATGGGAACCCATACATGAACACAACCAGCAGTACCGCCTATAACTACAAGGTGGTCCGCCAATTCGCCATCATGACGGTGGTGTGGGGAATAGTCGGGATGGGGCTCGGCGTCTTCATCGCCGCCCAGCTCGCCTGGCCTTCCCTCAACTTCGACCTCCCCTGGACCAGCTTCGGCCGCCTGCGACCGCTGCATACCAATGCGGTGATCTTTGCCTTCGGCGGCTGCGCGCTGTTCGCCACCTCCTATTATTCGGTGCAACGCACCTGCCAGACCACCCTGTTCGCGCCAAAACTGGCGGCGTTCAGCTTCTGGGGCTGGCAGCTGGTGATCCTGCTGGCGGCCATCACCCTGCCGCTGGGCTACACCAGCTCCAAGGAGTACGCCGAGCTGGAATGGCCGATCGACATCCTCATCACCGTCGTCTGGGTCAGCTACGCCATCGTGTTCTTCGGCACGCTGATGAAACGCACCACCAAGCACATCTACGTCGGCAACTGGTTCTTCGGCGCCTTCATCCTCACCGTGGCACTGCTGCACATCGTCAACAACCTGGAACTGCCGGTCAGCCTGACCAAGTCGTACTCGGTCTACGCCGGTGCCACCGACGCCATGGTGCAATGGTGGTACGGCCACAACGCGGTAGGCTTCTTCCTCACCGCCGGCTTCCTCGGGATGATGTACTACTACGTGCCCAAGCAGGCCGAGCGCCCGGTGTATTCCTATCGCCTGTCGATCGTTCACTTCTGGGCACTGATCACCCTGTACATCTGGGCAGGTCCCCACCACCTGCACTACACCGCCCTGCCGGACTGGGCGCAGTCGCTGGGCATGGTGATGTCGCTGATCCTCCTGGCGCCGAGCTGGGGCGGCATGATCAACGGCATGATGACCCTGTCGGGGGCCTGGCACAAACTGCGCAGCGACCCGATCCTGCGTTTCCTGGTGGTGTCGCTGGCGTTCTACGGCATGTCCACCTTCGAAGGCCCGATGATGGCCATCAAGACGGTCAACGCCTTGTCCCACTATACCGACTGGACCATCGGCCACGTGCACGCCGGCGCTCTCGGCTGGGTGGCGATGATTTCGATCGGCGCGCTGTACCACACCATCCCGAAAGTGTTCGGCAAGCAGCAGATGCACAGCCTGGGCCTGATCAACGCGCACTTCTGGCTGGCGACCATCGGCACCGTGCTGTACATCGCCTCGATGTGGGTCAACGGCATCGCCCAAGGCCTGATGTGGCGCGCAGTCAACAGCGACGGCACGCTCACCTACTCGTTCGTGGAAACCCTGGTGGCCAGCCACCCAGGCTTCATCGTGCGCTTCGTCGGCGGCGCGATCTTCCTCAGCGGCATGTTCCTGATGGCCTGGAACACCTGGCGCACCGTGCGTTCGCCGGCGCTCGACGCCGCCCCTGCGAATGCCCAGCTGGCTTGAGGAGACCTGACTGATGAAACATGAAGTCATCGAGAAAAACGTAGGCCTCCTGGCCTTGCTGATGGTGTTTGCCGTGAGCATCGGCGGCCTGACCCAGATCGTCCCGCTGTTCTTCCAGGACGTGACCAACAAGCCGGTCGAAGGCATGAAGCCCTACACCGCACTGCAACTGGAAGGCCGCGACATCTACATCCGTGAAGGCTGCGTGGGCTGCCACTCGCAGATGATCCGCCCGTTCCGCGCCGAAACCGAACGCTACGGCCACTACTCGGTCGCTGGCGAAAGCGTGTGGGACCACCCGTTCCTGTGGGGCTCCAAGCGCACCGGCCCGGACCTGGCCCGCGTCGGTGGCCGCTACTCCGATGACTGGCACCGCGCGCACCTGTACAACCCGCGCAACGTGGTGCCGGAATCGAAGATGCCGTCCTACCCGTGGCTGGTCGCCGAAAAGGTCGACAACAGCCATACCGACACCAAGATGCGCACCCTGCGCACCCTGGGCGTGCCGTATACCGACGAGGACATTGCCGGCGCCCGTGACGCGGTCAAGGGCAAGACCGAGATGGACGCGCTGGTCGCCTACCTGCAGGTGCTTGGCACCGCCATCAAGAACAAGAGGTAAACCACCATGGAAATGGACATCGGCATGATCCGTGGCCTGGGCACCCTGGTGGTGATGATCGCCTTCATCGGCCTCTCACTGTGGGTGTTCAACCGTCGCCGCGACCATGATTTCGCCGAAGCGCGCCTGCTGCCCTTCGTCGACGACCGCCTGCCCCCCGCCGGGCAGGAACCTGCTGCCATGACTGCGGCTGTGAGGAGCAAAGCGCAATGACCACCTTCTGGAGTACCTACATCAGCGTACTGACCATTGGTAGCCTGATCGGCCTGGCGTGGCTGTTGCTGTCGACCCGCAAGGGCCAGAGCAACAGCACCACCGACCAGACCATGGGGCATAGCTTCGACGGCATTGAGGAGTACGACAACCCGCTGCCCAAGTGGTGGTTCTGGCTGTTCGTCGGCACCTTGGTGTTCGGTGCCGGTTACCTGGTGCTGTACCCGGGCCTGGGCAACTGGAAAGGCATCCTGCCGGGCTACGAGAATGGCTGGACCGGTGCCAACGAGTGGCAGAAGGAGATGGAAAAGGCCGACGCCAAGTTCGGCCCGATCTTCGCCAAGTACGCGGCCATGCCGGTCGAGGAAGTTGCCAAGGACCCACAGGCGCTGAAAATGGGCAGCCGCCTGTTCGCCTCCAACTGCTCGGTGTGCCACGGCTCGGATGCCAAGGGCGCCTACGGCTTCCCCAACCTGACCGACAACGACTGGCGCTGGGGCGGCGAGCCGGAGACCATCAAGGCTTCGATCATGAATGGCCGCCATGGCGTGATGCCGGCGTGGGCCGAGGTGATCGGCGAACAGGGTGTGGCGGATGTCGCCGCCTTCGTGCTGACCAACCTCGACGGCCGCAGCCTCCCGGAAGGGGTCAAGGCCGACCCGGTCAAGGGCAAGGAAATCTTCGCCGGCAACTGCGTGGCCTGCCACGGGCCTGAAGGCAAAGGCACCCCAGCCATGGGCGCGCCGAACCTGACCCATCCGCAGGCGTTCATCTATGGATCGAGCTTTGCCCAGTTGCAGCAGACCATTCGCTATGGGCGCCAGGGGCAGATGCCGGCCCAGGCGGAGATCCAGGGCAATGACAAGGTGCATTTGCTGGCAGCCTATGTGTACAGCCTGTCGCAGAATCAAGCTTCGCCAGACCTGACAGCCAAGTAACACCCCTTCGCGGGCTCGCCCGCTCCCACAGGTTCTGCGCCACATTTGAAGGCAGCGCCGTACCTGTGGGAGCGGGCGAGCCCGCGAATGGGCTGCACAGCAGCCCCTCTCCCCGCTCCACCCCTCCCTTGCACCCCCTCCGAACAGAACTAAGCTTGTTGCCACAGCGGCTTCGCTCCGAAAGGTCCGAAGCAGACGCGGCGCACAGCCTGATGCCGCCCGCAGAAAAAGCTTGACCAATCGATCAGAAAAAGGTGAAAAACGGTACACATTACAAATATTTATTTGTGTACAATCGTCCCGACCCTATCGCCGCGGGACACCGGCGAAAGGGCATGGACACGGGTCGGCGCATGGATCCTTGCGTTGCATAACCCACGCGGTTATCGATACTGGCGCCGATTTTTTCGACCAACAAGAACACCAAAACCGTGGAACCTTAGCATGAGCACAGCAATCAGTCCGACTGCTTATAACTATAAGGTCGTCCGCCAGTTCGCCATCATGACGGTGGTCTGGGGGATCCTTGGCATGGGCCTGGGCGTCTTCATCGCCTCGCAGCTGGTGTGGCCACAACTGAACCTGGACCTGCCCTGGACCAGCTTCGGCCGCCTGCGCCCGCTGCACACCAACCTGGTCATCTTCGCCTTCGGTGGCTGTGCGCTGTTCGGCACCAGTTACTACGTGGTGCAGCGGACCTGCCAGACCCGGCTGATCTCCGACAGCATGGCCGCCTTCACCTTCTGGGGTTGGCAGGCTGTGATCGTCGGCGCGCTGATCACCCTGCCGATGGGCTTCACCACCACCAAGGAATACGCCGAGCTCGAATGGCCGCTGGCGATCCTCCTGGCCATCGTCTGGGTCACCTACGGGCTGGTGTTCTTCGGCACCATCGTCAAGCGCAAGACCAAGCACATCTATGTCGGCAACTGGTTCTACGGCGCCTTCATCGTGGTCACCGCGATGCTGCACATCGTCAACCATATCTCGCTGCCGGTGAGCCTGTTCAAGTCGTACTCGGCCTATGCCGGTGCCACCGACGCGATGATCCAGTGGTGGTACGGCCACAACGCGGTGGGCTTCTTCCTCACCACCGGCTTCCTCGGGATGATGTACTACTTCGTGCCCAAGCAGGCTGAACGGCCGATCTACTCCTATCGCCTGTCGATCGTCCACTTCTGGGCACTGATCACACTGTACATCTGGGCGGGCCCGCACCACCTGCACTACACCGCGCTGCCGGACTGGGCGCAATCGCTGGGCATGGTGATGTCGATCATCCTGCTGGCACCGAGCTGGGGCGGCATGATCAACGGCATGATGACCCTGTCGGGCGCCTGGCACAAACTGCGCACCGACCCGATCCTGCGCTTTTTGGTGGTGTCGCTGGCGTTCTACGGCATGTCCACCTTCGAAGGCCCGATGATGGCCATCAAGACCGTCAACTCGCTGTCGCACTACACCGACTGGACCATCGGCCACGTGCATGCCGGTGCGCTCGGCTGGGTGGCGATGATCTCGATCGGCGCGGTCTACCACATGATCCCGAAACTCTACGGCCGCGAGCAGATGCACAGCGTCGGCCTGATCAACGCGCACTTCTGGCTGGCGACCATCGGTACCGTGCTGTACATCGCCTCGATGTGGGTCAACGGCATCACCCAGGGCCTGATGTGGCGCGCCATCAACGATGACGGCACGCTCACCTACTCGTTCGTCGAAGCCCTGCAGGCCAGCCACCCTGGCTATATCGTCCGTGCCCTGGGCGGTGCGTTCTTCGCCACCGGCATGCTGCTGATGGCCTACAACGTGTTGCGTACCGTACGTGCCGCCAACCCGGTACAGGCCGAGGAAGCCGCCAAGATCGTCGTCGTGGGAGCGCACTGATGAAGCATGAAGCCGTCGAGAAGAACATAGGCCTGCTGGCCTTCTTCATGGTCATCGCCGTGAGCGTCGGTGGCCTGACCCAGATCGTCCCGCTGTTTTTCCAGGACGTCACCAACAAGCCGGTCGAAGGCATGAAGCCGCGCACCGCGCTGGAAGTCGAAGGCCGCGACATCTACATCCGTGAAGGCTGCGTTGGCTGCCACTCGCAGATGATCCGCCCGTTCCGCGCCGAAACCGAACGCTATGGCCACTACTCGGTCGCTGGCGAAAGCGTCTGGGACCACCCGTTCCTGTGGGGTTCCAAGCGCACCGGCCCGGACCTGGCCCGCGTCGGTGGCCGCTACTCCGATGACTGGCACCGCGCGCACCTGTACAACCCGCGCAACGTGGTGCCGGAATCGAAGATGCCGGCCTACCCGTGGCTGGTCGAGAACAAGCTCGATGGCAAGGACACCGCGAAGAAGCTGGAAGTGCTGCGTACCTTGGGCACGCCCTACAGCGACGCCGACATCGCCGGCGCCCGCGACGCGGTCAAGGGCAAGACCGAAATGGACGCATTGGTCGCGTACCTGCAGGGTCTTGGCACCATCATCAAAAGCAAACGGTGACGCTGATGGATATCGGGATGATTCGCGGCCTGGGCACCGTCGTGGTGATGGTGGCCTTCGTGGGCCTGGCGCTGTGGGTGTTCAACCCACGGCGCAAGAAGGACTTCGACGAAGCGACCCAGCTGCCCTTCGCGGATGATCCCGAGGCCAGCAAGCACGTCGAGCAAGCAAAAGCTTCTGGGAGCAAACAACAATGACAACCTTCTGGAGTCTGTACGTTACCGTCCTGACCCTGGGCACCATCTTCTCGCTGACCTGGCTGCTGCTGTCGACCCGCAAGGGCCAGCGCGAAGAGGTCACCGACGAAACCGTCGGGCATGCCTTCGATGGCATCGAGGAGTACGACAACCCGCTGCCGAAATGGTGGTTCTGGCTGTTCGTCGGCACCATCGTCTTCGCCCTCGGCTACCTGGTGCTGTACCCGGGCCTGGGCAACTGGAAAGGCATCCTGCCGGGCTATTCGTACCTGGACAACGACAAGCAGACCGAATTCTCCAACGGCCAGCCGGGGTGGACCGGCGTGCACGAGTGGGAAAAGGAAATGGCCAAGGCCAACGCACGCTTCGGGCCGATCTTCGCCAAGTTCGCGGCGATGCCGATCGAAGAGGTCGCCAAGGACCCGCAAGCGCTGAAGATGGGCGCACGCCTGTTCGCCTCGAACTGCTCGGTGTGCCACGGCTCCGATGCCAAGGGCGCCTATGGCTTCCCCAACCTGACCGACAACGACTGGCGCTGGGGCGGCGAGCCGGAAACCATCAAGACCACCATCATGGGCGGCCGCCACGGCGTGATGCCAGCCTGGGGTGACGTGCTGGGCGAACAGGGCGTTGCCGATGTCGCCGCGTTCGTCACCAGCAAGCTCGATGGCCGCAGCCTTCCGGAAGGCGCCAAGGCCGATGCCGACAACGGCCAGAAGCTGTTCGCCGCCAACTGCGTGGCCTGCCACGGGCCTGAGGGCAAGGGCACCCCGGCCATGGGCGCGCCGAACCTGACCCACCCGCAGGCGTTCATCTACGGTTCGAGCTTTGCCCAGCTGCAGCAGACCATTCGCTATGGCCGCCAGGGGCAGATGCCGGCCCAGGAACAGCTGCAGGGCAATGACAAGGTGCACTTGCTGGCAGCTTATGTGTACAGCCTGTCGCACCAGCCGGAGGCGGCCCAGCAGGCCGAGTAAGGCAGGCCAAGCCCGCGAAGAGGCCGGCAAAAGCAGCACAAGATGACCTGGATCAATTGACACCCGCCCTATCACGATTCATACCACGAACCCAACGCGACTAAAGGTCGCAGCGCGATCCCATACCGCCACCAGCGGCGTATCATGGATCGCATAGCGCTAGCAGCATGCGCGAGACCGCGGCCGGCACGCACTGGCCGCGGCGTTTCTCCACTGCCGTGGGACTTGATGATGAGCAAGCAAATTCCGGTACATGACGTCACCCCGCCTGCCAACAAAGGGAAGGATTCCGTCGACCTCTACGCCTCTCGCGAAAAAATCTATACCCGCGCCTTCACCGGCATCTTCCGCAGGCTGCGGATGGTCGGCGGGGCCGTGCTGTTCCTGCTCTATTTCGGCACCGTGTGGTTGAACTGGGGTGGTCACCAGGCCGTGTGGTGGAACCTGCCGGAACGCAAGTTCTACATCTTCGGCGCCACCATCTGGCCCCAGGACTTCATCCTGCTGTCAGGCATTCTCATCGTCGCCGCCTTCGGCCTGTTCTTCATCACTGTATTCGCCGGCCGCGTGTGGTGCGGCTACACCTGCCCGCAAAGCGTGTGGACGTGGATCTTCATGTGGTGCGAAAAAGTCACCGAGGGTGACCGCAACCAGCGCATGAAGCTCGACCGCTCGCCCATGAGCGGCAACAAGTTCCTGCGCAAGTTCGCCAAGCACAGCCTGTGGCTGCTGATCGGCTTCGTCACCGGCATGACCTTCGTCGGCTACTTCTCGCCGATCCGCGAACTGCTCACCGAATTCTTCACCGGCGAAGCCGATGGCTGGGCCTACTTCTGGGTCGGCTTCTTCACCCTGGCCACCTACGGCAACGCCGGCTGGCTGCGCGAGCAGGTGTGCGTGTACATGTGCCCCTATGCGCGCTTCCAGAGCGTGATGTTCGACAAGGACACCCTGATCGTCTCCTACGACCCGCGCCGTGGCGAAACCCGCGGCCCGCGCAAGAAAGGCATCGACTACAAGGCCAAGGGCCTGGGCGACTGCATCGACTGCACCCTGTGCGTGCAGGTCTGCCCCACCGGCATCGACATCCGCGACGGCCTGCAGATCGAATGCATCGGCTGCGCGGCGTGCATCGATGCCTGCGACAGCATCATGGACAAGATGAACTACCCCAAAGGCCTGATCAGCTACACCACCGAGCACAACCTCTCGGGCCAGAAGACCCACATGCTGCGCCCTCGCCTGATCGGCTATGCCGTGGTGCTGCTGGTGATGATCATTGCCCTGGGCACGGCCTTCGCCACCCGTTCGCTGGTCGGTTTCGACGTCAGCAAGGACCGCGTGCTGTACCGCGAGAACGGCCAAGGCCGGATCGAGAACGTATACAGCCTCAAGGTCATGAACAAGGACCAGCGCGACCACGTCTACGTGCTGGACGCCACCGGCCTGCCTGACCTGCGCCTGGAAGGCCAGCGCGAGATCCGCGTGGCCGCCGGCGATATCGTCAGCCTGCCGGTACAGCTGTCGATTGCGCCCGAGAAGCTGCCATCCACCACCAACGAAATCACCTTCATCCTCCACAGCGCCGACGACAGTGCTGCCAAGGTTGAAGCCAAGAGCCGCTTCATCGGCCCACAGATCCGCTGACAGAGAGAACACTGACAATGCCTGCCGCCACCGCCGCCAGCCCTTGGTACAAGCACCTCTGGCCCTGGATCATCATCGGCATCCTGACCACCTCGGTGTGCCTGAGCCTGACCATGGTCAGCATCGCCGTGCGCAATCCGGACAACCTGGTCAACGACAACTACTACGAAGCGGGCAAAGGCATCAACCGTTCGCTGGACCGCGAGCTGCTGGCCCAGACCCTCAACCTCAAGGCCAGCGTGCACCTGGATGAGCTGACCGGCGAGGTGGAGGTGCGCCTGAGCGGCAACAGCGACCCGCAAAGCCTGGAGCTCAACCTGATTTCGCCGACCCAGCCGGACAAGGACCGCAAGGTGCTGCTCAGCAAGGTAGCGAGCGGGCGTTACGTAGGGCAGCTGGAAGACAAGGTCGACGGGCGGCGGTTCGTCGAATTGCTGGGCAGCCAGGATGAGCATGTATGGCGGTTGTTCGAGGAAGAGAAGGTCGAGCATGGCGTGACCTTGCAGCTAGGCGATGAAGCGCTCCAGGGAGCCGAACACCAGCAATAGCCACATCATCATTCCCTTTGGGAGCGGGCTTGCCCGCGAATGCGCCAGACCTGAAAACATCATTGCCTGATCAACCGCATTCGCGGGCAAGCCCGCTCCCACAGGGTATATCATCTGCCCCACCAGCCGTGTTCGCCTTATGACCCAACCCACCCCCTGCTACCACTGCGCCCTGCCCGTCCCCGCCGGCAGCCGCTTCACCGCCGTGGTCCTCGGCGAGCCCCGGCAGTTCTGCTGCCCCGGCTGTCAGGCGGTGGCCGAGTCGATCGTCGCCAGCGGCCTTGCACACTATTACCAACACCGCAGCGACAGCAGCGCCAACCCCGAGGCACTGCCGAAGCAACTGCAAGATGAGCTGGCCCTGTACGACCGCAGCGATGTGCAGCAGCATTTCGTCCGCCATACGGGCGACCTGGCCGAGGCGACCTTGCTGGTCGAAGGCATCAGTTGCGCCGCCTGCGGCTGGCTGATCGAAAAGCACCTGCGCAATCTGCCCGGCGTCGCCGAAGCCCGCCTGAACCTGTCCAACCACCGCCTGCTGCTCAACTGGGACGACCACCAGCTGCCGCTGTCGCGGCTGCTCGCCGAACTGCGTCAGATCGGCTACGCCGCCCACCCGTACCAGCCCGACCAGGCCGCCGAACAGCTTGCCATGGACAACCGCAGCGCCCTGCGCCGGCTGGGCGTGGCCGGCCTGCTGTGGTTCCAGGCGATGATGGCAACCATGGCCACCTGGCCGGAGTTCAACATCGACCTGTCGCCGGAAATGCACACCATCCTGCGCTGGGTTGCACTGTTCCTCACCATTCCCATCGTGTTCTATAGCTGCGCGCCATTCTTCAAAGGCGCCGCGCGCGACCTGCGCACCCGCCACCTGACCATGGACGTGTCGGTGTCGCTGGCTATCGGCCTGGCCTTCGGCGCGGGTATCTGGACGGCCGTGACCGGCAGCGGCGAGTTGTATTTCGATACCGTCGGCATGTTCGCACTGTTCCTGCTTACCGGCCGCTACCTCGAGCGCCGCGCCCGCGAGCGCACGGCCGCAGCCACCGCGCAGCTGGTCAACCTGCTACCGGCCTCGTGCCTGCGCCTGGACAGCTGCGGGCAGGCCGAACGCATCCTGCTCGGCGAATTGCAGCGTGGCGACACCGTGCAGGTGTTGCCCGGCGCAGTGATCCCGGCCGATGGGCGCATCGTCGCCGGCCGCTCAAGCGTCGACGAATCGCTGCTGACCGGCGAGTACCTGCCGCAACCACGGCGCGTCGGCGAGCGCGTCACCGGCGGCACGCTGAACGTCGAGAGCACACTGAACGTTGAGGTCGAAGCGCTAGGCCATGACTCGCGGCTGTCGGCCATCGTCCGCCTGCTTGAGCGTGCACAGACGGAAAAGCCACGGCTGGCGGAAATTGCCGACCGCGCCTCGCAGTATTTCCTGCTGTTCTCGCTGCTGGCCGCTGCAGCCATCGGCCTGTGGTGGTGGTACCTGGAC
This sequence comes from Pseudomonas sp. 382, assembly GCF_002759075.1. Classification (NCBI taxonomy): domain Bacteria; kingdom Pseudomonadati; phylum Pseudomonadota; class Gammaproteobacteria; order Pseudomonadales; family Pseudomonadaceae; genus Pseudomonas; species Pseudomonas sp. 382. The sequence goes on from NZ_PEMX01000004.1 coordinate 166,917, forward strand.
CCGGGGCGGGCCTTCTGGATCGTCCTGGCCATGCTGGTGGCGACCTGCCCGTGCGCGCTCTCGCTGGCCACCCCGACCGCGCTTACTGCCGCCACCGGAACGCTGCACAAGCTCGGCCTGTTGGTAACCCGTGGCCATGTACTCGAGGGCCTGAACCAGATCGACACGGTGATTTTCGACAAGACTGGCACCCTGACCGAGGGCCGCCTGACCCTGCGCAGCATCCGCCCATTGGCAACGCTGCCGGCCGACCGTTGCCTGGCCCTTGCCGCCGCCCTCGAAAACCGCTCCGAGCACCCGATTGCGCGCGCCTTCGGCCGCACCGCCGCCGCCGCCGATGATGTGCAGACAGTTGCCGGGCTCGGCCTTGAAGGCCGGGTCGACGGCCAACCGTTGCGCATCGGCCAGGCCACGTTCGTCTGCGCCTTGAGCGGCGCCGAGATCCCCAGCGTGCCGGAGCCGCGTGGCCAATGGTTGCTACTGGGCGACCGCCAAGGGCCACTCGCCTGGTTCGGCCTCGATGATCGCCTGCGCGACGACGCCCCCGCCCTGCTCGCTGCCTGCCAGGCGAGAGGCTGGCGTACCCTGCTGCTGTCCGGTGACAGCTCGCCGATGGTTGCCGAGGTGGCCGCCCAATTGGGCATCGACCAGGCTATCGGTGGCCTGCGCCCGGATGACAAGCTCGATCGGCTCAAGGCACTGCAGGCCTCCGGGCGCAAGGTGCTGATGCTCGGTGACGGGGTCAACGACGTGCCGGTGCTGGCGGCTGCCGACATCAGCATCGCCATGGGCAGCGCCACGGACCTTGCCAAGACCTGCGCCGATGCGGTGCTGCTGTCCAACCGCCTGCAGGCACTGGTGCAGGCCTTCGACCTGGCCCGCCGAACCCGCCGCAACATCCTCGAGAACCTGCTCTGGGCAACCCTGTATAATGGCCTGATGTTGCCGTTCGCGGCGCTTGGCTGGATCACCCCGGTCTGGGCGGCCATCGGCATGTCGGTCAGTTCGCTGATCGTGGTGCTCAATGCCCTGCGCCTGACCCGCCTGCCGGCGGTGGCAGGCCTGGCGGCGAACGACACAGCCGCTTACGGAAGGAAGTCGCCATGCCCGCCCTCTATGTGATGATCCCTGCTGCCCTGCTGTTGGTTGGCGTGGCCGTCTACATCTTCTTCTGGGCGGTGGACAGCGGCCAGTACGACGACCTCGAAAGCCCGGCCCACAGCATCCTGTTCGATGAACAGGACCCGCGCCACCAGGCGGCCGTCAAACCCGAAGAAAGCGCAACGCCAGACGACAAGGAAACACCACCCCGTGCCTGACCTGCTTCCCCTGCTCGGCTCGGCACTGGTGCTCGGCCTGCTCGGCGGCGGGCACTGCCTGGGCATGTGCGGCGGCCTGATGGGCGCACTGACCCTGGCCATTCCCCCCGAGCAACGCGGCCGGCGCCTGCGCCTGCTGATGGCCTACAACCTGGGGCGTATCCTCAGCTATGCCTGCGCCGGCCTGCTGCTCGGCCTGGCTGGCTGGGCACTAGCCAGCAGCCCGGCGGCCATGGCCTTGCGCGTGGTGGCAGCGCTGCTGCTGATCGCCATGGGGCTGTACCTGGCCGGCTGGTGGAGCGGCCTGACCCGTATCGAAGCACTGGGCCGTGGGCTGTGGCGGCACATCCAGCCAGCTGCTTCGCGCCTGATGCCGGTCTCCAGCGTGCCCCGTGCACTGCTGTTGGGGGCACTGTGGGGCTGGTTGCCGTGCGGCCTGGTCTACAGCACCTTGCTGTGGGCGGCCAGCCAGGGCAACGCCGGCTACAGCGCAGCGTTGATGCTGGCATTCGGGCTGGGCACATGGCCCATCTTGCTCGCCACCGGCTTGGCGGCGGAGCGGGTAAACGCCGTGTTGAGACGGCGTAGTGTGCGCGTGGCCGGTGGTGTATTGGTGGTGCTGTTTGGTATCTGGACCTTGCCCGGCCCGCACCAGCATTTGCTCATGGGCCACTGATGGACGCTTGATACAAATCAACACACATTCCTACAGACAGTCATAGACTCCGGACACTGCTGCATCATCCGGGGACTCCCACATGCTCGCCGACCTAAGCTGGGATGCCGACCTGATCCGCCGCTACGATCTCGCCGGCCCACGCTACACCTCCTACCCGACCGCCGTGCAACTGCACAGCGAGGTAGGTTCGTTCGACCTGCTCCACGCCCTGCGCGAGAGCCGCCGGGCCGTGCGCCCGCTGTCGCTGTACGTGCACGTGCCGTTCTGCGCCAACATCTGCTATTACTGCGCCTGCAACAAGGTCATTACCAAGGACCGCGGCCGCGCTGCGCCTTACCTGCAACGCCTGGAGCAGGAGATCCAGCTGATCGCCTGCCACCTGGCCCCTAAACAGCGTGTTGAGCAGCTGCATTTCGGCGGCGGCACGCCGACCTTCCTCAGCCACGTCGAACTGCGCCAGCTGATGGCCACCCTGCGCCAGCACTTCAACCTGCTGGATGACGACTCCGGCGACTATGGCATCGAGATCGACCCGCGCGAAGCCGACTGGTCGACCATGGGCCTGCTCCGCGAACTGGGCTTCAACCGTGTCAGCCTTGGCGTGCAGGACCTCGACCCGGCCGTTCAGCGTGCGGTCAACCGCCTGCAGAGCCTGGAGCAGACCCGCACCCTGATCGAGGCCGCCCGCACCCTGCAGTTTCGCTCGGTCAACCTCGACCTGATCTACGGCTTGCCGAAACAAACCGTGGAAGGCTTCGCCCGCACCGTCGACGAGGTGATCCGCCTGCAACCCGACCGTCTTTCGGTGTTCAACTACGCCCACCTGCCCGAGCGCTTCATGCCGCAGCGGCGCATCGATGGCAACGACCTGCCGGCACCGTCAGTCAAACTCGAGATGCTGCGCAACACCATCGAACAGCTGACAGCCGCCGGCTACCGCTACATCGGCATGGACCACTTCGCCCTGCCCGACGACGAACTGGCGATTGCCCAGGAAGAAGGCACCCTGCAGCGCAACTTCCAGGGTTACACCACCCACGGTCATTGTGACCTGATCGGCCTGGGCGTTTCGGCGATCAGCCAGATTGGCGACCTTTACTGCCAGAACAGCAGCGACCTCAATACCTACCAGGACACCCTGTCCAATGCCCAGCTGGCGACCCAGCGCGGGTTGGTCTGCAACCACGACGACCGTCTGCGGCGGGCCGTGATCCAGCAGCTGATCTGCCATTTCGAACTGGACTTCGCACCGATCGAGGAAGCCTTTACCATCGATTTTCGCGGCTATTTCGACGACCTCTGGCCAGAACTGCAGGCTCTACAGCGCGATGGCCTGATCAGCCTGGACGACAAGGGCATCCGTATCCTTCCGGCCGGGCGCCTGCTGGCGCGCTCGGTGTGCATGGTGTTCGATGCCTACCTGGCGATGCACAACCGCCAGCGCTTCTCACGGGTAATCTGATCACGGAGTCAATCGACCACATGGACAAGCCCTCCAGGGCAGGCACACTATGGGCTGACAAGGACTCCCGGCAGTTTTCCGCCGGGGTTTCGCCAGTTCGCTTCAAAGTAGCGCAGGCTGGCCTACACCCTCGGTCGTGAGTTACCCTTACGACTTATGTGTGTTTTCCCACAAGGATCGATTCAAATGTCCGAGCCAGTCAAACTGCGCGCCCACAACCAGGCCCACTGCAAGGACTGCAGCCTGGCCCCCCTGTGCCTGCCTCTTTCGCTCAACCTCGAAGACATGGATGCACTGGATGAGATCGTCAAACGCGGACGCCCGCTGAAAAAAGGCGAGTTTCTGTTCCGCCAGGGTGACAATTTCGGCTCGGTTTATGCCGTACGCTCCGGCGCCCTCAAGACCTTCAGCCTGAGCGACAGCGGTGAAGAACAGATCACCGGTTTCCACCTGCCCAGCGAGCTGGTCGGCCTGTCCGGCATGGACACCGAGGCCTACCCGGTGTCGGCCCAGGCCCAGGAAACCACCTCGGTTTGCGAGATCCCCTTCGAGCGCCTCGATGAGCTCTCCGTTCAACTGCCGCAGCTGCGTCGCCAGTTGATGCGGGTGATGAGCCGCGAAATTCGCGACGACCAGCAGATGATGCTGTTGTTGTCGAAGAAGACCGCCGACGAACGCATCGCAACGTTCCTGGTCAACCTGTCCGCACGCTTCCGCGCCCGCGGGTACTCGGCCAACCAGTTCCGCCTGAGCATGTCGCGCAACGAAATCGGCAACTACCTGGGCCTGGCGGTGGAAACCGTGTCGCGGGTATTCACCCGCTTCCAGCAGAACGGCCTGATTCGCGCCGAAGGCAAGGAAGTGCACATCCTCGACCCGATCCAGCTGTGCGCGCTGGCCGGCGGTGCAATGGAGGCCTGAGACCAGCGTTTAGCGGGTATACTTGGGCATTCGTTTTCCCAGGATACCCGCAACAATGCACAGCGACGCCTTCGACCTCAAAGCCCTGATCCGCCCGGTAGTGGACTTCCCCAAGCCCGGCGTGATCTTTCGCGACATCACCCCGCTGTTCCAGTCGCCGCGCGGGCTGCGTTACGTGGCCGACCAGTTCATCGAGCGTTATGTCGAGGCTGAGTTCAGCCACATCGGCGCCATGGATGCACGCGGCTTCCTGATCGGCTCGATCATCGCCCACCAGCTGAACAAGCCGCTGATCCTGTTCCGCAAACAGGGCAAGCTGCCGGCTGACGTATTGAGCGAGGGCTACCAGACCGAGTACGGCGAAGCCTTCCTGGAAGTGCATGCCGACAGCCTGTGCGAAGGCGATTCGGTATTGATCTTCGATGACTTGATTGCCACCGGCGGCACCCTGCTGGCGGCCGCCAACCTGGTGCGCCGCACCGGGGCGCAGGTGTTCGAGGCGGCGGCGATCATCGACCTGCCAGAGCTGGAGGGCTCGCGCCGGCTGCAGGCGGCCGGGGTGCCGACCTTCTGCCTGACCGAGTTTTCCCTGAGCGAATACTGAGGTTCTGATTTGGGGGCGCTTTGCGCCCCATTCGCGGGCTCGCCCGCTCCCACAGGATTACCGCAGGCCTGAGGGCAACACTGCACCTGTGGGAGCGGGCGTGCCCGCGAATGGGCTGCGACGCAGCCCCGCGAAATTACAGCGAAATCGGCTTGCGCCCGGCAAAGGCATGGGCCAGGGTGCCACCGTCTACCAGCTCCAGCTCCCCGCCCAGCGGCACACCATGAGCAATCCGTGACGCCACCAGCCCCTTCTCGTTCAGCAACTGGGCAATGTAATGCGCCGTCGCCTCACCTTCCACGGTCGGGTTGGTCGCCAGGATCACCTCGGTAAAGCTGCCCTGCTCTTCGATCCGCGCCATCAGCTGCGGCACTCCGATCGCCTCAGGCCCCAGGCCATCGAGCGGCGACAAATGCCCCTTGAGCACGAAGTAACGCCCGCGATAGCCGGTCTGCTCCACCGCATAGACATCCATCGGCCCCTCCACCACGCACAGCTGCGTGTCGTCACGGCGCGGGTCACTGCACTGCGGGCACAGCTCCTGCTCGGTCAGGGTGCGGCACTGGCGGCAATGCCCTACCCCTTCCATGGCCTGGCTCAACGCCTGGGCCAGGCGCAGGCCGCCGCTGCGGTCACGTTCGAGCAGCTGCAGGGCCATGCGCTGGGCGGTTTTCTGGCCGACGCCCGGGAGGGTGCGCAGGGCGTCGATCAGTTGGCGGATCAGGGGGCTGAAGCTCATGGGTAAGGCCTGACAAATCAATAAGAGCCGGTTTATACCCACCAGTGCCTGTTGCGTCAAATCAACGCTGGATCGCCAGGCTTGTCACCCTTGCCCGAACGCACGGCCAGCACCGCCACCAGCGAGATGGCCACCGTCGCCAGCAGGTACAGCGCCACCGGTTGCCAGCTGCCGTTGTAGCGGCTGAGCAGGAAAGTGGCGATCAACGGCGCGGTACCGCCAGCCAGGGCAGCGCCCAGCTGATAACCCAGGGTGATGCCGGTGTAACGCACCCGAGTGGAGAAGATTTCCGAACTCATGGTTCCAAGCACGGCGGTCACCGGTGCCCACAGCACGCCGAAGGCAATCACGGTCGCCAGCATCAGGCCCCAGGTGGTACGGGTGTCAAGCAGCTTGAAGTACGGCACGATGAACGCAGCGATCAGCAGAATGCCGGCGATGTACACCGCCTTGCGCCCGACCTTGTCCGACAGCCAGCCCATGGCCGGGATCATCAGCGACGCGACCGCCGCGCCGACCATCACTGCATTGAGGGTACTGACCTTGTCGTAACCCAGCGTGGTGACCGCGTAGCTGACAACGAAGGTCGAGAAAATATAGAACGGCGCCGTTTCCACCACTTTCAGGCCAGCGGCAATCAGCACTTCGCGCCAGTGATTGCGCAAGGTTTCGACCAGCGGCATTTTCGCCACGTTGCCGGAAGCCTTGGCTTTCTTGAAGTCCGGCGTTTCGTCCAGACCGTGGCGAATCCACAGGCCGAGGAACACCAGCCCGGCGCTGAGTACGAACGGCACACGCCAGCCCCAGCTCATGAACTGCTCCTCCGGCAGCATGGCCATCAGGCTTACGGCCATGGTCGCCAGCAGCATACCCACTGTCACGCCCACCTGCGGCACGCTTCCGAACAGGCCTTTGCGATTGGCGGGGGCGTATTCATAGGCCAGCAGCAGCGCACCACCCCACTCGCCGCCAATGCCCAGGCCCTGTATCACGCGCAGGGTGATCAGCAGCACCGGCGCCCACACGCCGATGTGCTCATAGGTTGGCAGGCAACCGATCAGCACGGTTGCGCCGCCCATCAGTGACAAGGTGATGACCAGGGTCTTCTTGCGCCCGATGCGGTCGCCGATGTGGGCAAACAGCACGCCACCGATGGGCCGCACAAAAAAGGTCAGGGAAAACGACAGATAGGCCAGCAGCAGCCCGACTACCGGGTCGAATGTGGGGAAGAACAGCTTGTTGAAGACCAGGGCGGCGGCGGTGCCGTAGAGGAAATAGTCGAACCATTCGATGGAGCTGCCGGTAAGGCTGGCGACCAAGGCTCGGCCACGCCCCTGGGTAGCTGAGGGGGTTGCACTGGAAGGCGTCATTCGAGTCTCCGTATTTTTGATGTTATGTCGGCGAGCACAGCACAAAAGAGCAACCGGGTTGCACCATTGCGAGCGAATCTTATTCAAACCTTTTAAAAAGGTGCAACCTTGATTAAACGATTAATCATTTATTATTTTGGAATTAATAACGAAATGCCCCGTTTTGGTTCAATCAAACAGCAGAAACACCCACTAACGCCAAAAGAGTGCGCGGCTGACTCATGAGTCACGATAGCCTGCCAATACACATGTTTTTGAGTTGCACCCGGTTGCACCTTTGTCAAAAAAGCCCTTAAGCTAAAAAACGAAAACAACAAACACAACGCGAGGCATTCAATGAACGTGCTTTTCATCGGTTACGGGCGAATGGGCGGCGCGCTGGGCGATGCCTGGCTCAAGGGCGGCCTGGTCGAACGCCTGACCATCGTCGACCCAGGGTTGAGTGCGAACGCCGCAGCAGGCCGCTACACCCGACTGCAGGATGTACCCGCCGATCAGGCATTCGAACTGATCGTGCTGGCGGTCAAGCCGGCTTACGCCAGCAGCGCGCTCGCCGGGCTGAATGATCGACAGTGCAGTCGGGCCACTGTGGTCTCGGTAGCTGCGGGCGTTACCGAGGCCAGCCTGAGCGACGCCATCGGCCAGCGTTGCCCGGTGGTGCGAGCCATGCCTAATACTCCGGTACTGCTGGGGGCCGGTTGCACAGGGCTGTATGCAGGTGCGCAGCTCGATAGCAAACGCAAGGCCGTGATAGGCCGCCTGTTCGAGGCGGTAGGTGCGGCTTACTGGGTGGATGAGGAACAGCTACTGGATGCGGTGACGGCCATCAGCGGCAGCGGCCCGGCGTATTACCATCTGTTCAGCGAGGCTCTTGCCGAGGCGGGCGTGAAGTTGGGACTGGACGCTGAACTGGCACGAAAACTGGCAGCGCAGACTGCGTTCGGCGCTGCAACTTTGCAACATCAGGCTCATGCCAATTTCACCGAACTGCGCGTCGCGGTAACTTCCCCCAATGGCACTACCGCTGCGGCCATTGAAGTATTTGAAAGCCAGCACAAACTTCGGCAACTGGTGGAACAGGCAACTTCCGCTGCGCATCACCGCTCGGTGGAAATGTCGAAAGGCGACTGATTGAACAACGTGTAATTGTTCAATCATTCAAATAAAAAAGCCGCCACTGGAAACCCAATGGCGGCTCTCTTGAATTGCCGAAGCGTTAGAACGGCATCTTGAAGCCCGGTGGCAATTGCATGCCAGCGGTCATGCTGCCCATCTTGTCCTGGCTGTTCTGCTCGATCTTGCGCACGGCGTCGTTCAGCGCTGCGGCGATCAGGTCTTCCAGGACTTCCTTGTCGTCCTCGTCGGTCGACATCAGGCTCTGGTCGATGCTGACACGCTTGACGTCATGACGGCCGGTCATCACCACGCTCACCAGGCCACCACCGGACTGACCGGTGACTTCGGCGTTGGCCAGCTCTTCCTGCATCTTCTGCATCTTTTCCTGCATCTGCTGGGCCTGCTTCATCAGGCCGGCCATGCCACCTTTCATCATGGGGTATACCTCGATTGGGTCATGTGATGCGGCCCGGCGAGGGGCCGGCCGCATGGTTATCGATTACTGGCCCTGGCTGACCAGGGCTTCTACAGGCTCAATAGTATCCTGTCGCACCGTGGCACCGAACTGCTTGATCATCTGCTGGATCAACGGATCCTGCTCAATCGACAGCACGGCGTCCTGCTGGCGCTCGGCACGCTTGCGCGAGGCCGCCTGGGCCGGGGTTTCCTGCTCGGGGCGGATCAGTTCGATCCGCAGGTTCAAGGTGCGCCCCAGATGCTGGTTGAGCGCCTCGTTCAACCGGCGTTGCTGGGTGGCATTGAACAGCGCACCCTGGCCAGGGTCCAGGTGCAGCAGCCAGTCGTCACCGTCGACAGCCATGAGCGTACAGTTTGCAGCGATGTTGCCTGTCATCCCGGACACAGGCAACTGTGGGAACAATTCCAGCCATTGCAGGGCCAGGCCGGTCGCCGGCCGGGCAGCTGGCAGCGGCTCGGGTGCGACTGCCGGGGTATCTTCCTGAACGTGTTCCGCCAGCTCGTCCAGGTAGCTGAAGCCTACCGGGTCACTTTCGCCACCGTAATAGTCTTCATCCATCGGCGGCTCGTCGTCACGCTCCATACCCGCCGAAGCGTAGGCGGATGGGTCGAACGGTGGCTCGTCGTACGAGGGCTGGGCGTTTTGCGCGGCAACTACCGGGGCTGGGGCCGGTGCGGCGACGGGCGCGGGCGGCGCAGCGGGCTCTTCCCAGGGTAGATCGATGACCTCCTCGACCGCCGGCGGCTCAGGCGCTACAACCTCAGGCTCAGGTTCAGGAGCCGGCTCCACGACCGGCGCGACTTCGGCCTGCGGGGCCGACGCCACCGGCGCAGGTTGCGCCGGCGCTACGGCAGGCGCCGCGACAGCAACGGCTGGCGCTGCCACCGTGGTTGCCGGATCAGCTGTGGCCTGGCTGATCCCCACTGGCTTTAGCACCGGCTTCGGCGCGTCGTCGCTATCTGCCGGGCGGAACGCCAGCATGCGTAGCAGGACCATTTCGAAACCGCCCCGCGGGTCCGGCGCCAACGGCAGGTCGCGACGGCCGATCAGGCCCATCTGATAGTAGAACTGCACATCTTCGGCCGGCAACGCCGAGGCCAGTGCCAGCACCCGCTCGCGATCGCCCTGGCCGTTATCCACCGCCTCGGGCAGCGCCTGGGCGATGGCAACGCGGTGCAGCACATTGAGCATTTCGGCGAGTACGCCGCCCCAGTCCGGCCCCTGTTCGGCAAGGTTGCGTACGGCTTCGAGCAGCGCACGCGCATCACCTTCGAGCAGCGCCTGCAGCACACCATAGACCTGGCCGTGATCGAGGCTGCCGAGCATGGCACGCACATCGGCCGCCAGCACCTTGCCTTCGCCAAAGGCAATGGCCTGGTCAGTCAAGCTCATGGCATCACGCATCGAGCCGTCGGCAGCACGGCCGAGCAACCACAGGGCATCTGGCTCGAACGGCACGTTCTCGGCCTGCAGCACATGGCTCAGGTGCTCGACCACCCGCTCCGGGCTCATGTTCTTCAACGAGAACTGCAGGCAGCGCGACAGAATGGTCGCAGGCAACTTCTGCGGGTCGGTGGTGGCAAGGATGAACTTGACGTAGGGCGGCGGCTCTTCCAGCGTCTTGAGCAAGGCGTTGAACGAGTGGGTGGAGAGCATGTGCACTTCGTCGATCAGGTAGACCTTGAAGCGACCACGGCTTGGCGCGTACTGCACGTTATCGAGCAGTTCGCGGGTATCTTCGACCTTGGTGCGGCTCGCGGCGTCGATCTCGATCAGGTCGACGAAGCGGCCCTCGTCGATCTCCCGGCATACCGAACACGTGCCGCAGGGCGTGGACGTGATACCGGTCTCGCAGTTGAGGCATTTGGCTATGATTCGTGCAATGGTGGTCTTGCCCACGCCCCGCGTGCCGGTGAACAGATAGGCGTGGTGCAGACGCTGGTTGTCCAAGGCATTGATCAAGGCCTTGAGCACATGGGCCTGGCCGACCATTTCGCGGAACGAGCGCGGACGCCATTTACGTGCAAGAACCTGATAACTCATCGAAAAACCATCGTAGCCTGATCGAGCGGAAGATCGCTAATGCTAGCGGAGCGGGGGCAAAATTGCACCCTGCGCGGCTCGTCTAAGCTAAGCACCTGGCGCACTGTTCAAGGAGGATATGCATTGCGACGACTGCTGGCTCTGCTCATGCTCTGGACCACGCACAGCCTGGCGGACTTGCCGGTGCTGCGTTTTTCCGTGGCCGAGAGCTGGAGTATGCCGTTGGTGCGGATCGAAGGCGACAAGCCGGTGGAGGGCCTGGTATTCGACCTGATCCAGGCATTGGCCCGGGAGGCCGGCGTGCGCCCCGAGTACCACGTGCTGGCCCGCTTGCGCATGCAACAGGCGATGGACGCGGGCGACATCGATGTGCGCTGCTATGTAAGCAGCCAGTGGTTCAATGATCGACCGGGCAATTTCGTCTGGAGCATTCCGCTGATTCATCAACGCGATGTGCTGGTCGGGCGCCCGGGCGACGCCGCCCCTGCCCGCCCCGAACAACTGCCGCCCCAGGCGATCGGCACGGTGCTGGGCTATGCCTACGGCACGCTGGAGCCATTGTTTGCCCAGGGGCGCCTGCAGCGGGAGGACAGCCGCAGCCAGCAACTGGCGCTGCAGAAGCTACAGGCTGGCCGGTATCAGCATGCGGTGAGCAATGAGCTGTCGGTGGCATGGTTCAACCAGGGCTTACCGCCCGGGCAGCGGCTGCAGGTGCAGGCAGTGCTAGAGGAACAGGCGCTGGGGTGCATGGTGAGGGATGATCCGGCGATACCGACCCAGGGGGTTTTACGGGCACTGGTACGGATGAAGGAGTCCGGGGAGATTGAGCGGATTGTGCGGCGGTATGGGGCGACAGGGTATTCAGGGGAAATTTCGGCGGTCCAGCCTTGAGTTTAGCCCGGACCGCTGGGCGCCTGCCTGGATAGAGCATCTGGGCCTCTAGGTGCCCGCCACAAAAGCTTCAGTGCCTGTGAGATCGAGCGCCGCCCGCGCGGCGCATCGCGGGCAAGCCCGCTCCCACATCTGTTTCGGGCCAGTCTCTCCTGTGCCGCCAACAGGGACCGCCTTGTTGGCATGGCGATGCATCTCGGTTGACGCTGATGCCGCTTCACCTATTTCCAGTCATGCGCATAACTGCTTATCATCGGTCTCCAGTTATGAACCAAGGCGGATCCTGTTGGCGGCACAGGAATAACTGGCCCGAAACAGATGTGGGAGCGGGCTTGCCCGCGATGCGCCGCGCGGGCGGCGCTCGATCTCACAGGCACTGAAGCTTTTGTGGCGGGCACATGGCGGCCCTGACGCGAAAGCCCGCCAAGCACTTGCCAGCCCTCACACGATCACTTCCGCTCCAAAGCCGCCACCAGCGCATCCGCCTGCCCACAGGCAATCTGCATCGCTCGCAGCCCCTGCTGGAGCAACTGTCGCGCCTCCTCACCCTCGATCCGTTCAAGCGCCCGGCGGCTATCGCTGTCGGCGAACATCAAATAATGGGAAACATTCATCAGCCCATATTCCATCGGAACGATTGCCTGGCTTCAGGTCAAGGGCCTGGGCGCGGGATTCACTTTGACCTTGATAGTTGCCGGCACATCGATCATGCGACACCTGTAGCCCAGTGATACCGAGGGGGATGAATCTGGATGCCGGGCCGAATGCAATTCTCCGACCCCGGAAATGGAGGCGGCCCCACCAGCCACACCCCGGCACTCGATGTTCCCGCTATGGCTGCTCCCTTCCGGGCCTGACCAGGTTAACGGGTAATCAATGCGGGGGGACCGATGGGGCCACCACTACGCGACTCGCCAAACAGCGAGCCGCGCCATTGTACCGGTCTGGGGCGAAGATACAACCTCTGTGGAAGAAAAAGTCATCATTTCTCAATGACTTGACCGACCAGGACTTGGCACGCGACTCGTGTAGGAGCGGCCTTGTGTCGCGAAAGGGCTGCGAAGCAGCCCCGGCAATATAGCGTCATGGCACCAATTGGGGCTGCTTTGCAGCCCGTTCGCGACACAAGGCCGCTCCTACAGGGACCGCAGAACGTCAGACAGTGATGCCGTGCTCTGCCAGGAAGGTTACAAAGGCCTCTTCATCCAGCACCTTCACCCCAAGCTCACTGGCCTTGGCCAGTTTGGAACCCGCACCAGGGCCAGCCACCACGCAGTGGGTCTTGCCCGACACCGAGCCGGCCACCTTGGCCCCCAGCCCTTCCAGCTTCTCCTTGGCGATGTCGCGACTGAAGCGCTCTAGAGAACCCGTCAGCACCCACGTCTGGCCAGCAAGCGGCAGGCCTTCGGCCACTTTCTTCTCGCTGCTCCAGTGCATGCCGAACGCCAACAGCTGGGCCTCGATATCACGGGCCAGCTTCTGATTAGCCTCGTCCTTGAAGAACTCGCGCACCGCTTCGGCCTGCTTCGCCGCCAGGGCCTGGCGCAGGTCGATGCCGTCAGCGGCGATGATCTTGTCCAGGCTATCGAGCTTGGCGACCAACTTCTCGGCGCCCGTGGGGCCAACCGAGGCGATGTCCAGCTTGGCGATCATGCCCGCAAGGGTCGTGCTGGCGGCGAACTCGGCAGCCAGCTCGCCTTCATCCTGCAGCTGCATGCCGTAGGCCAGCAACTGCTCGATGACCTTGCGGTTGTGCTCGTCCTCGAAGAAGTTGTGGATCTCGTAGGCGACTTCCAGGCCGATGTCCGGCAAATAGGTCAGCACCTGCGGCAGCGCCTGCTGCACGCGGGCCAGGCTGCCCAGCGAGCGGGCCAGGACCTTGGCAGTCTCCTCGCCGACATCCGGAATGCCCAAGGCGTAGATGAAGCGCGCCAGGCTCGGGCGCTTGCTGGCTTCGATGGCGTCCAGCAGCTTCTTGCTGGAGACCTCGGCAAAGCCCTCGAGGCCGACGATCTGATCGAATTCCAGCCTGTACAAGTCTGCCGGCGAGCTGATCAGGCCTTCATCCACCAGCTGCTCGACGCTTTTCTCGCCCAGGCCATCGATGTCCATGGCGCGGCGCGAAACGTAATGAATGATCGCCTGCTTGAGCTGGGCGGCGCAGGCCAGGCGGCCGACGCAGCGATACACCGCACCTTCACTGGTGGTTTCCTTGCCCTTGCTGCGCTTGACCAGCTGAGTGCGCTCGACCTGCGAGCCACAGACCGGGCATTCGCTCGGCACCTGTACCGGGCGCGCATCTTCCGGACGGCGGTCGAGCACCACCTGCATGACCTGCGGGATCACGTCACCGGCACGGCGGATGATCACCGTGTCACCGATGCGCAGCCCCAGGCGGGCAATTTCGTCCATGTTGTGCAGGGTGGCGTTGGACACCGTCACACCGGCTACCTTGACCGGTTTCAGGCGCGCCACGGGCGTGACCGCGCCGGTACGGCCGACCTGGAACTCGACGTCGAGCACTTCGGTGAGCTCTTCCATGGCCGGGAACTTGTGGGCGATGGCCCAGCGTGGCTCACGCGCGCGGAAGCCCAGCTCGCGCTGGGCAGCCAGGCTGTTGACCTTGAATACCACGCCGTCGATTTCGTACGGCAGGCTGTTGCGGCGCTCGCCGATGTCGCGGTAGTAGGCCAGGCATTCTTCGATACCGGCCGCATGCCTGAGCTCGCGGCTGATCGGCAGGCCCCACTGCTTGAGCTGTTCAAGGATGGCGATGTGGCTCTCGCCGATGCTCGCAGAAACCTGCCCGACGCCGTAGCAGCAGAACTCCAGCGGGCGCCCGGCAGTGATTTTCGAATCGAGCTGGCGCAGGCTGCCGGCAGCGGCGTTGCGCGGGTTGGCGAAGGTCTTGCCGCCAGCTTGCGCCTGGGCAGCATTGAGGCGGTCGAAGCCAGCCTTGCTCATGTATACCTCGCCACGCACTTCGAGCACGGAAGGCCAGCCCTTGCCATGCAGCCTGAGCGGAATGTTGCGCACGGTGCGCACGTTGGCGCTGATGTCCTCGCCGGTGGTGCCGTCACCACGGGTGGCACCCTGCACCAACTGGCCGTCACGGTAGAGCAGGCTCACCGCCAGGCCATCGAGCTTCGGCTCGCAACTGAAGTCCACCGTGCCGGGCTGGTCGAGCCCGTCCACCACGCGGCGACCGAACTCGCGCAGGTCGGCCTCTTCGAAAGCATTACCGAGGCTGAGCATCGGCACTTCGTGACGAACCTGGCTGAAGGCAGCCAGGGCGGCGCCACCGACACGTTGGGTAGGCGAGTCAGGGGTTACCAGATGCGGGTGCTCGGCCTCGAGCGCCTTGAGCTCATTGAACAGGCGGTCGTACTCGGCATCGGGCACGCTCGGCTCGTCGAGCACGTAGTAGCGATAGTTGTGCTGGTCCAGCTCGGCGCGCAGTTCGTGGATTCGGGTTTCGGCGGTCATTTTCAGGTTCTCTTGCAAAGCAAAAGAGCAGCCCAGGGCTGCTCTTGCACTTGAAACAGGGTGGGCGAGACCGAGGCCAGGCCTGCCCACTTGGGCATATCAGCGCTTCTGGGTCAGCGCACGGCGCTCGAATTCGACGATGCGCTGGCGGTAGTGCTCGATGGTCTGGGCGGTCAGCACGCTGCGCTGGTCGTCCTTCAGTTCGCCGTTGAGCTCGTGGGCCAGCTTGCGCGCTGCCGCCACCATCACGTCGAAGGCTTGCTTCGGATGACGCGGGCCTGGCAGGCCGAGGAAGAAGCTCACCGCACGGGTGCTGAAATGGTCGATGTCGTCCAGGTCGAAGATGCCCGGCTTGACCGCGTTGGCCATGGAGAACAGGACTTCACCATGACCGGCCATGCTTTCGTGACGATGGAAGATATCCATTTCGCCAAAACGCAGGCCGCTTTCAAGGATGTTCTGCAGCAGGGCCGGGCCTTTGAAACCACCTTCGTCGCGGGAAATCACGCTGATCACCAGCACTTCCTCGACCGGTGGCAGCTCCTTGGCTGCGTTGCCGGTGGCAGCGAAACCGTTGTTGCGGGTGGTGTCGGCGGCGAGATCTTCGTCGGCATCGGCGAACAGGTCAGGCTCGCGAGGTTCGGCGGCCAGGTTCAAGTCACCCTGCTGCTGCGCTTCTGCCACACGTTTGCCGCGCTTGCTGGCCTTGGCCGGCTTGGGCTCACGCTCACGCTCGCGTGCTGGCGCACTGACCGAAGGCAGGTCGGTTTCGTCCAGTTCAGGCTCCTTCTGGGTCTCCAGCACCCGCGACGGGCCGAGCACTTCGGCGCTGCCTTCTTCGTCCGGCAGGTTGGAATAACTGCGATCCAGACGGAATTTCAGCTTGCCTTTTCCGCCGCGCATGCGGCGCCAGCCGTCGAAAAGAATACCGGCGATGACAATGACGCCGATGACGATCAGCCACTCGCGCAGACCGATTTCCATGTAATCCCGTGCCTCTATAAAAATATGCTTGAAAACAAAGGGTTCAAAGCCCTTTAACACGTGGCGCCAACTCTATGTTCTGACAGGCGTTTTACCCACGCAAAAAACGAGTGACATTAAGCTAGCACGACCAAAGGCAACTTTACACCGTCTGTCGCACATGACAGGGGCATTTGCCTACAGATTTCGCCCTATCTTCGCTCATCAGGCGTCCACCATGGCCAGGGCCTCCTCCACATCAACTGCAACAAGACGTGAGCAACCGGGCTCGTGCATGGTCACCCCCATCAATTGATCCGCCATCTCCATGGCAATCTTGTTATGGGTGATGTAGATGAACTGCACGCTTTCACTCATTTCCTTGACCAGGCGGGCGTACCGCCCGACGTTGGCATCGTCCAGCGGCGCATCGACCTCGTCGAGCATGCAGAACGGTGCGGGGTTCAACTTGAAGATGGCAAACACCAGCGCCAATGCGGTCAGTGCCTTCTCGCCGCCGGACAGCAGATGGATGGTGCTGTTCTTCTTGCCCGGCGGGCGCGCCATGATCGTCACCCCTGTATCGAGTAGATCTTCGCCCGTCAGTTCCAGATAAGCGCTGCCACCACCGAAAACTTTTGGAAAAAGTGCCTGTAATCCGGCATTTATCTGATCAAAGGTATCCTTGAAGCGGTTGCGGGTTTCCTTGTCGATCTTGCGGATGACGTTTTCCAGGGTGTCCAGGGCCTCGACCAGATCGGCGTCCTGGGCGTCGAGGTAACGCTTGCGCTCGGACTGCTGCTCGTACTCCTCGATGGCCGCCAGGTTGATTGCACCCAGGCGCTGGATGCGGCTTTCCATCTGCTCCAGTTCCTGCTCGGTGCCCTGCTCGCTGGCATCGGCCTCGACAGTGGCGAGCACACCCTGCAAATCGTAGCCGTCGGCCAGCAATTGTTCCTGCAAGGTCTTGCGGCGAATGTCCAGGCCCTGGTTTTCCAGGCGCATCTGCTCCAGTTGGCCGCGCAGCAACTGGGCTTGCTGCTCGGCCTGGGTGCGGCGCTTTTCGGCATCGCGCAGTGCGCGGTCGGCTTCATCCATGTGCAGGCGCGCCAGGCGCATTTCCTCATCGACGCTCATGCGCCGTTCCAGCAGCTCCTCGAGCTTCAGGCGCAGTTCTTCGAGCGGCGCCTCACCTTCTTCGAGGTTCAGGCTCAGCTGCTCCTGGCGCTCGCTCAGGCGCGCAGCTTGTTGCTCCAGGCGCTCCAGGGCCTGGCGGGTGGAGTCGTGCTGAGCGCGCAGCGAGCCCAGGCGCACGGCCAGCTGATGGGCGTGGTCCTTGTGTTGACGAGCTTCCTGGCGGATACGATCAAGGCCTTCGCGCAGGGTGTCACGGCGCGCCATCAGCTGTTCGCGCTGCTCGGTGTCCTGAGCCATCAGGTCCAGTGCTTCCTGCAGCACCAGGCGCGCCTCGCCCAACTGTTCTTGTTCCAGGGCACGCTGCTCCTGAAGCTCAATCAGCTCTTCCTGCAGGCGGCGACGGCGCAGCTCTACCTGCTCGGCGCGCGCACGGCCGGCAGAAAGGCTGGCCTTGAGCTCACCGTGCTGGCGGCTTTCTTCCTGGCTGCGCCGGCGCAGCTGCTCCCGCTGTTCTTCCAGGCCCAGCTGCTGCTCGCGGGCGGCCTCAAGCTGCTGCTCCAGCTGCTCCAGCGCGGCCTCAAGCTCCAGTTGCTGCTGCCCAAGGCGTTCGATTTCCTGGCCACGGGCCAGCACCCCTCCCTGCGCCTCGCCACCGCGGCTGACGCGCAGGAAATGGCGGCCAACCCAGTAGCCATCGCGGCTGACCAGGCTCTGCCCTTCGCCCAGTGCGGCGCGCCGCACCAAGGCCTCGGCGAGGTCTTCGACCGGCTGCACCCGGCCCAGCCACGGACTCAGATCGGTACTCCCCTCGACCTTGTCGAGCAAGCTGCCGGGGTGACGCTCACGACCATCAGCCGCCAGCAACAGGCGTAGCTCGCCCTGCTCCAGGCCGGCGAAGTCCAGCCCGGCAAAATCGTCCAGCAGCACAGCCTGCAAGTCGGCACCCAGCACGGTTTCCACTGCCAGCTCCCAACCCGGCTCCACGCGCAGTCCCTCAGCCAGGCGCGGGCGTTGCTGCAGGCCTTGCTCGCGCAACCAGTCGGCGGCACCGCCCCCCGGCTCCAGCGCGGCCTGCTGCAGCGCCTCCAACGAGGCCAGGCGACCGCCGAGGCGCTGCAGGTCGCCCTGCTGCTGTTGCTGGGCACTGGTCGCCTGCTGCAGTTGCTCACGCACGCTTTCCAGGCGCTCGACCACCTGCCCCTCCGATGACTGCAACTCTTCCATCAGCATCTCGCTGCTGGCCAGTTGCTCGGAGAGTTCGAGCAGGGAGGCATCCTGTGGTTGCGCCTCCAACTGCTCGCCCTCCTCGACCAGCTTGCGCTGGCGCTCGGCAACGCGTGCCAGGCTGGCCTCCAGCTGCAGCAGGCGCGCCTGCTGCACCTCGGCCTGGCGCCGCGGCTCGGCAGAGCGGGTATTGAAACTGTCCCATTGCTCTTGCCAGCCGTGCATGCCCAGCTCGGCCTCTTCGAGGGTGGCGGCAGCCTCTTCAGCGGCGGCCAGGGTCAACGCCTGCTCCGGTTCGAGCATGGCCAGCTCTTCACCCAGGGTGGCCAGCAGCGTGCGGTCATGACCCAGGTGCGACTCGGTTTCCTGGCGCGTGCGCTCGGCTTCCATGAGGTCGTCCTGCAACTGGCGCAGGCGCTGCTGACCGTGCTGGATACTCTGCTCTACCCGAGCGATGTCACCCGCCACCGAATAGAAGCGGCCCTGCACCTGGTTGAAGCGCTCGGACAATTCATGATGGCCGTCGCGCAGCCGCTCGATGCTGGCATCGGCATTGCGCTGCTCGGCAACCAGCGCCTCATGAGCGATATCCTGATCGCCGATCACGGTCTCGCGCTGGCGCACACGCTCGTCCAGGTCACGCCAGCGCAAGGCCGACAGGCGCGCCTTGAGCTGGCGTTCCTGGGCCTTGTATTCGCGATACTTCTCGGCGGCCTGGGCCTGGCGGTGCAGGCGCTCGAGCTGGCGCTCCAGCTCTTCGCGCAGGTCGGTCAGACGCGCCAGGTTCTCCTGGGTGCGGCGGATGCGGCTTTCGGTCTCGCGGCGGCGCTCTTTGTACTTGGAGATGCCGGCCGCCTCTTCGATGAAGTTGCGCAGCTCTTCGGGCTTGGCCTCGATCAGCTTGGAGATCATGCCCTGCTCGATGATCGAGTAGCTGCGCGGGCCCAGGCCGGTGCCGAGGAAAATGTCGGTGATGTCCCGACGGCGGCATTTGGTGCCGTTCAGGTAATAGCTGTTCTGCCCGTCGCGGGTGACCTTGCGGCGGATGGATATTTCGGCATAAGCGGCGTATTCACCCAGCAAGGTGGTTTCGCTGTTGTCGAACACCAGCTCGATACTGGCCTGGCTCACCGGTTTGCGGCTGGTGGAGCCGTTGAAGATGACGTCGGTCATCGACTCGCCACGCAGGTTCTTCGCCGAACTTTCGCCCATCACCCAACGCACTGCATCGATGATGTTGGACTTGCCGCAGCCGTTGGGGCCGACCACGGCCGCCATGTTGCTGGGGAAGTTGACCGTGGTCGGGTCGACGAACGACTTGAACCCGGCCAGGCGAATGCACTTCAGGCGCATCGGTCAGCCTCGGGCCAACGCCGCCAGCACCAGTTCGCAGCTGCGCTGGCCATAGGCGGTGAGCACCTCGCGGATGCGCGGCAGGTCACGCGCCACCACGGCTTCGAGCAGGCGGGCGAACAGGTCGAGGTAGTCGTCCATGCTGGCCTGGCGCTGATCAAGGGCCAGGTAGTAGGCACGGCTCATGGCCGGCTGAAGGTTTTCTACGGTTTCCTGCAGATAGGGGTTGTCAGCAAAAGGATAGGCAGCGCGCATCACCGCGAAGCTCTCGGCGACGAACACCTTGATGTCCTGGCGCTCGCGAGCCTGTTGCAGGCGTTGCTGGATGTCCAGAAACGGGCGCAGGTCGGCTTCCAGGCGCCATTGCTGGGCAACAGCGTTGCCCAGCAAGATGTAGAACTCGCCCATCAAGGTGCACAGGCTGCGCACGCTGCGCTCGTCCAGCTCAGTGACATGAGCACCACGTCGCGGCAGGATCGCCACCAGATGGCGACGTTCGAGGATCAACAACGCTTCGCGCACCGAACCGCGGCTGACGCTCAGGGCCTGGGTGACCTTCTGCTCCTGGATACGCTCACCCGGCGCAAGTTCGCCGCGGATGATGCGTTCGGCCAGGTAGTCGGCAATCTGCTCGGAGAGGCTGTCCGGCGCCTTGAACGTCATGGTTTTCCTTCAAAATCATTGAACTGGGCACAAGGGAGCGATTGTAGCGCACTTGCCCAGCGCACGCGCAGAGGGGCGCGGCGCTTTATTTACCCTGCCAAACCGTCAGCCACACGGCGCGATCTATGCTTGTGATATGGGCGCTGCGTTCGGCTGGGCGTTGACATACGCAATTTCCTGACCTTTGAGTCAGAAAAATATTGACCACTGCGACAGGTCTGCTTATTGTCCGCTCAACAACAATAAAACCATTGCGAGGCCATCCCCGTGATCCAGTTTCTCGTCAACCAGGAGCTGCGTAGTGAGCATGCCCTGGACCCGAACATGACGGTGCTGCAGTACCTGCGTGAGCACCTGGGCAAACCCGGCACCAAGGAGGGCTGCGCCAGTGGCGACTGCGGCGCCTGCACCGTGGTGGTCGGCGAGCTTGTCCAGGATGAACAGGGCGAGGACAGCCTGCGCTACCGCAGCCTGAACTCCTGCCTGACGTTCGTTTCCTCCCTGAACGGCAAGCAACTGATCAGCGTCGAAGGCCTCAAGCACGAGGGCCAACTGCACAGCGTGCAGCAGGCCATGGCCGATTGCCATGGCTCGCAATGCGGCTTCTGCACCCCCGGTTTCGTCATGTCGTTGTTCGCCCTGCAGAAGAACAGCCAGGGCGCCAACCGGCATCAGGCCCAGGAAGCCCTGGCCGGCAACCTGTGTCGCTGCACCGGCTATCGGCCGATCCTCGACGCCGCCGAGCAAAGCTGCCGCCAGCCCTGCCGCGACCAGTTCGACGCCCAGCAAGAGCAGACCATCGCCCGCCTCAAGGCCATCGCCCCGACCCAGACCGGCGAGCTCAACAGCGGCGACAAGCGCTGCCTGGTGCCGCTGACCGTGGCCGACCTGGCCGAGTTGTACAGCTCGCACCCTGAAGCCCGCCTGCTGGCCGGCGGTACTGACCTGGCGCTGGAAGTCACCCAGTTCCACAAGACCTTGCCGGTGATGATCTATGTCGGCCACGTCGCCGAACTCAAGCGCATCGACAAGACCGCCAGCCACCTGGAAATCGGTGCCGCGACCCCGCTCACCGACTGCTACGGCGCACTCAACGAGGAATACCCGGACTTCGGCGACCTGCTGCACCGCTTCGCCTCGCTGCAGATTCGCAACCAGGGCACCCTCGGCGGCAACATCGGCAATGCCTCGCCGATCGGCGACTCGCCGCCCCTGCTGATCGCCCTGGATGCGCAGGTGGTGCTGCGCCAGGGCGAGCGCCAGCGGGTCATGCCGCTGGAAGACTACTTCATCGACTACCGCATCACGGCCCGCCAGGACAGTGAATTCATCGAGAAGATCATCGTGCCTCGCGCCAGCAACGACTGGGCCTTCCGTGCCTATAAAGTGTCCAAACGCCTGGACGACGATATTTCCGCCGTATGCGGCGCCTTCAACCTGAGCATCGAAGACGGTGTGGTCAGCGGCGTGCGTATCGCCTTCGGCGGCATGGCGGCCACCCCCAAGCGCGCCCGCGCCTGCGAAGCCGCCCTGCGCGGCAAGCCGTGGAACCAGGCCAGCATCGAGCGTGCCTGCCAGGCCCTGGCTGAAGACTTCACCCCGCTAAGCGACTTCCGCGCCAGCAAGGAATACCGCCTGCTGACCGCGCAGAACCTGTTGCGCAAGTACTTCATCGAACAGCAAACGCCCTACATCGAGACCCGGGTGACCGACTATGTCTAACCATCACGCAGCCAAGAGCCAGGCCGAGATGGCCGAACTGTTCAGCCAGGACCTGACCACCGGGGTCGGCCGCAGCGTCAAGCACGACAGTGCCGACAAGCATGTGTCGGGCGAAGCGCTGTACATCGACGACCGCCTGGAATTCCCCAATCAATTGCACGTCTATGCGCGCACCGCAGACCGTGCCCATGCGCGCATCCTGCGCATCGACACCTCGCCGTGCTACGCCTTCGAAGGCGTGCGCATCGCCATCACCCACGAAGACATTCCAGGGCTGAAGGACATCGGCCCGGTGGTGGCCGGCGACCCGCTGCTGGCCATCGACAAGGTCGAGTTCTTCGGCCAGCCGGTACTCGCCGTGGCGGCCCGCGATCTCGACACCGCCCGCCGAGCGGCCATGGCCGCCATCGTCGAATACGAAGACCTGGAGCCGGTACTGGACGTGGTCGATGCCTTGCGCAAGAAACACTTCGTGCTCGATAGCCATACCCACCAGCGCGGCGACTCGGCCGCGGCCCTGGCCAGCGCCCCGCACCGCCTGCAAGGCACCCTGCACATCGGCGGCCAGGAGCACTTCTACCTGGAAACCCAGATTTCCTCGGTGATGCCCACCGAGGACGGCGGCATGATCGTCTACTGCTCTACGCAGAACCCCACCGAAGTGCAGAAGCTGGTCGCCGAAGTGCTCGACGTGCCGATGAACAAGGTAGTACTGGACATGCGCCGCATGGGCGGCGGCTTCGGCGGCAAGGAAACCCAGGCTGCCAGCCCGGCCTGCCTGTGCGCGGTGATCGCCCGCCTGACTGGTCAACCGACCAAGATGCGCCTGCCCCGGGTCGAAGACATGACCATGACCGGCAAGCGCCACCCGTTCTACGTGGAATACGACGTCGGCTTCGACGACGACGGCCGCCTGCACGGCATCAACCTCGATCTGGCCGGCAATTGCGGCTACTCGCCCGACCTGTCCGGTTCGATCGTCGACCGCGCCATGTTCCACTCCGACAACGCCTACTACCTGGGCGATGCCACCGTGCACGGCCACCGCTGCAAGACCAACACCGCCTCCAACACCGCCTACCGGGGCTTCGGTGGCCCGCAGGGGATGGTCGCCATCGAGCAGGTGATGGACCACATCGCCCGCCACCTCGGCCGCGACCCGCTGGCCGTGCGCAAGGCCAACTATTACGGCAAGACCGAGCGCAACGTCACCCACTACTACCAGACCGTCGAGCACAACATGCTCGAAGAGATGACTGCCGAACTCGAAGCCAGCAGCGACTACGCCGAGCGCCGCGAGTCGATCCGCCGCTTCAATGCCAACAGTCCGGTCCTGAAGAAGGGCCTGGCGCTGACCCCGGTCAAGTTCGGTATTTCGTTCACCGCCACGTTCCTCAACCAGGCCGGTGCGCTGATCCACATCTATACCGACGGCAGCATTCACCTGAACCACGGTGGCACCGAGATGGGCCAGGGCCTTAACACCAAGGTGGCACAGGTGGTGGCGCAAGTGTTCCAGGTCGACTTCAGCCGCATCCAGATCACCGCCACCAATACCGACAAGGTACCCAATACCTCGCCAACCGCAGCTTCGAGTGGCGCCGACCTGAATGGCAAGGCCGCCCAGAACGCCGCCGAAATCCTCAAGAAGCGCCTCACCGAGTTTGCCGCACGGCACTACCAGGTGACCGAGGAAGATGTCGAGTTCCGCAACGGCCACGTCCGCGTGCGCGACCAGATCGTCAGCTTCGAGCAACTGGTGCAGCAGGCGTACTTCGCCCAGGTATCGCTGTCGTCCACAGGCTTCTACCGCACGCCGAAGATCTACTACGACCGCAGCCAGGCACGCGGCCGGCCGTTCTACTACTTCGCCTTCGGCGCTGCCTGCGTGGAAGTGATCGTCGACACCCTGACCGGCGAGTACAAGATGCTGCGCGCCGACATCCTGCATGACGTGGGCGACTCGCTGAACCCAGCCATCGACATCGGCCAGGTCGAAGGCGGCTTCATCCAGGGCATGGGCTGGCTGACCACCGAAGAGCTGGTGTGGAACGCCAAGGGCAAGCTGATGACCAACGGCCCTGCCAGCTACAAGATCCCGGCAGTAGCCGACATGCCGCTGGACCTGCGGGTGAAACTGGTCGAAAACCGCAAGAACCCGGAAGACACCGTGTTCCATTCCAAGGCCGTGGGCGAGCCGCCGTTCATGCTCGGCATTGCCGCCTGGTGCGCGCTCAAGGACGCCGTGGCCAGCATTGCCGACTACCGTGTGCAGCCCCAGGTGGATGCGCCGGCGACGCCGGAGCGGGTGTTGTGGGGTTGTGAACAGATGCGCAAGGCGGTGGCCCAGCAGCAACCGACTGTACAGGAACTGGAAACCGTCACCCACTGACAACGCAAGGCCCTGTAGGAGCGGCCTTGTGTCGCGAAAGGGTCGCGAAGCGGCCCCAGGATCTGTGCAGCAATGAAGATAGCTGGGGCTGCTTCGCAGCCCTTTCGCGACACAAGGCCGCTCCTACAGGGACCGCGTCGCTCTTGAGAGAGGTTGAATCATGCACCAATGGATCAACGCCCTCGCCGACCACCAGTCTCGCGGCGAAGCCTGCGTGCTGGTGACCATTATCGAGGAGCGCGGCTCGACCCCGCGCAACGCCGGTTCGAAGATGGTCGTCAGCGCCACCGGCCTGTTCGACACCATCGGCGGCGGCCACCTGGAATACAAGGCCCTGCACATCGCCCGGCAGATGCTCGAGGAACACCGCTACACCCCGCACCTGGAGCGCTTCAGCCTCGGCGCCAGCCTCGGCCAGTGCTGTGGCGGTGCCACCGTGCTGCTGTTCGAGCCGATGGCTGCGGTGCAGGCGCACATCGCCGTGTTCGGTGCGGGCCATGTCGGCCGTGCTCTGGTACCCTTGCTCGCCGCGCTGCCCTGCCGGGTGCGCTGGATCGACTCGCGTGAACAGGAATTCCCCGAATTCATCCCCAACGGGGTGAGCAAGGTCGTCAGTGAAGAACCGGTCGACGAAGTCGCGGACCTGCCGCCGGGCAGCTACTGCATCGTCATGACCCACAACCACCAGCTCGACCTGGAACTGACCGCCGCCATTCTCAAGCGCAACGACTTCACCTGGTTCGGCCTGATCGGCTCGAAAACCAAGCGGGTCAAGTTCGAGCACCGCCTGCGCGAGCGCGGCTACGACGATGGGCAGCTGGCACGCATGCGCTGCCCGATGGGCCTGCCCGAGGTCAAGGGCAAGCTGCCGATCGAGATTGCCGTGTCCATCGCTGGCGAAATCATTGCCAACTACAACGCCTGCTTCGGCCAGCACGACGCTGCCGCCAATGCCGGCCCCATTGCCCAGTTGCTGCCGCCCTCCCGGCGCAGCCAAGCCATTTGACGAGTGTGTTATGACCGTTACCCGCAAAGCCTACCGTGCCGCCATCCTGCACAGCATCGCCGACCCGGCCGAGGTAGGCCTGGACGCTTCCCATGAGTATTTCGAGGACGGCCTGCTGGTGATCGACGATGGCCGCATCAGCGCCGTCGGCCCAGCCAGCGAGCTGCTGCCGAGCCTGGCGGCCGACATTGAAGTGGTGCATTACCAGGATGCTCTGATCACCCCGGGTTTCATCGATACCCATATCCACTTCCCCCAGACCGGCATGATCGGCTCCTACGGCGAGCAACTGCTGGACTGGCTCAATACCTACACCTTCCCTTGCGAAAAACAGTTCGCCGACAAGGATCACGCCGACAAGGTGGCGAAGATCTTCCTCAAGGAGCTGCTGCGCAACGGCACCACCACTGCCCTGGTGTTTGGCAGCGTGCATCCGCAGTCGGTCAATGCCCTGTTCGAAGAAGCCGAACGCCTGGACCTGCGGATGATTGCCGGCAAGGTGATGATGGACCGCAACGCCCCGGACTACCTGACCGACACCGCCGAGTCCGGCTACATCGAGAGCAAGCAGCTGATCGAGCGCTGGCACGGCAAGGGCCGCCTGCACTATGCCGTGACCCCACGCTTCGCCCCGACCAGCACGCCGGAGCAGCTGACCCTGGCCGGCCAGTTGCTCAAGGAGTACCCGGGCCTGTACATGCACACCCACCTGTCCGAGAACCTCAAGGAAATCGACTGGGTGAAAGCGCTATTCCCCGAGCAGAACGGCTATCTGGACGTCTACGACCACTTCGAGCTGCTCAGCGAGCGCTCGGTGTTCGCCCATGGCGTGCACCTGTGCGACAGCGAATGCCAGCGCCTGGCCGAAACCGGTTCGGCCGTGGCTTTCTGCCCGACCTCCAACCTGTTCCTCGGCAGCGGCCTGTTCAACCTGCCCCAGGCTGAGCGTTTCAAGGTCAACGTGGGCCTGGGCACCGATGTTGGCGCCGGCACCAGCTTCTCGCTGCTAAACACCTTGAACGAGGCCTACAAAGTGATGCAGCTGCAAGGCGCGCGCCTGCACCCGTACAAATCGCTGTACCTGGCCACCCTCGGTGGCGCTCGCGCCTTGCGCCTGGACGACCGTATCGGCAGCCTGCGCCCAGGCAACGATGCCGACTTCGTGGTGCTCGACTACAAGGCCACGCCGCTGCTGGACTACCGCATTCAGCAGTCCAGCAGTATCGAGGAAACCCTGTTCGTGCTGACCACCCTGGGCGACGACCGCACCGTACGCGAAACCTACGCCGCCGGGCGTTGCGTGCATCAGCGCTAAGGCTCTTTCGCCAGGCCCCGGTACAGCGCGCCGCCGATCGCAGCCCCGATCAGCGGCGCCACCCAGAACAGCCACAGCTGCTGCAGGGCCCAACCACCGACGAACAAGGCCGGCCCCGTGCTGCGCGCGGGGTTGACCGAGGTATTGGTCACCGGGATCGAGATCAGGTGGATCAGGGTCAGGGCCAGGCCGATGGCAATCGGCGCGAAGCCTGCCGGGGCGCGCGCATCGGTGGCGCCCATGATCACCACCAGGAACATGGCGGTCATCACCACTTCACTGATGAAGCCCGCGCCCAGTGTGTAGCCGCCGGGCGAATGGTCGGCGTAACCGTTGGAGGCAAGGCCCGAGGACAGCTCGAAGCCGGCCTTGCCGCTGGCGATCAGATAGATGACACCCGCAGCAAGGATGGCACCGATCACTTGGGCAATCACGTAGGGCAACAGCTCTTTGGCCGGGAAGCGGCCGCCGACCACCAGCCCGAACGAGACGGCGGGGTTGAGATGACAACCGGAGATATGACCGATGGCGAAGGCCATGGTCAGTACGGTGAGACCGAAGGCGAAGGCGACACCGAGCACACCGATGCCGACCGGAGAACTCGCTGCGAGTACGGCACTGCCACAACCACCCAGAACCAACCAGAAGGTGCCGACCAGTTCGGCCCCCATCCGTGTACCCAGAGACATGGTCATCGACCTATCCTCAAGAAGTGGAACGCAATGGATGCGCAAGCCCAACTGCTTGATGAAGGTTTGCTCACAAGAATTTAGCAGACGTTTGGTTTATGGCCACTAACGACTGTCATTCGCAATCCTTGTGGGAGCGGGTTTACCCGCGAAACAGGCACCGCGGTGGATGGCACCGGCGTTGCTGGTGTTCGCGGCTGAAGCCGCTCCCACAAGGGAATGACGCAAGGCTTTGCAAACGATCAACCCTTAACGGACGCCTTGGGCTTTTTCAGCAGGTGCGAGAACACCGCATGCAGATCGTCCGAAGCGCTTTCCTCGTCTAGGTTCAGCTTGCTGTCGATATGGTCCATGTGGTGCATCATCAGGCTCACCGCTTGTTCGGCATCACGCGCCTCGATCGCATCGATCAGCTGCATGTGCTCGTCGTATGAGCAGTGTGAGCGCGTGCCGGTCTCATACTGGGCAATGATCAGCGAAGTCTGCGACACCAGGCTGCGCTGGAAGCTGACCAGCGGGGCGTTGCCTGCGGCCTCGGCCAGCTTCAGGTGGAACTCGCCGGAAAGCCTGATACCGGCACCGCGGTCGCCACGGGAGAAGCTGTCACGCTCCTCGCGCACCATCTGGCGCAGTTCGTTGAGCTGCTCCAGGGTGGCATGCTGCACCGCCAGCTCGGTGATGGCGCGTTCGACCATGCGCCGCGAGAAGAACACCTGGCGGGCCTCTTCCACCGTCGGGCTGGCCACCACGGCACCGCGGTTCGGCCGCAGCAGCACCACGCTTTCGTGGGCCAGGCGCGACAGGGCGCGGCGGATGATGGTGCGGCTGACGCCAAAGATCTCGCCCAGCGCTTCCTCGCTCAACTTGGTGCCCGGCGCCAATCGCTGCTCGAGGATCGCCTCGAAGATATGCGCGTAGACGATGTCGTCCTGGGTACCACTGCGGCCGGCCTTGCCAGTGCGCGCAGGTTTTTTCAGAGGTTGCAGCTGTTCGTTCATGGGCTCTCGAGGCACGAAGAGAAAGTATGGCGCCATTGTACACAGGCTGAGGCGATTCCGCAGGGGGCGTTTTGCCTATATAGCCGTTGTACGACGCATTGCGCGCACGAAACATAAAACATTATTTGCATTCTTTGTACACAAAAGCATAATCCACCGAGCAACTTCTTGACCCGTAAGTCAACAAAACGCGTCAGACGTCTGCCTTCCCTCGAGGAGCCACCAAGTGCATTGCTCAGGACCCTGGCTCCCACAACAACAAGAAAGACTTGAGGAGTACTCGCTGTGGAAAGCCGCAAATCCGAAGCCCCTACGCTGGATCTCGCGCCACCGCTCGAAACGAGTTGGCTGGAGCGGATTTTCAAACTCGAGCAACACGGCAGCACCGTCAAAACCGAACTGATCGCCGGGGTGACCACCTTCATCACCATGGCCTACATCATCTTCGTCAACCCCAACATCATGGCCGACGCCGGCATCGACCACGGTGCCGCCTTCGTCGCCACCTGCATCGCCGCCGCACTGGGCTGCCTGCTGATGGGCCTGTACGCCAACTGGCCGGTGGGCCTGGCACCAGGCATGGGGCTCAACGCCTTCTTTACCTACACCGTGGTCGGCACCATGGGCTACAACTGGGAAACCGCGCTGGGGGCTGTGTTCGTCTCCGGTGTGCTGTTCATGTTCCTGACCTTGTCCCGCGTGCGCGAGTGGCTGCTCAACAGCATCCCGGTGAGCCTGCGCCATGCCATGGGGGCCGGCGTCGGGTTGTTTCTCGGGCTGATCGGCCTGAAGACGGCCGGCATCATCGTTGATAGCCCGGCCACCCTGATCAAGCTGGGCTCGCTGCATGAACCAGGGCCGCTGCTGGCCGCGCTGTGCTTCCTGCTGATTGCCATCCTCAGCTACAAGCGGGTATTCGGTGCGATCCTGATCAGCATCATCGGCGTCACCCTGGCGGGCTGGGGCCTGGGCCTGGTCAAGTTCGGCGGGGTGATGTCGATGCCGCCGAGCCTGGCACCGACCTGGATGGCCATGGACGTGGCCGGCGTGTTCAACGTCAGCATGATCAGCGTGGTGCTGGCTTTCCTGTTCGTGCACATGTTCGACACCGCCGGCACGTTGATGGGTGTGGCCCAGCGGGCCAACCTGGTGGCGCCGGACGGGCGCATCGAGAACCTGTCGCGGGCATTGAAGGCGGACAGTGCTTCGAGCGTGTTTGGCGCGGTGGTCGGCGTACCACCGGTAACGAGCTATGTAGAAAGCGCTGCTGGTGTGGCTGCGGGTGGCCGAACCGGCTTGACGGCTGTGGTGGTGGGCGTTCTGTTCGTGGCGGCGATGTTCTTCGCGCCACTGGCCGGCATGATCCCGGCTTACGCAACTGCCGGTGCGCTGATCTATGTGGCGATGCTGATGATGGGCAGCATGGCGCACATCCACTGGGACGAAGCCACCGACAGCATTCCGGCGATCGTCACGGTGATCATGATGCCGCTGACCTTCTCGGTCGCCGATGGTATTGCCCTGGGCTTCATCAGCTATGTGGCGTTGAAGGCAGGTACCGGCAAGTACAAGGAAATCTCCGCCAGCCTTTGGGTGCTGTGCGCGATCTTCATTGCCAAGTTCGTGTTCCTCTGACCGAGGGAGCCTGGCTTCAGATTTTCAGCAGTCCCGAGATCGAGCCTCGCCCGCGCGGCGCTCGATCTCATGAATACCGCAGAATCCGCGCCTGTCACCTTCCTGCAGACGAAAAAAAGCCCGCCAGTGTGAGAGCGGGCCAAAGGACCTACGAAGATTCTTCTAGCGACCAACTAGCTTCCGCGATAGGTCGAATAGCTGTACGGCGAGATCAGCAGCGGCACGTGGTAATGCTCCTGCTTTTCATCGATGCCGAAGCGCAGCACGACAACATCCAAAAACGCCGTATCCGGCAGTTGTACGCCGCGGGCACGGTAGTAGGCGCCAGCGCTGAACTGCAGCTGGTAGACGCCGGTACGGTAATCGTCCCCTTGCAGCAGCGGCGCGTCGACGCGGCCATCGCTGTTGGTCAAGGCAGTGTTCACCAGCTCCAGCTGCTGGCCTTCGACGCGGTACAGCTCGACCTTGATCGAGCTGCCTGGGCAGCCATGCGCGGCATCCAGTACGTGTGTGGTCAAACGTCCCATCTGCTTGTCGCCTCTTGTTCACTCTATGGGCAAAAAATACACAGCTGCCCCGGGATGGGGCCCGCACTGTGCGGGGAATGAAGGCCATTAAGACATTTCAGCGCCAGATTGTACACAATTTTTTGATCCATTCCGCCTCAGCCCCGGTAAACCGGCCATCAGTCGCAACTACAGGCACCGTGCAGAGCCCAACAGAATTAACTGACCAAACAGGCAGGTTTCTTGCAACGGATTCTCAAGCGACAAAAGGGAAGAAATGCGGAAAAACAGGCTTACAAAAGATTTCAGAAGTTGTATACAATCAGCCCATCCGGTGGTGCGACATCCCGACGCGGCCCGCCCACCCCGCACTAACACACAAGAAGGAAGACTGCAGTGAGCGCTGACTATCCTCGCGACCTGATCGGTTACGGCAACAACCCTCCTCACCCGCAATGGCCGGGCAACGCTCGCATCGCGCTGTCTTTCGTCCTCAACTACGAGGAAGGTGGCGAACGCAACATCCTGCACGGTGACAAAGAGTCCGAAGCCTTCCTCTCCGAGATGGTCGCTGCCCAGCCACTGCAGGGCCAGCGCAACATGAGCATGGAGTCGCTGTACGAGTACGGCAGCCGCGCCGGCGTCTGGCGCCTGCTCAAGCTGTTCAAGGACAGCGGTGTACCGCTGACCATCTTCGCCGTGGCCATGGCCGCCCAGCGCCATCCCGATGTGATCCGCGCCATGGCCGAAGCCGGCCACGAGATCTGCAGCCACGGCTACCGCTGGATCGACTACCAGAACATGGACGAGGCCCAGGAGCGCGAGCATATGCTCGAAGCCATCCGCATCCTCACCGAAATCACCGGCGAGCGCCCCCTGGGCTGGTACACCGGCCGCACCGGCCCGAACACCCGCCGCCTGGTGATGGAGGAAGGTGGCTTCCTCTATGACAGCGACACCTATGACGACGACCTGCCGTACTGGGAACCGAACAACCCGACCGGCAAGCCGCACCTGGTGATCCCGTACACCCTCGACACCAATGACATGCGCTTCACCCAGGTGCAGGGCTTCAACTGCGGCGAGCAGTTCTTCCAGTACCTCAAAGACGCGTTCGACGTGCTCTACGCCGAAGGCGCCGAAGCCCCGAAGATGCTGTCCATCGGCCTGCACTGCCGCCTGGTCGGCCGCCCGGCGCGCCTGGCTGCGCTCAAGCGCTTCGTCGACTACGCCAAGAGCCACGACCAGGTCTGGTTCGCCCGCCGCGTGGACATCGCCCGCCACTGGCACGCCACCCACCCGTACAAGAAAGAGAACGCCTGATGACCGCCTTCAAGACCCTCAAGCCATCCGCCCTGGACCGTGACGCCTTCGTCAAGATGTTCGCCGACATCTACGAGCACTCGCCGTGGGTCGCCGAAAAAGCCTACGACCTGGGCCAGCTGGGCGAACTGGACGAGATCGAGGCGCTGCACCAGCGCATGAGCGACATCCTGCTCAGCGCCAACCATGCCGACCAGCTGGCGCTGATCAACGCTCACCCGGACCTGGCCGGCAAGGCCGCCATCCAGGGCGAGCTGACCGAATCGAGCACCAATGAGCAGGCCGGCGCCGGCATCCACCAGTGCACCGCCGAAGAGTTCGCCCGTTTCACCGAGCTGAATGACGCCTACAAAGCCAAGTTCCAGTTCCCGTTCATCATGGCGGTAAAAGGGAGCAACCGGCACCAGATCCTCGCCTCCTTCGAAAACCGCATCCATAACGATGCCGATACCGAATTCAAGGAAGCCCTGGCGCAGATCAACCTGATCGCCCTGTTCCGCCTGTTGCAGCTGTAAGCAACAGCCGAACCTTATTCAGCACATCGAACAATAGAAGAGATATCCGCATGCGCACCCTGATGATCGAGCCCCTGACCAAAGAAGCCTTCGCCGAATTCGGAGACGTGATCGAAACCGATGGCAGCGATCACTTCATGATCAACAACGGCTCGACCATGCGCTTCCACAAGCTCGCCACGGTCGAGACCGCAGAGCCCGAAGACAAGGCGATCATCAGCATCTTCCGCGCCGACGCGCAGGACATGCCGCTGACCGTGCGCATGCTGGAACGCCATCCGCTGGGCAGCCAGGCTTTCATCCCGCTGCTCGGCAACCCCTTTCTGATCGTGGTCGCGCCCGTTGGCGATGCACCTGTATCAGGCTTGGTCCGTGCCTTCCGTAGTAACGGCAGGCAGGGCGTTAATTACCATCGCGGCGTCTGGCACCACCCGGTGCTGACGATCGAAAAGCGGGATGACTTCCTGGTGGTTGATCGCAGCGGTTCTGGCAACAACTGCGATGAGCATTACTTCACCGAGGAACAGATGCTGATCCTCAATCCCCACCAATAAGAAAAGGTCGGTCATCGTTCACGGTGATCGGCAGAGGTACATACTGTGGAAGCACACCTTCACGAATGGCTGAACCTGAGCATTCGCTGGGTTCACATGATCACCGGCGTGGCCTGGATCGGTGCATCGTTCTACTTCGTCTGGCTGGAGAACCACCTGAACCGAAGCAACCCGCGCGATGGGTTGTCGGGTGATCTCTGGGCGATTCACGGCGGTGGTATCTACCACCTGGAGAAATACAAGCTCGCCCCCCCGAAAATGCCCGAGAACCTGCACTGGTTCAAATGGGAAGCCTACTTCACCTGGATGTCCGGTATCGCCTTGCTGTGCGTGGTGTTCTACTGGAACCCGAGCCTGTACCTGCTGGCACCCGGCAGCACCCTGAGCGGTGCCGAAGGCGTGGCCATCGGTATCGGTTCGCTGGTCGCCGGCTGGTTCATCTACGACTTCCTGTGCGACTCGCCGCTGGGCAAGCACCCTGCCCTGCTCGGCGCCGTGCTGTTCGTCCTGATCATTGCTGCCTGCTTCGGCTTCAGCCTGGTGTTCAGCGGCCGTGGTGCGTACCTGCACACCGGCGCGATCATCGGCACCATCATGGTCGGCAACGTGTTCCGCATCATCATGCCGGCACAGCGCCAGCTGGTGGCGGCGATCGAGAACAACCAGACACCGGACCCGGTACTGCCGGCCAAGGGCCTGCTGCGCTCGCGTCACAACAACTACTTCACCCTGCCGGTGCTGTTCATCATGATCAGCAACCACTTCCCGAGCACCTACGGTAGCCAGTACAACTGGCTGATCCTGGCCGGTATCGCAGTAGCCGCGGTTCTGATCCGCCACTACTTCAACACCCGCCACGACAGCAACAAGTACGCCTGGACCCTGCCGGTCGGTGCCCTGGCGATGATCTGCCTGGCCTACGTCACCGGTCCCAAGCCGATGGCTGTCAGCCCTGAGCAGGCCGCAGCGAAGGTCGAGTACCAGCCACTGCCAGCCACCGCCGTCGGGGGCAAGACCGCAGCCGAACTGCGCGCTGAAGAAGCCGCCAAGGCCGCCGAAGCACCAGCCGCACCCGCCGAGGCCCCGGCCCAGGCAACGGCTCAAGCCGCCGGTGGCGACTTCGAGAAGATCCATAAAGTCATCCAGGAACGCTGCAGCGTGTGCCACTCGTCGAAACCGACCAGCCCACTGTTCAGCGCAGCACCGGCCGGCGTGATGTTCGACACCCCGCAGCAGATCCAGGCCCAGGCCGCGCGCATTCAGGCGCAAGCGGTCGCCAGCCAGATCATGCCGCTGGGCAACATCACCCAGATGACCGCCGAAGAGCGCAAGCTCGTCGGTGACTGGATCGCCAAAGGCGCTCAGGTCAACTGATCCATCGGGCACCCCGCTCTCGTTGTGGGAGTGGCTTGCCCGCGAAGAGGCCGGTAAATCCGGCCTCCGCTTCAAGACATACGCAACAAGCAAGCATCGAGCGTTCGACTGCTGGCGGGAAAACCGGGCTGCCTTGGCCCGCCGCTTGCGACCGGCGCTTGGATCCGAGAATAAAAACAAAACTCGAGGTGCTGCATGTCCGAGTCACGCAAGGCGTACATCCCAGTTGCGCCGCCGCGACAGCCTCTGCCCCTGTTCCAACTGATCCTGGTTGGCCTGCAACATGTGTTGCTGATGTACGGGGGGGCGATCGCCGTCCCTCTGATCATCGGCCAGGCCGCGGGTTTGTCCCGTGAAGAAGTCGCTTTCCTGATCAACGCCGACCTGTTGGTGGCCGGTGTCGCTACCATCATCCAGTCGTTCGGTATCGGCCCGGTCGGGATCCGCATGCCGGTGATGATGGGTGCCAGTTTTGCTGCCGTCGGCAGCATGGTGGCCATGGCCGGCATGCCGGGCGTAGGCCTGCAGGGGATCTTCGGCGCGACCATCGCTGCCGGGTTCTTCGGCATGCTGATCGCGCCGTTCATGTCCAAGGTCGTACGCTTCTTCCCGCCCCTGGTCACCGGTACGGTGATCACCTCGATTGGCCTGTCGCTGTTCCCCGTAGCGGTCAACTGGGCGGGTGGCGGCCAGGACGCCACCACCTTCGGTTCGCCGATCTACCTGCTGGTGGCTGGCCTGGTGCTGGCAGTCATCCTGTTGATCAACCGCTTCATGCGCGGCTTCTGGGTCAACGTGTCGGTGCTGGTGGGCATGGGCCTTGGCTACATCCTGGCCGGCTCCATCGGCATGGTCGACCTGTCGGGCCTGGGCGACACGCCGTGGCTGCAAGTGGTCACGCCACTGCACTTCGGCATGCCGACCTTCAGCCTGGCGCCGATCCTGTCGATGTGCCTGGTGGTGGTGATCATCTTCGTCGAGTCGACGGGCATGTTCCTCGCCCTGGGCAAGGTGACAGACCGCGAAGTGACACCTGGGATGTTGCGTCGCGGCCTGTTGTGCGATGCCGGTGCGTCGTTCGTCGCCGGCTTCTTCAACACCTTCACCCACTCATCGTTCGCCCAGAACATCGGCCTGGTGCAGATGACTGGCGTGCGTTGCCGTTACGTCACAGTAATGGCCGGTGCCCTGCTGATCATGCTCAGCCTGCTGCCCAAGGCGGCCTTCCTGATCGCCTCGATCCCGCCTGCGGTGCTGGGCGGCGCGTCCATCGCCATGTTCGGCATGGTCACCGCCACCGGGATCAAGATCCTCCAGGAAGCCGACATCGGCGACCGCCGCAACCAGTTGCTGGTGGCGGTGAGCGTCGGCTTTGGCCTGATCCCCGTGGTCAAGCCGGAGTTCTTCGCGCAAATGCCGCAGTGGATGGAACCCATCACCCACAGCGGGATCGCCATGGCCACGGTCAGTGCCCTGGTGCTCAACGTGCTGTTCAACATCCTGGGTGGTGCCGAGCGCGCCGTGCATAACGACGCCTGCCACCAGCATTGAGCCCTGAGCGGGGCGGCGCAGCGTGCCGCCCCTGCTCACATTCCGTAGTAACCGTTTCACCGTCGGCCCGCCGGAATGGGCCGCTCGGGGCGCCTGCGCGCCGAAAAAACCGCCAACAAAAACAATAAGTCCGGGAATCACAACATGAAGCGCATCGCATCAAGCCTGCTGCTGGGCAGCAGCCTGCTGGCCACCCTCCCCGCCCATGCAGGCGATTGGCTGCTGTGGCACGGCGAAAGCCTGACCTACCTGTATGGCAAGGATTTCAAGGTCAACCCGAGCATCCAGCAGACCGTCACCTTCGAGCATGCCAACAAATGGAAGTACGGCGACACGTTCATGTTCGTCGACAAGATCTTCTACAACGGCAAACCCGATCCCGGCAAAGGCGTGACCACCTACTACGGTGAGTTCAGCCCGCGCCTATCGTTCGGCAAGATCTTCGACCAGAAGCTCGCCTTTGGCCCGGTCAAGGACGTGCTGCTGGCCATGACCTACGAACGCGGCGAAGGCGACAACGAGGCCTACCTGATCGGCCCCGGCTTCGACCTGGACATTCCCGGCTTCAACTACTTCACCCTGAACTTCTATGTGCGCAACACCGAGGGCAGCCGCCCCGGTGACAACGTCTGGCAGATTACCCCCGGCTGGTCCTACACCATCCCTGTGGGCAAATCCGACATTCTGATCGACGGTTACATGGACTGGGTCACCGACAACGACCAGAACAAACGTGGCACCTACCATGCCAACCTGCACTTCAACCCGCAGGTCAAGTATGACCTGGGCAAGGCCCTGAATATCGGTGCCAAACAGCTCTACGTCGGCTTCGAATACAGCTACTGGAAAGACAAGTACGGCATCGACAGCCGCGGCAATCTGGACAGTAATCAAAGTGTCGCCAGCGCGCTGATCAAAGTACACTTCTGAAAATCTGACCAAACGCCCAAGTTTGAATCACCGTGCTCCAGGACGGAGCACTTGAGGCGCGGCGCGCAAGCCAGTAATCTGCGCGCCCCCTCGATCACGGCACAATGGATTCTGCCGGCGTTTACTGACCGCTCAGTCAATGAATTCGGGCGGTTGGCCGACGTGTTGCCAGCCTGAAATACCCATTTTCATCCGTTCAGAACGAGTCGAGCAGGAAGGTAGCAGCTAACCCCGAAAAGTTGGCGCAGCTCTTGCCAAACAGTTGTGGCCAATCGAAAAAAGCTGACTCAAAAGACAAAAAAGCGCCAACGAGCGCTGACAACAGATCAATCAAGGGAGCGACACTCGCAATGCGTACTATCAACAGCCTGATTCTCGCGGGCGGCCTGCTGGCCTGCGGCACCACCTTCGCCGGCGACCTGCTGCAGTGGCAGAACAACAGCCTGACCTACCTGTGGGGCAAGAACTTCAAGGTCAACCCAGAGATCCAGCAAACCTTCACCTTCGAACATGCCGATGGCTGGAAGTACGGCGACAATTTCTTCTTCGTCGACAAGATTTTCTACCAGGGCAAGAAGGACGCCAACAACGGCCCCAACAGCTACTACGGCGAATTCAGCCCGCGCCTGTCGTTTGGCAAGATTTTCGACCAGAAGCTTGAGTTTGGCCCGGTCAAGGACGTGCTGCTGGCCGCGACCTACGAGTTTGGCGAGGGTGACGTCGAGTCGTACCTGATCGGCCCGGGCTTCGACCTGAACATTCCTGGCTTCGACTACTTCCAGCTCAACTTCTACAACCGCATGCCTGAAGGCAGCCGCGCGGGTAACAATGTCTGGCAGATCACTCCGGTCTGGTCCTACACCATTCCGGTCGGTGACTCCGATGTGCTGATCGACGGCTTCATGGACTGGGTCGTTGACAACGACGAGAACCGTCACGGTACTTACCACGCCAACCTGCACTTCAACCCGCAAATCAAGTACGACCTGGGCAAGGCCCTGCACCTGGGCGAGAAGCAGCTGTATGTCGGTGTCGAGTACGATTACTGGAAAGACAAGTACGGCATCAAGGACAGTGATGGTTTCACCACCGACCAGAACACCATGAGTTTCCTGGTGAAAGTGCACTTCTGATCGGCTGAAACGTGACAGCGCCGTTACCTGGCGGCGCCGTCATAGTTCTCACTTGTAAGCTTTAACTTACAACATTTTCAGCGCTGTCTTACTTACAAATAGAAGTTGCCTTACAGGTCAGAAAAATGCCCGCCGGCAGCACGATTCCAAATACCAGCAATACCAACTCCACTTGGTGGTGCGGTATGACCCTTAAGATATCCAGCACCAGCACTACCGACTTGATCGCCAAGACCAAGCCGAGCATCGCGCAACACTTCCAAAGCGCCTGAAAGTGCGCACCGCGCAGCACGAGGCCAAGCCCCAGAGCCCACCAGGCAAGCGCCGTGAGCAGGTACAGGGCCAAGTGACAGGCGTCGTGAGTCAGCACACCAAACATGTGTTTTCCTTCCGATCAACTCTGAAATCGCAAGTTACGCCTATAAAGCCATCGCCTTCGCACGAACGGCGAATTTTTGACAATATTTTTGCAACTTTTCTACTAGACTGTCGGCCTCGCACACCCAAGAAAGAAAACAGGCCAACTAGATGCGTACTCCCCTACCTGCGCCCTGGCGCTATCTGCTGTTGCTTTGCTCAACCTGGTTCGGCATCTTCCTGCTGACACGATTGTTATTGCTGTTCACTCATATGAATGAGTTCAGCGGCAACTATTTTTCGATCTTCTTTGACGGGGCGATCTACGACCTGAGCTTCCTCATCTACACGGCCTTGCCGCTGGGCCTGTACCTGGCGCTGTGCCCAACCAGATTGTGGCGCTCGCGCGCCCACCATTGGCTGCTTGGCGGCTTGCTGGTGGTCAGCCTGTTCGTGATGCTGTTCGTTGCCGTGGCCGAGTGGCTGTTCTGGGACGAATTCGGCGTACGCTTCAACTTCATCGCCGTCGACTACCTGGTCTATTCCAAGGAAGTGCTGGACAACATCCGCGAGTCCTACCCACTGCCCGCATTGCTCAGCGGCATCGCGGTGGCTGCGGTCCTGCTTGCCCTGGTGTTGCGCAAGCCATTGGCCCAGGCCCTCGCCGGCCCTGCCGCCACCTCGCGTCAGCGCGTGTCCGGGCTGGCTGTGCTGGCCGTACTGGTCGGCCTGAACAGCGTAGTGATCGACCAGCAGTTCCCACGCGGCCAGGGCGGCAATGCCTATCAGCGCGAGCTGGCCAGCAACGGCCCGTACCAGTTCTTCGCCGCCTTCCGTAACAACGAACTGGACTACACCCAGTTCTACGCCAGCCTCGGCGCCGGCGAAGTCGGCGCGCAGATGCATCAGGAGCTGGCCGAACCCAATGCACAGTTCCAGGGCCAGGAACCCCAGGACATCCGCCGCCACATCAGTGCAAACGGTGAGCAGCGCACGCCCAACATCATCCTGGTGACCATCGAAAGCTTCAGCGCCAAGTACATGGGCAGTAACGGCGATGCGCGCAACCTCACGCCGAACCTCGATGCCCTGCGCCGCGAGAGCCTGTACTTCAACAATTTCTATGCCACCGGCACCCGTACCGACCGCGGCCTGGAAGCCATCACCCTGTCGATCCCGCCTACCCCGGGCCGCTCGATCGTCAAGCGCATCGGCCGCGAAAGCGACTACGCCAGTCTCGGCCAGCAACTGACCGCCAAAGGCTATGACGCGGTATTCGTCTACGGCGGGCGCGGCTACTTCGACAACATGAATGCGTTTTTCAGCGGCAACGGCTACCGCATCGTCGACCAGAGCAGCGTCGATGAAAGCGAAATCAGTTTCAAGAATGCCTGGGGCATGGCCGACGAGGACCTGTACCGGCAGACCCTCAAGCTGGCCGATGCCGATTACGCCCGGCAGAAGCCGTTCTTCCTGCAGCTGATGACCACTTCGAACCACCGCCCCTACACCTACCCGGACGGCCGCATCGACATTCCGTCAGGCGACGGCCGCGAAGGCGCGGTGAAGTACACCGACCATGCCATCGCTCAGTTCCTCAAGGAAGCCAAGGGCAAGCCATGGTTCGACAACACCTTGTTCGTGTTTGTCGCCGACCACACGGCCGGCAGTGCCGGGGTCGAGGACCTGCCGGTGAACAACTACCAGATTCCGCTGTGGATCTACGCGCCAAAAATGATCGAGCCCCGCGAAGACAGCAAGCTGGCCAGCCAGATCGACCTGGCCCCGACCCTGCTGGGCCTGCTCAACTTCGACTACACCTCGACCTTCTTCGGCCGCGACCTGCTCAAGCAAGACGACCTGCCACCACGGGTGCTGATCGGCAACTATCAGCACCTGGGGTTGTTCGATGGCAACGACCTGGCCATTCTCAGCCCGCGTGGCGGCATGCGTGTGCATGAAGACGCGCTGGGCAAGAGCCACGAAACCACGGTCGCCAGCGACAACCCGCTGATCCGCCGGGCGATCGCCTACTACCAGAGCGCGGCCTACGGCTTCAGCCAGGGCCTGCTGGCCTGGAAGCCCGAGCTGCAGGGCGCCACGACCGAAAACTGATCGCGATGCATGGCACCGGCTCCGCCGGTGTTCGCGGGCTTGCCCGCTCCCACAGGTTGAGCGCCAGCTTCAGGGCATGCGCGATTCCTGTGGGAGCGGGCGAGCCCGCGAACCGGGGCGAAGCCCCGGCCATACAGCCTTAGCGGACCGGGCGAACCATACGCCACAGTTTCCCCGCAACCGCCACCACTGCCAGTACCACGGCCCCGGCCAGCACACCGGCCACGCCATTGAGCAGGCCGCTGGTCAGCGCCCCTCCGCGCCCTTCGCTGAACGCCTCTATTGCGTGATGCAGCGGCGCCACGCCGTGTACCAGAATGCCGCCACCGACCAGGAACATCGCCGCAGTACCGATCACCGAGAGGCTCTTCATCATGTAGGGCGCGGCTCGCAGGATGCCATTGCCGATCGAACGGGACAGCGCTGAAGATTTCTGGGTCATCCACAGCCCCAGGTCGTCAAGCTTGACGATCCCCCCCACCAGGCCATACACACCGATGGTCATGACCACCGCGATGCCCGAGAGCACGATGATTTGCTGTGTCAGCGGCGTGTCGGCGACGATGCCCAGGGTAATGGCGATGATTTCGGCGGAGAGGATGAAGTCGGTACGCACCGCGCCCTTGACCTTGGCTTTCTCGAACGCTACGAGGTCGACAGCGGCATCGGCCACAGCCTCCTTGCGTGCCTCGTGATGCAGCTCGTCCTCTTCCTTGCTGTGCAGAAACTTGTGCGCCAGCTTCTCGAAGCCTTCGAAGCACAGGTAGGCGCCGCCAAGCATCAGCAGCGGCGTCACCGCCCAAGGGATGAACGCGCTGATCAACAGCGCCGCCGGCACCAGAATCGCCTTGTTCACCAACGAGCCCTTGGCCACCGCCCAAACCACCGGAAGCTCGCGATCGGCGCGCACACCGGTAACCTGCTGGGCATTGAGCGCCAGGTCGTCGCCCAGCACACCTGCGGTCTTTTTCGCCGCAACCTTGGTCATCACCGACACATCGTCGAGCACCGTGGCGATATCGTCGATCAGTACCAGTAAACTGCTTCCTGCCATGTCTGTTTGTATCCGAATGAGTCGATTTGCCGGATTCTAGCCCAAAGCCCCTGCCTTGAGCGCCCGTCGGGCGCGGTGCTACCATGCCCGATCCCTCTTAGAGGTGGCCAGACACGAGGAAGATCCCTGACCATGAGCACCATTCGCGAGCGCAACAAGGAGCTGATCCTGCGCGCAGCCAGTGAAGAATTCGCCGACAAGGGCTTCGCCGCCACCA
The DNA here is from genome assembly GCF_002759075.1 of Pseudomonas sp. 382. Lineage (NCBI taxonomy): Bacteria > Pseudomonadati > Pseudomonadota > Gammaproteobacteria > Pseudomonadales > Pseudomonadaceae > Pseudomonas > Pseudomonas sp. 382. The sequence continues at coordinate 208,751 of NZ_PEMX01000004.1, forward strand.
AGACCAGTGACATCGCCGCCAAGGCCGGCCTGCCCAAGCCGAACGTGTATTACTACTTCAAATCCAAGGACAACCTCTACCGCGAGGTCCTGGAGAGCATCATCGCGCCGATCATGCAGGCATCGACGCCGTTCAATGCCGACGGTGATCCGAAAGAAGTATTGAGTGCTTACATCCGCTCGAAGATCCGCATTTCGCGTGACCTGCCCCATGCCTCGAAGGTGTTCGCCAGCGAAATCATGCATGGCGCACCGCACCTCTCGCCAAGCCAGGTGGAACAGCTGAACGAGCAAGCCCGGCACAACATCGAGTGCATCCAGCGCTGGATCGACCGCGGGCAGATCGCCCATGTCGATGCCCACCACCTGATGTTCAGCATCTGGGCGGCGACCCAGACCTATGCCGATTTCGATTGGCAGATTTCGGCGGTGACCGGCAAGGCCAGGCTGGCCGACAGCGATTACGATGCTGCGGCCGACACCATCATTCGCATGGTGCTCAAGGGCTGTGAGCCCGAGGCGGCCTGAGCCACCTATGTAAGCCATTCGCGGGCACGCCCGCTCTCACAGGGATAGCGCTGTACCTGTGGGAGCGGGCGTGCCCGCGAATAGGCCAGAACAGGCAGTAGAGAATTAAGCCGCTACACCCGCATCAGCCTTCAACCCCACCTCTTCGATCGCACTGATCGCGCACTGCTCGTCGATATCCGACGTATCGCCGCTGATCCCCACAGCGCCCAGCACCTTGCCATCCTGATCACGAATCAGCACACCACCCGGCGCCGGCACCACCGGCCGCTCGCCCAGGCCGTTCAACGCCGCGAAAAACGCCGGCCGTTGCTGCGCATCCAGCGCCAGCAGGCGCGAGCCCTTGCCCAGGGCAATCGCACCCCAGGCCTTGCCGGTGGCCACTTCCGGGCGAATCAAGCTGGCGCCGTCCTCGCGCTGCAAGGCCAGCAAGTGCCCGCCGGCATCCAGCACGGCCACGGTCAGTGGCGCTGCATTGATCTTGCGGCCCGCCGCCAGCGCGGCGTTCACCAGGCTGACGGCGACTTTCAGGTTCAAAGCGTTCATGGAAAGGTCCTCTTCTTGTTGTGAGAAGCCCTGAGGGCAGGTGAAAAACCGATGAACCAATAGAACACAACTGAATTAGTTTTTGTATACAATAAATTGAAACGATCGTATGCGATACCGCAAACCACCGTTTTCACGGGCGCTCGAACGAAAGGGATCGTGTCCGACGAAAACCCGTTGACCTGAGCGGCCAGCCATGAATACACTCTGGCACAAAGCAAGTTGTATACAATTACAAAATCAATGAGGCACAAACCATGAGCAAAATGAGAGCAATCGATGCAGCCGTTCTGGTCATGCGCCGTGAAGGTGTAGATACCGCGTTCGGCATCCCGGGGGCTGCCATCAACCCGCTGTATTCGGCCCTGAAGAAAGTCGGTGGCATCGATCACGTCCTCGCTCGTCACGTCGAAGGCGCCTCGCACATGGCCGAGGGCTACACCCGGGCCAACCCAGGCAACATCGGCGTGTGCATCGGTACCTCCGGCCCAGCCGGCACCGACATGGTCACCGGCCTGTACAGCGCCTCGGCCGACTCCATCCCGATCCTCTGCATCACCGGCCAGGCACCCCGTGCCCGCCTGCACAAGGAAGACTTCCAGGCTGTCGATATCACCAATATCGTCAAGCCAGTCACCAAATGGGCCACCACCGTTCTGGAGCCGGGCCAAGTGCCCTACGCTTTCCAGAAGGCCTTCTATGAAATGCGCACCGGCCGCCCAGGCCCGGTGCTGATCGACCTGCCGTTCGACGTGCAGATGGCCGAAATCGAATTCGACATCGACGCCTACGAGCCACTGGCAATCAACAAGCCGTCCGCCACCCGCGTACAGGCCGAAAAAGCCCTGGCCCTGCTCAATGACGCCGAGCGCCCGCTGCTGGTAGCCGGTGGCGGCATCATCAACGCCGACGCCAGCGACAAGCTGGTCGAGTTCGCCGAACTGACCGGCGTACCGGTAATCCCGACCCTGATGGGCTGGGGCACCATCCCGGACGACCACGCACAGATGGTCGGCATGGTCGGCCTGCAGACCTCGCACCGCTACGGCAACGCCACCCTGCTGAAATCCGACCTGGTGTTCGGTATCGGTAACCGCTGGGCCAACCGCCACACCGGTTCCGTCGACGTCTACACCGAAGGCCGCAAGTTCGTGCACGTGGACATCGAACCGACCCAGATCGGCCGCGTATTCACCCCGGACCTGGGTATCGTTTCCGACGCTGGCAAGGCGCTGGACGTGTTCCTCGAAGTGGCCCGCGAGTGGAAAGCCGCAGGCAAGCTGAAGTGCCGCAAGGCCTGGCTGGAAGATTGCCAGCAGCGCAAGGCGAGCCTGCAGCGCAAGACCCACTTCGACAACGTGCCGGTCAAGCCGCAGCGCGTATACGAAGAGATGAACCAGGTATTCGGCAAGGACACCTGCTATGTCAGCACCATCGGCCTGTCGCAGATCGCCGGTGCGCAGTTCCTGCACGTGTACAAGCCACGCCACTGGATCAACTGCGGCCAGGCCGGCCCGCTGGGCTGGACCATCCCAGCCGCGCTGGGCGTGGTCAAAGCCGATCCGAAGCGCAAGGTCGTCGCGCTGTCGGGTGACTACGACTTCCAGTTCATGATCGAAGAACTGGCCGTCGGTGCGCAGTTCAACCTGCCGTACGTCCACGTGCTGGTGAACAACGCCTACCTGGGCCTGATCCGTCAGGCACAGCGTGGCTTCGACATGGATTACTGTGTACAACTGGCGTTCGAGAACATCAACTCGACCGACGCTGCCACCTACGGTGTCGACCACGTTGCTGTGGTCGAAGGCCTGGGCTGCAAGGCCATCCGCGTGTTCGAGCCGGCCGAGATCGCCCCTGCCCTGCTCAAGGCACAGAAGATGGCCGAAGAGTTCCGCGTGCCGGTCGTGGTCGAAGTGATCCTCGAGCGTGTGACCAACATTTCCATGGGCACCGAGATCAACGCGGTCAACGAGTTCGAAGACCTGGCCCTGGTCGGTAACGACGCGCCAACCGCCATCTCGCTGCTGGACTGATCGCCTGACGCCCCCAGGCTTGCCCTGGGGGCCTTCATCGCAAGGAGACAACCCATGCCTCGCTTCGCTGCCAACCTGTCCATGCTGTTCACCGAACAGGACTTCCTGGCCCGCTTCAAGGCTGCCGCCGACGCTGGTTTCAGCGGTGTCGAATACCTCTTCCCATACGATTTCAGTGCTGCCGAAATCAAGCAGCAACTGGACGCCAATGGCCTGACTCAGGTGCTGTTCAACCTTCCTGCCGGCGATTGGTCGAAAGGTGAGCGCGGTATCACCTGCCACCCAGACCGCGTCGAAGAGTTCCGCGCCGGCGTAGACAAGGCCATCGAATACGCCAAGGTCCTGGGCAACACCCAGGTCAACGCCCTGGCCGGCATCCGTCCACAAGGCCTGCAGTGCGCCGACGTGCGCAAGACCTTCGTGGAAAACCTGCGCTACGCTGCCGACAAGCTCAAGGCTGCGGGGATCCGTCTGGTCATGGAAATGATCAACACCCGCGACATCCCTGGCTTCTACCTGAATACCACCAAACAGGCGCTGGAAATCCAGGCCGAAGTCGGCAGTGACAACCTGTTCCTGCAGTACGACATCTACCACATGCAGATCATGGAAGGTGACCTGGCTCGCACCATGGAAGCCAACCTGAAACTGATCAACCACATCCAGCTGGCCGACAACCCGGGCCGCAACGAACCAGGCACTGGCGAGATCAACTATCGCTTCCTGTTCGAACACCTGGACCGCATCGGCTACCAGGGCTGGGTGGGCGCGGAATACAAGCCGCTGACCACCACCGAAGCGGGCCTGGGCTGGCTGAAAACGCACAACGTCATTTAACGGCTGAACACAGATCTCTGTGGGAGCGGGCTTGCCCGCGAACACCGGCGAAGCCGGTGCCATCCACCGGGTTTCTGCTTCGCGGGCAAGCCCGCTCCCACAGGGGGCCAATGCTTGCTTGAGATATCACAATTACAAAGAGGTAATTTCTCATGGCTAAAATCGGTTTCCTCGGCACTGGCATCATGGGCAAGCCCATGGCGCAGAACCTGCAGAAAGCAGGCCACAGCATCTTCGTTTCCACCCACCACGATGCGGCACCGGCCGACCTGATCGCCGCTGGCGCCGTGGCTCTGGCCAACCCGAAGGAAGTGGCCCAGGAAGCCGAGTTCATCATCATCATGGTGCCGGATACCCCACAGGTCGAAAGCGTCCTGTTCGGTGAAAACGGCGTCGCCGAAGGCGTGGGCCCGAACAAGGTGGTGATCGACATGAGCTCGATCTCCCCTACCGCCACCAAAGCCTTCGCCGAGAAGATCAAGGCCACTGGCGCTGCCTACCTGGACGCCCCGGTGTCCGGCGGTGAAGTCGGGGCCAAGGCCGCGACCCTGAGCATCATGGTCGGTGGCTGCCCGAAAGCCTTCGAGCGCGCCCAGCCGCTGTTTGAAGCCATGGGCAAGAACATCACCCGCGTCGGTGGCAACGGTGACGGCCAGACCGCCAAGGTTGCCAACCAGATCATCGTCGCCCTGAACATCCAGGCCGTTGCCGAAGCCCTGCTGTTCGCCGCCAAGAACGGCGCTGACCCAGCCAAGGTGCGTGAAGCGCTGATGGGCGGCTTCGCGTCGTCGAAGATCCTTGAAGTGCACGCCGAGCGCATGATCAAAGGCACCTTCGACCCAGGCTTCCGCATCAACCTGCACCAGAAGGACCTTAACCTGGCCCTGCAAGGTGCCAAGGAACTGGGCATCAACCTGCCCAACACCTCCAATGCCCAGCAAGTGTTCAACACCTGCCAGGCCCTGGGCGGCGGCAACTGGGACCACTCGGCGCTGATCAAAGGCCTGGAGCACATGGCCAACTTCTCGATCCGCGACGATAAATAAGACCTTTCTGGCCTCTTCGCGGGCTCGCCCGCTCCCACAGGTACTGCGCAAGCCTGAGGGCCACGATATTCCTGTGGGAGCGGGCAAGCCCGCGAAGAAGCCAACACCTATGAACCTGCGACCACAGGTCCATAGGTGACCCCGAGCAACACCCGCCCCTGGTTCGGCCTGCACGGAGGCAGTTCCAGGGGCGTTTTCGATTCTGCAGAACAACAATAAATGGGAGCCTGCCATGTCGGTCGATCCGCAAAAACTTCTCCGCGACCTGTTCGACACAGCCATCGCCGCCGCCCACCCACGCCAGGTGCTCGAACCCTACCTGCCCGCCGACCGTAGCGGCCGGGTCATCGTCATCGGCGCCGGCAAGGCCGCAGCCGCCATGGCCGAAGTGGTCGAAAAAAGCTGGCAGGGCGACGTCTCCGGGCTGGTCGTGACCCGCTACGGTCACGGCGCCAACTGCCAGAAGATCGAGGTGGTCGAAGCCGCTCACCCGGTCCCCGACGCCGCCGGCCTGGCCGTGGCCAAACGCGTGCTGGAGCTGGTCAGCAACCTCAACGAAGAAGACCGCGTCATCTTCCTGCTGTCCGGCGGTGGGTCCGCCCTGCTGGCGCTGCCAGCCGCAGGCCTGACCCTGGCGGACAAGCAACAGATCAACAAGGCGCTGCTCAAATCCGGCGCCACCATCGGCGAGATGAACTGCGTGCGCAAGCACCTCTCGGCGATCAAGGGCGGCCGCCTGGCCAAGGCCTGCTGGCCAGCCACCGTCTACACCTATGCCATTTCCGACGTGCCTGGCGACCTGGCCACCGTCATCGCCTCGGGCCCGACCGTGGCCGACCCGAGCACCTCGGCCGATGCCCTGGCAATCCTCAAGCGCTACAACATCGACGCGCCGAAAGCCGTCATCGACTGGCTCAACAACCCGGCCTCGGAAACCGTCAAGGCCGATGACCCGGCCCTGGCCCGCAGCCACTTCCAGCTGATCGCCAAACCGCAGCAATCGCTCGAAGCCGCGGCGGTCAAAGCCCGCCAGGCCGGCTTCAGCCCGCTGATCCTCGGTGACCTGGAAGGTGAATCGCGCGAAGTGGCCAAGGTGCACGCCGGCATTGCCCGGCAGATCGTGCTGCACGGCCAGCCGCTGAAGGCGCCCTGCGTGATCCTCTCGGGCGGTGAAACCACCGTCACCGTGCGCGGCAATGGCCGTGGCGGGCGTAATGCCGAGTTCCTGCTCAGCCTCACCGAAAGCCTCAAAGGCCTGCCCGGAGTGTATGCCCTGGCCGGTGACACCGACGGCATCGACGGTTCGGAAGAAAATGCCGGCGCCTTCATGACCCCGAGCAGCTACGCCCGCGCCGAAGCCCTGGGCCTGTCGGCCAGCGACGAGCTGGACAACAACAACGGCTATGGCTACTTCGCCGCGCTCGATGCCCTGATCGTCACCGAGCCGACCCGTACCAACGTCAACGACTTCCGCGCCATCCTGATCCTCGAGACTGCCCAATCATGACGCCTGATAAAAAAGTAAAGATCCTCGCCACCCTCGGCCCTGCGATCAAAGGCATCGACGACATCCGCCAGCTGGTCGAAGCCGGGGTGAACATCTTCCGCCTCAACTTCAGCCACGGTGAGCACGCCGACCACGCCCTGCGCTACCAGTGGATCCGCGAAGTCGAGCAGCAGCTGAACTACCCGCTGGGCATCCTCATGGACCTGCAAGGGCCAAAGCTGCGCGTCGGCCGCTTCGCCGAGGGCAAGGTCCAGCTGCAACGCGGCCAGGCCCTGCGCCTGGACCTGGACAAGACCCCGGGCGACAGCCGTCGGGTCAACCTGCCGCACCCCGAGATCATCGCGGCACTGGAGCCAGGCATGGACCTGCTGCTCGACGACGGCAAGCTGCGCCTGCGGGTGACCGCCAAGCACAATGACGCCATCGACACCGAAGTGCTGAACGGTGGCGAGCTGTCCGACCGCAAGGGCGTCAACGTGCCGCAAGCGGTGCTCGACCTCTCCCCGCTCACCGAGAAAGACCGCCGCGACCTGGCTTTCGGCCTGGAGCTGGGTGTTGACTGGGTAGCCCTGTCGTTCGTGCAGCGCCCGGAAGACATCGTCGAAGCGCGCCAGCTGATCGGTGACCGCGCCTACCTGATGGCCAAGATCGAAAAACCATCGGCAGTCGAACAACTGCAAGCCATTGCGGAACTGGCCGATGCGATCATGGTGGCCCGTGGCGACCTGGGCGTGGAAGTGCCGGCCGAAAGCGTGCCGCAGATCCAGAAGCGCATCATCGGCACCTGCCGCCAGTTGGGCAAACCCGTGGTGGTGGCCACCCAGATGCTCGAATCGATGCGTTTCTCGCCAGCACCGACCCGTGCCGAAGTGACTGACGTAGCCAACGCCGTGGCCGAAGGCGCCGACGCGGTGATGCTGTCGGCCGAGACCGCCTCCGGTGACTACCCGCTGGAAGCCGTGCAGATGATGAGCAAGATCATCCGCCAGGTGGAGAACGGCCCGGATTACCAGGCCCAACTCGACGTCGGCCGGCCAAAGGCCGAGGCCACCGTGTCGGACGCCATCAGCTGCGCGATCCGCCGTATCAGCGGCATCCTGCCGGTGGCGGTGCTGGTCAACTACAGCGAGTCGGGTGCTTCGACCCTGCGTGCCGCCCGCGAGCGGCCACGGGCGCCGATCCTCAACCTGACGCCGAACCTGGCCACTGCCCGCCGCCTGAGCGTGGCCTGGGGCGTGCACTCGGTGGTCAACGACCGCCTGCGCCAGGTCGACGAGGTGGTCTCCACCGCCCTGGAGATCGCCCAGGCGCAAGGCATGGCCAGCCGTGGCGACACGCTGCTGATCACCGCCGGCGTGCCTTTCGGCAAGCCGGGTTCGACTAATACCTTGCGGATCGAGACTCTGGTCTGAGATCGCCGGGGACGCTTTGCGCCCCTTTCGCGACACAAGGCAGCTCCCACAGGGACCATGTATCCATGCCTCGGCGCGGTCCCTGTGGGAGCGGCCTTGCGTCGCGATTGGAGGGCAAAGCCCTCCCCGAACACCGAGACACCAGACCTGCGGAAAACCGAGGCCCAAAGAGGCCCACCGCTTCCCCATCAACCTTGCTGACTGCCCATGTACACCAAGAATTTCGTCAACCCGTGCCCCGACTGGGCCACGGCGCTGCTCAACGGCTTCAGCCAGGTGCTGCTGCTGCGCAACCCCCTGTGCGGCCTGTGCTGCCTGCTGGCCATCCTGCTGACCGCCCCCGACCTGGTCGGCGGCGCCCTGCTGGGCGCCCTCGCCGGCCTGCTCACCGCCCAACGCCGCGGCTACGACCGCGCCGACCGCCAGGCCGGGCTGTACTGCTACAACGGCGTGCTGATCGGCATCCTGACCAGCGCCGTGCTGCCCTGGTCGGCGATCCTGCCGCCGCTGATCATTGCCGCCGGCGGCCTGTCCAGCATCATCACCCACCAGTGGCGCAAGCGCGGCGGCAAGCTGCTGGTCGCCTACACCGCGCCGTTCGTGCTCCTGGGCTGGGTCGCCTTGCTGTTCGCAAGCCCCGCACCCAGCGGTTTCGTCGAGGCAGAACCGGCGTATGCCCTGGCGCGTGGCGTGGGGCAGATCTTTCTGCTCGACCAGCCGCTGGCCGGGTTGCTGATCATCGTCGGGATGTTCATTGCCAACCCCTATGCGGCCATGTGGGCCGTGCTCGGTTCGGCCATTGGCGGCGGCGTGGCGTTGCTCGCCGACCAGGCGCAAGCTGCGTGGCTGGGCTTGTTCGGCTTCAATGCCGCGCTGGCAGCGCTGGCCTTCAGTAGGCAAGGCGAAAAACCTTGGGTGACATTGCTGGCCATCACCCTTGCGCTACTGTTGCAATCGCTGTTCAAGCAGCTGCCAGTGCCCGGCCTGACAGCACCTTTCGTCGCTGCCTGCTGGCTGATTCATGTGGCGAGTCATTTAGGCCGCAGGAAACAGAAAATCAGCTCCCATCAATTCCGGAGCTGACTGTTCGATGCGTACACCGGCGGCTGCCGTACGTTAGTTTGAATACGTACCACACGATCAGTTCTTGGTGGAAGCGGAGGTGGAGGACCAAAATCCGGAGCTAGCGAAAACATGTCACCCCCCATGACCTCACCGCCTGAAAGAAGATTGCGGTGTACGAGAGGGTGAACCGCTTTGAAACGATACATCTCAGTTGTGATGTTCAAGCTCTTCAATTGCTGTTCAATCAGCAACTTCATTTTCACATTCTGTGGATCGGGTTGTGCAATGGCAGAGAACCGCCCCTTATTGTCCCTAAATACCATAAAAACTCTGTGATCCGAATTGATGAAGCTTTGCGTCTGAACGTGCGTTTCGCTGTCAGGGATTGCCATGGGTTTCAGCGCTTTCTTGGCGTATTTTTTGTTTAGACCGTGCTTAGCAATCAATGCCGACAGCCCAGTACCTTTGCGTCCTGAAGGGTCAATTTTGTTTATCGGGTCGCCCGAGCAATACGCATAGCAATTGAACCCGCCGTCTCCGAACGGGCTGAGGGCATCTGGACTATGGAAACGAAATAGTCGAGGTCGGTAGAGTCGATGCCCGTTGCCTAAAAGATATCCCTGACTCATCGGTTCATGGTACTGGCCATTGAATGTCAGCAGGGTCTGCGCCTGATTTGCCGTCTGGTAACCATAAGGCCCATAGCAGAAATGACCGCGTTGGCCTTGTACACCAAAGGCTCCAGCCATTAATTCATTCTGCAGGTGATTTTTACGAGCTCCATCAAGGTTAAGCATTGCAGCTGTCCTAGATCCGTCAAATAGAGTATTACATTGACAAATCCACGAGCAGGTTAAAACTGGTAGTTTTATCAGGGCGGTTACTCACTCTCGCTGTAGTTTTCAAGGCAAGACTGCTCGTCCTCATGCTTTTGGAATCAAATTCAATGCCTTTTCCACCTTCCGTGCGCGAACGCCTCTACATCATGGTCTTCCAGACCGACACCGTAGCCGGCCGACGCTTCGACAAGATCCTCCTGCTGATCATCCTGGTCAGCCTGGTCACGGTGATCCTCGACAGCATCGACGAAGTCCACCAGGGCTACGCCGGCCTGCTGGCCGCCATCGAGTGGGGCTTCACCGCGATCTTCCTGGCCGAGTACCTCACCCGCCTGTACTGCTCGCCCAAGCCCTTGCGCTATGCCTTCAGCTTCTACGGCCTGGTCGACCTGCTGGCGATCGTGCCGGGGATCATCGCCCTGTACTACAGCGACGCCCAGTACCTGCTGATCATCCGGGTGATCCGGATGTTGCGGATCTTCCGCGTGCTCAAGCTCAGCCCCTACCTCAAGCAGGCGCACTACCTGATGGAGGCGCTGCGTGGCAGCAAGCAGAAGATCATCGTGTTTCTGGTGACGGTATCCACCCTGGTGACGGTGTTCGGCACGCTGATGTATGTGATCGAAGGGCCGGAGCATGGCTTTACCAGCATCCCGAAAGGCATCTATTGGGCCATCGTCACGCTGACGACGGTGGGCTTTGGCGATATCGTGCCGAAGACGCCGCTGGGCCAGGTGCTGTCGTCTTTGGTGATGATCACCGGTTATTCGATCATTGCCGTGCCGACGGGAATCTTTACTGCAGAATTGGCCAATGCCATGCGCGGGGAGCAGTTGCAGCATGACTGCCCGACTTGCAGCAAGAAGACCCACGAACATGGCGCCGCTTTCTGCTCGCGCTGCGGTAACGTGCTGTTTCCCAAGCAATGATGCTGCCTGAACCGGCCTCTTCGCGGGCACGCCCGCTCCCACAGGGACCGCGCATAATTCAGGCCTGTGGTGATTATGTGGGAGCGGGCGTGCCCGCGAAGAGGCCAGTACAGACAGAGGCATAACCAAAGTGTTTTTTGTTCTTTAGCCCGCATTAACCCACCCGCTATAGTCGCAGGCAATCTGCCATCGATAACAAGGACGCAACGTGAAAAAGCTCTTCACCGCCTCACTGCTCGCCGCCGGCCTGGCCCTCGGCAACCTGGCCCAGGCTGCCCCGACCCTACTGAACGTTTCCTACGACGTGATGCGCGATTTCTACAAGGACTACAACCCGGCCTTCCAGAAGCACTGGGAAGCCGAGCACAACGAGAAGGTCAATGTGCAGATGTCCTTCGGCGGCTCGAGCAAGCAGGCGCGTGCGGTGATCGATGGCCTGCCGGCCGATGTCATCACCATGAACATGGCCACCGACATCAACGCCCTGGCCGACAACGGCAAGCTGGTGCCAGACAACTGGGTGACCCGCCTGCCGAACAACAGCGCGCCGTTCACTTCGGCCACGGTGTTCATCGTGCGCAAGGGCAACCCGAAGGCCTTGAAGGACTGGCCCGACCTGCTCAAGGACGGCGTGCAGGTGATCGTGCCCAACCCCAAGACTTCCGGTAACGGCCGCTACACCTACCTGTCGGCCTGGGGCTATGTGCTCAAGCAAGGTGGCGATGAAACCAAGGCCCGCGAATTCGTCGGCAAGCTGTTCAAGCAGGCTCCAGTGCTCGACACCGGTGGCCGTGCCGCCACCACCACCTTCATGACCAACCAGATCGGCGACGTACTGGTCACCTTCGAGAACGAAGCCGAGATGATCGCCCGCGAGTTTGGCCGCGATCAGTTCGAAGTGGTCTACCCGAGCGTGTCGGCCGAGGCCGAGCCGCCGGTGAGCGTGGTCGACAAGGTGGTGGCCAAGAAAGGCACCCAGGCCGTGGCCGAGGAATACCTGAAGTACCTGTGGTCGCCAGCGGCCCAGGAAATCGCGGCGCAAAACTACCTGCGCCCGCGTGATGCGACGGTACTGGCCAAATACAACGACCGCTTCCCGAAAGTCGACTTCCTGTCGGTGGAGAAGACCTTTGGTGACTGGCGCACCGTGCAGAAGACCCACTTCAATGACGGTGGCGTGTTTGACCAGATCTATACCAATCAGCAGTAATTGATGTAGGCAGGACCGGCCTCTTCGCGGCTAAAGCCGCTCCCACAGGGTCCTGCACTGTACCTGTGGGAGCGGCTTTAGCCGCGAAGAGGCCGGTACGGGCAACATCAAACCTGGCGGAATACCAGGGCCTTCAGCCCCCCCGCCGGGTCTACGTCCGGAAACTCCGGCGGATTCTCCAGCCGCTCGACGAAGGCCAGCGAAGGCGCCTGCTCCGCCATCCCCTCGATCAGAAACTCCGGCCCGATGCCCGGGTCGTTGACGCAGGCCAGCACCGTTCCACCCTCACTCAGCAGTTCCGGCAAGCGCCGCAGGATCTTGGCGTAATCCTGGGTCAGCACGAAGCTGCCACGCTGGAAGGTCGGTGGGTCGATGATGATCAGGTCGTAAGGCCCGTACTTGCGCACCTTGCCCCAGGACTTGAACAGTTCATGCCCCAGGTAGGCGACCCGCGACGCATCGTGCCCGTTCAGGCGATGGTTATCGCGTCCCCGCGACAGCGCTGCCTTGGCCATGTCGAGGTTCACCACCTGCTCGGCACCGCCAGCGATCGCCGCCACCGAGAAACCACAGGTGTAGGCGAACAGGTTGAGTACCCGCTTGCCCGCCGCCTGCTCGCGCACCCAGCGACGACCGTAGCGCATGTCGAGGAACAGGCCGTTGTTCTGCCGTACACCCAGGTCGAGCAGGTAGGTCAGGCCATCCTCGACCACCTCGCGCTGCTGACAGGCAGGTAACGGTGCTGGATGAGGATCGCCTGGCCAGTCCATTGCGGGCGTTCGGCCAGGTTGCGCAGCATGGCTTCCAGTTCCGCCAGCTGACCCTCTGGCGGTTCGCGGAACAGCGCCACCGACAGCACACCCTGCAGCCAGTCCACCGTGACCTGCTCCAGGCCCTCCCAGCAGCGGCCGCGGCCGTGGAACAAGCGGCGGGTTTCGGCAGGAGCAGGGTCAAGGGCAGCGAGCAGGTGCTGTTCGAGGGTGTGCATCGGCGAGGTCATGGCGGGTCGCAAGCAAGTGAAAAGGCCGCCATTCTACCCCTTGGCCGGTACTTGTGCAGATCGGAACCACCAGCCTTGCTGCATGCCTGCTGCCGCCAGCAGGATCAACACTACCCCCAGCCACTGCAACGGCGCCAGGCGGTGCCCGAAGGCCACCCAGTCAACCAGGATCGCGGCAATCGGGTAGATGAACGACAACGCACCGGTCAATGCCGTCGGCAGGCGCTGGATGGCGCTGTACAGCAGCACATACATCAACCCGGTGTGGACCATGCCCAGCGTGACCAGGCTGGCCAGCGCCGAGGGCTGGCCAGGCAGCCCGCCCAGGTTCACCCAAGGCGCCAGCAGCAGCACCCCGGTGGCGACCTGGATCAAAGCGATTAGGTGCGGCGGCGTACCTTTGAGCCGTTTGATGATCAGCGCGGCGATCGCGTACAGCAACGCCGCACCCAGCGCCAGGGCAATGCCCAACAGGTAGTCCTCGCCACTGGCCTGCCCCGCGCCATGGGCGCTGACGATCGCCAGCATGCCCAGGAATGCCACGCTCAGCCAGGTGACCTTGGCGGCAGTGATCTTCTCGCCCAGAAACAGCGCCGCCAGCCCCACCAGCATGAACGGCTGGACGTTGTACACCGCCGTGCCGATGGCAATCGAAGCCCGCGAGTAGGAGGCGAACAGCAGCACCCAGTTGCCGACGATGGCCACGCCACTGGCGATGGCCAGCAGGAATGCCGTCCGGGTGATCACGCCAGGCTTGAGAAAGCCGAATGCCGCGCAGATCGCCAGCAAGGTGCCGGTCCCGAACACGCAGCGCCAGAACACCACTTCCAGCACCGGCTGCCCTGACACCAGCACGAACCAGCCGATGGTCCCGGAAATCAGCATGGCAGCGACCATTTCCAGCGAGCCGCGGCGTAATGAACTGTCCATCTCACACCTCCCTTTGATGATGGCCATAGTATGCGGAGGGTCACCGTGCACCTTCCAGCGGATATCCAAGGCGGATCAGCCTTTTCACCTTTACTATCAAGGCAACTTTCAAGATTTGCCTGACGAGGTACGCATGACCGACGCCATCGACCAGCTGCTGATCAACGCCTTGATGGAAGACTCCCGCCGCTCGCTCAAGGCGCTGGCGCAGATCAGCGGCCTTTCAGCCCCCAGCGTCAGCGAACGCCTTCGGCGCCTGGAGGAACGCGGTGTGTTGCGCGGCTACACGGTGGAGATCGATCCGCGCAGCTTCGGCTACCAGCTGCAGGCGATCGTGCGCATTCGCCCGCTGCCAGGGCAGTTGCAGGAAGTGGAGCGACAGATCATCGCCATCCCTGAGTTCACCGAATGCGACAAGGTCACGGGCGAGGACTGTTTCATCGCGCGGCTGCATGTGCGCTCGATGGAGCAACTCGACACTTTGCTCGACCGGATCAATGTGCTGGCCGAAACCAACACCGCAATCATCAAGAAAAGTCCGGTGAAGCGGCGGTTGCCGCCGATGGACTGAATGTATCCACTCACACGGCTAATTGGCTATTTTTTGTACACAAGAATGTCACCTTAGGTGCCATTTTTGTGTGCACTTTTCAAGATAATGCCCCAATACGTTACACATCTCGCGCCACTAATTCTGACCATATGATCAACTAATCATTCAACTAAAAAATTAAACCTGTTCAATTGGTCAACTTATATTCCCTTCATTTCATAAACTTAAGTTTCAACTGCTTAGATTCAAATTAGTGGCTCCCGGAATTTGGTTTTTCTCTGGCATGGAACTCGCTTTTGTGTGTTCGTGTTTTGTATACAAATTATACGAAACATAAATACACAAGAACTCGCGAAGCCGGCCCAACGCCGGCCACCGCGCCCAGAACCCAGTGATGCCAAGCTGCACCGACGAGATGGCGAGCCCGTGCGCATGCCCGCTCATCGCAGTCCACGTGCATCAGGAGCCTGCCGGAATGAGTACCAGCCTCGACCTTGCCCCTGAACTATCCGTCGCCAGCACCAGCCCGTCTTCCAGCCTTGCAGGCGATATGCCGCCACTGGGCCTCAGCCCACGCCTGCACAATCGCGACCTCGCACCCACCCGTATCGAAGGCCGCCGCTGGGGCCGCTACAGCATCTTTGCGCTGTGGACCAACGATGTGCACAACATTGCCAACTACTCCTTCGCCATGGGCTTGTTCGCCCTTGGCCTGGGTGGCTGGCAGATCCTGCTGTCGCTGGCGATCGGCGCGGCACTGGTGTACTTCTTCATGAACCTGTCCGGCTACATGGGGCAGAAGACCGGCGTGCCATTCCCGGTCATCAGCCGCATCGCCTTCGGCATCCATGGTGCACAGATTCCGGCGTTGATCCGCGCGGTGATCGCCATCGCCTGGTTCGGTATCCAGACCTACCTGGCATCGGTGGTACTGCGCGTGCTGCTCACCGCCGTGTGGCCGCAAGTGGCCGGCTACGACCACGACAGCATCCTCGGCCTGTCGAGCCTGGGCTGGGTGTGCTTCGTGGCGATCTGGCTGGTGCAGTTGGTGATCCTCGCCTACGGCATGGAGATGGTGCGCCGCTACGAGGCCTTCGCCGGCCCGGTGATCCTGCTGACCGTGGCCAGCCTGGCAGTGTTCATGTTCGTCCAGGCCGACGCACGCATCGCCTGGTCGGTGACCGAGCCGCTGTCCGGCTATGAGATGTGGCGCAACATCTTCGCCGGTGGCGCCCTGTGGCTGGCGATCTACGGCACCCTGGTGCTGAACTTTTGCGACTTCGCCCGCTCCTCGCCGTGCCGCAAGACCATCCGCGTCGGCAACTTCTGGGGCCTGCCGGTGAACATCCTGGTGTTCGCCATGATCACCGTGGTGCTGTGCGGTGCGCAGTTCCAGATCAACGGCCAGATCATCGACAGCCCGACCCAGATCGTCGCCAGCATCCCCAGCAAGCCATTCCTGGTGCTCGGCTGCCTGGCGTTCCTGATCGTCACCGTGGCAGTGAACATCATGGCCAATTTCGTCGCGCCCGCCTTCGTGCTCAGCAACCTGGCGCCACGCCACCTCAACTTCCGCCGCGCCGGCCTGATCAGCGCGACGCTGGCGGTGCTGATCCTGCCGTGGAACCTCTACAACAGCCCGCTGGTGATCGTGTACTTCCTGTCTGGCCTGGGTGCCCTGCTCGGCCCGCTGTACGGGGTGATCATGGCCGACTACTGGTTGCTGCGCAAAGGCCGGATCAACGTGCCGGAGCTGTACACCGAGAACCCGGCCGGCGCCTACCACTACAGCAAAGGCATCAACCTGCGTGCCGTGGCCGCCTTCGTACCGGCAGCACTGCTGGCCATCATCCTGGCCTTGGTGCCGAACTTCCACGGCATTGCGCCGTTTTCCTGGCTGATCGGCGCCGGCATCGCGGCCGCGGTATACCTGCTGATCGCCCCGCGTAACCGCCAATACCACGATATCAGCGGCGAGTGCATCGCCGTCGACCACAGCAGCCATTGATCAAGGAGGATTGCCCATGCGTATTCTGATTGCCAACGTCAATACCACCGAAGCCATCACCGAGGCCATTGCCGAACAGGCGCGCAGCGTCGCCGCGCCGGGCACGCAAATCATCGGCCTGACCCCTTGGTTCGGCGCCGAGTCGGTGGAGGGCAATTTCGAGAGCTACCTGGCCGCCATCGCCGTGATGGACCGCGTGCTGGCCTATGACGGCCCGTACGATGCGGTGATACAGGCCGGCTACGGCGAACATGGCCGCGAAGGCCTGCAGGAGCTGCTCGACGTGCCGGTAATCGATATCACCGATGCCGCCGCCAGTACCGCCATGTACCTGGGCCACGCCTATTCGGTAGTGACCACCCTGGACCGCACCGTGCCGCTGATCGAAGACCGCCTGAAGCTGTCCGGGCTGTATGACCGGTGTGCCTCGGTGCGCGCCAGTGGCCTGGCCGTGCTGGAGCTGGAAGCAGACCCGCAACGTGCCGTTGCGGCGATCGTCGAGCAGGCCGAACGTGCCGTGCGTGACGACAAGGCCGAGGTGATCTGCCTGGGCTGTGGCGGCATGGCCGGGCTGGATGAACAGATCCGCCAGCGCACCGGGGTGCCAGTGGTCGATGGGGTGAGCGCGGCGGTGACCATTGCCGAGTCGCTGGTGCGGATGGGGCTCAGCACGTCCAAGGTGCGAACCTATGCCACACCAAGGACGAAGAAAGTAGTGGGCTGGCCGATGAAGTTCGGACGCTAGACTGTACCGGCCTCTTCGCGGGCACGCCCGCTCCCACAGGGACTGCACAGCCCTCAAGACCTGTGCGATACCTGTGGGTTTACCCGCGAAGAGGCCGGACCAGTCAACACAGCATCCGAGCCAGTCGCTCCCCGCTGCCACACGCCAAAGTAAAGCCCAAGGCCCCATGCCCGAGGTTCAGCCACAGGTTGCGATAGGCTGAAGCCCCGACGATGGGCACCCCGGTCGGCGTCGCCGGCCGCATTCCCGCCCACTCCACCGCCTTAGTGTAGTCCGCTGCCTGTGGCAAGGTCTCCAGCGCCTGGCGCCGCATGCTGTCGAGCCGGCGCGCATCCACTGTTTCGTCATAGCCAACGATATCTACCATCGCCGCCACCCGCAGCCTCTGATCAAGCCGTGCATAGACGATCTTGCGCTCGTAATCCGTGATGCTGATCTCCGGCGCCCGGTGCACCGTGGCGATCGGTGCCGTCAGGCTGTAGCCCTTGAGCGGGTAGACCGGCAGCCGCAACCCAGGTAGCGCCAACCCGGCACTTCGATGGCCGGCGCACAGTACCAGGCGCTCGACGTCCACCTGCTTACGCCCCAGTTGCATTGCCACCACCTGGTCATCACGGCTGATCAGGCGGGTGACTGGGCTGCCGAGCAGGAACCGGCACTGCCCGGATGCGCGCAGACGCTCTGCCAGCCGCTCGCAGAAGCGATGACAGTCGGCGACTTCTTCATCCGCAGTCAGCACGGCGCCAACAAAGGGCGCGTCGGCCAACGCCGGCTCCAGCGCCCTGACCTCGCTGGCACCGAGCACCCGTTGACGATCGGGGTCGAGCAGATGGGCCCGGCCATGGGCGAACGCCCGCTCACTGCGAAATGCCACCAGCTTGCCGTTCTGCCGCCAGGCGAAGTCACTCAGCCCGTCGTCTTCACGCCAGCGTTCCAGGGTGGCCTGGCTGTGCAAGGCCAAGTCCAGCAGCTGCGCCGCGTTACGCCGATTGACACTGCTGCGGCAAGCCATCACGAACTGCAGCAACCAGCGCCATTGGGCAGGGTCCAGGCGCAAGCGCAGGCGCAGCGGCGAGTCGCCGCGCAAGAGCCAGCCAAGTGCCTGCCACGGGACACCGGCATCGGCCAACGGCGCTACATACCGATAGGAAAGCTGCCCGCCATTGGCGAAGCTGGTCGCCGAGGCCAACTGGTCTCGCGCCTCGACCAGCACCACCGACAAGCCTTCGCGCACCAGCGCATAAGCCGTCGCCAGGCCGACCACGCCACCGCCAATCACCGTCACCCGCTGGGTCATTGTTCATCCCTGTCTGACTGCCCTGCCACGACAGTAACAGCGGATCAGGTCGGGCAGCTATGGGCACCGCCATCCAGGCCCTGACGAACGTTACGGCTGAGCAGGCTGGCCTTGCCGTCGTGCCAGGTCAGAGTCAGGACGTAGAGGGTGTCGAAATCGTCGCCATTCCAGTCTTCGGTGATCACCCGCTCATCGCCCAACGCCTTGCCGGCCACGGTGTTGATCAACTCCGGCAGATAGCCGTGGGACCAGGCGGTATAAACCGTGGCATTGCGGTACTTGTCGCTGAGCAGTTCATCGGCAAGTTCGTCGGTGTCGTTGGCAGCAAAGTCGATGTTGACTGGCAAACCCAGGCGGATGGCGCTCGGGGTGATGGTCATCAGCGGGCGAATGTAGCTGTAGCTCTGGTCCTGGCTGCCTTCCTCGACATGCCGCGAGGGGTTGGCCGCAAACACGTAATCCGCCTTGCCGAAACGCTCTGGCAACAAGGTGGCCAGGTCCAGCGCGCGGTTGAGCCCCTGGCAGTTCAATTGCCCCAGGCCTTCACCTGGCTTCTCGGCATGGCGCAGGAATACCAGCGTCTGGGTGCCATCGACCGGTTGCGCGCGGCTTTCGACCACTTCCAGTGCCAGCGGCACAGCCGCGGCGACGAGGGCCAGGCTGAGCATCAGGCGGCGGCGACGTCGAATGAAAGATGGCAACTTCATGAGGGCAGGCTCTTGTGGCAAAAGGTATCTGGGTACCCGCCACATTGCCCCGCGGCCCATGCCGCAGGGCATCCGTGTTGGTGATTGCCATCCCTGGCAACGAGCAGGACTCAGAGTGTCCTCAACCCGTTTGGTTCCTCCCTGAGTGTGGATGCCGTTCCCTAGGCAAGGATTACGTTAGAGCAGGCGTGTTGCGGAAATATGTACACCTTGGGTTTTGCACCTCCCAGCCCCACCGCAATCAATCATCCCGCGTCAGCACTTCCAGCAACTCGATCTCGAAGGTCAGATCCGAATTCGGCGGTATCGCCCCCACGCTGCGCTCGCCATACCCTAGATGCGCTGGCACCTGAAGCTTGCGCTTGCCACCCACGCGCATGCCCATCAGGCCCTGGTCCCAGCCTTTGATGACACGCCCGGTACCAATCACGCACTGGAAGGGTTTGCCGCGCGACCACGACGAGTCGAACTCGCTGCCGTCGGCCAGCCAGCCGGTGTACTGGGTGGTGATCAGGGCGCCTTTGACGGCGGCCTTGCCGTCGCCTTCGACGAGGTCGATGATCTGCAGTTCACTGCTCATGGGCATGCTCCAACGCTGAAATTCAAGGGCGCCCTTTTCTCAGGAATGCACGTGTTTGGCAAGTTCGCATGAGCAATGGCTCAGCCAAGCTGCTCGAACGCTTGCTCGCCGGTCAGCTCCTTGGTCTGGTTGGCGAAGCAATACCAGGCGGGCTTCTGCTCGACGAAAATCTGCAAGTCGAAATCCCAGGCCTCGTCGCCATCGAGCAGGCCTACCGGGACCGCATAATGGTCCTTGTCCTTGAGGCGGTAATACAGGTGCGTGCCGCAACCGCTGCAAAAACCACGCTGGGCCCACTCGGACGAGTCGTAGACCGCCGGTGGCCGCCCTTCGAAGACCGGCGCCTGGCTGCAATCCACGACCAGCAGCGGACCGCCGGTCCACTTGCGGCACATGCCGCAATGGCAAGCGCTGATATGGGTATTGTCGACTGTGGCGCGCAGGCGGGTTTCACCGCACAGGCAGCTGCCGCTTTTTTCCAGGGCCATGATCGGGCTCCTTGCTGGCTGGGCCAGCAAGTATAGATCGGGCCCTGCCACACAGCCGCCAGCCCCACCGGTTCGATCAGATGAACACGCTGCCGCGCAGGTACAAGGCCGCACGCCCACTGATGATCACCCGGCCATTACCAGGAACGTCACAGTGCAATTGCCCCTTGCGCGCCCCGCCCTGCTCGCAGCTCAGCGACGACTTGCCCAGACGCTCGGCCCACAACGGTGCAAGCGAGGTATGCGCCGAGCCGGTTACCGGGTCTTCATTGACCCCGACCCGCGGGCCGAACCAGCGGGTGACGAAGTCGAAACCACGCCCAGCGGCCGTGACCGCGATGCCTCGCACGTCGAATGCCGACAGGGCGACGAAATCGGGCTTCAGCGGCGCGAGCAGCGCAGCGTCATCGACCACCACCACATAGTCGTCGGAGCGATACACCGCCTTGGCCGCACTCAGGCCAAGCGCCTCCAGCAACCCGGCTGGAACGTCCACGGCTTGCGGCTGCTTGGCCGGGAAGTCCATGGCCAGCAGGCCATCGGCGCTCCGGCTGACCCGCAGTTCGCCACTGCGGGTGTTGAAGCGCAGCACTTCGGCTTGCTCACCCAGCTGCTCGAACAGTACGTAGGCCGCGGCCAGTGTGGCATGGCCGCACAGGTCGACTTCGACGCTGGGGGTGAACCAGCGCAGGTCGAAGGTTGCGCCATTGCGTACGAAGTAGGCTGTTTCAGACAGGTTGTTTTCTTCGGCGATGCGTTGCAGCACATCGTCTGGCAACCAGCTTTGCAACGGGATCACCGCCGCCGGGTTGCCACCAAAGGGCTCGGCGGAAAAGGCATCGACCTGGAAAATTTCGAGTTGCATCAAACGCTCCTTGTGATCCGGCCATGCCGGGGTATTGAAGGGTTATGCGCGGACTGGCGTGAGTACCGGTTCGCCGGCAAAGAAGGCCTGCAGGTTGCGCAACACCAAGGTCACGGTGTCGCGTGCGGCCTCGGGCGACTGGCCGGCCACATGAGGCGTGAGCACGGTATTGCCGAGGGCCTTGAGGGCATCTGGCACGGCCGGCTCGTCATCGAACACATCGAGCGCGGCGCCCGCCAGGCGGCCTTGTTCAAGGGCTGATACCAGGGCCTGGGTGTCGACTACGCTGGCCCGGGCGATATTCACCAGATACCCCTGCGGGCCCAGCGCCTGGAGCACCGGGGCATCGACCAGATGGCGGGTGTTGGCGCCACCGGGGGTGGCCACGACCAGGATGTCGATGGCCTGCGCCAGGTGCAACGGGCTGTCGTACCAGGTGTAAGGGACGTCAGTACGTGGGGTGCGGCTGTGGTAGCTGATGGTCATGTCGAAGCCCAGGCTGGCGCGCCTGGCGATGGCCTGGCCCACCGCGCCGAGGCCCAGCAGGCCCAGGCGCTTGCCGCTGACCGAAGGGCTGATCACCCGGTTCCACTCGCCACGACGAGTGCTGGCGTCGGCGCGAGGAATATCGCGCAACAGCGCCAGCAGCATGGCCATGGTGTGGTCGGCAACAGCCGCGGCATTGGCGCCAGCGCCATTGGTGACAGTGATGCCACGGGCGGCAGCGGCGACCAGGTCGACCTGCTCGTAACCAGCACCGATCACGCAGATGATCTGCAGCTTGGGCAAGGCGGCGATTTCAGCGGCGGTCAGGCCCAACGGCCCGCGGGTCAGCACGGCGTCAATCTCGCCGGCATGGCGCTGGATGGCGTCGCTGCGCATCTGCGGGGACGGGGCACGAATCAGGCGGTAGCCGGTCTGTTCCAGCAACGGCAGATAATCGTCGACGGTTTCTACCAGTACCAGGACAGTTTTGCGCATGCCACCTCCTTCAATATCAGAGGGGCATTATGCGGAGTAACTGGCCGGTACAGTCAATGGGGAAAACAGCGGGGAACTGTACTGTATGGGTGGTCCGGGTCATAGGGTGTCAGGACTTCCATGTGCCTGCCACAACATTTTCAGCGCCTGTGAGATCGAGCGCCGGACCTCTAAAGGCGAACACCCGCAGCCCCCAAAAAACTACTGCCCGTAGGCGCGCCCCAATCCACCCGGCACACCACTGCTGTCAGTTGCCTGCCATGGCCCATCCGGGTTCAGCGACCAGCTCCAGCCATTGTCATAGTGGTAGTAGGTACGCTGCCGGTAAAAGACATTGGTCTTGTTCTCCAGCACATACACCCCGAGCTTCGGGTCCCAGTGGCTGGCGCCACCCGGCGGTGGTGCGAAGCTGGCGGAGGTCCGTGGCATCGGCTTGGGAATCGCCGCTGGCTTGCTCGGCTTCGACGGCTGGCCACCCGGCAGCGGCTTTACCGCTGGCCCCTGGCGCGGTGGCACGGTCTCGGCCGGCGGCGACGGCTGTTCGTACGGCTGCTGCACCGTACACGCGGACAAACCCAGGGCCAGGGTGATCAGGGTCAGGCGGACGGTGCTATGCATGGTGTTGTTCTCTTACTGGTCGGGGCTGTCGATGGTCAAGTGCTGGGTGGCCTGGGTGGTATTGGCCAGGGGTGCGCCCTGGCCGACCCATTCGCCGCGGGTCGGCTGGCCAGCGCGGGATACACGTGCGACCAGTTGGACTTCGGCGAACTGTGACAGTTTCATCTGCGGCAGCATAGCGTCAGCGTCGGACAATTCCACTTCCAGCGGCAATTGCGCCACGGTGACCCGCTTGGCCGCCAGCGGCATGGGCGGGCCGTTGCTGGCACGGGCGAAGATGAACACGGTGTCGTCAGGCTTGACCTTGTCCTTGAGCGCCGCCGCCAACTCCACCCGCACCTTCAACCGGGCTGGCGCTGTGGCCTGCGGTTTGCCGCCGGTGCTGCCCAGGCGCTCCGCCGCACGGTCGATGCCGCCTTGCAGTGCCGTCCGCGAGGCATCGCCCTCTGGCAGCTGCGCCAGCAGGCGGTTCCAGTAGTCGATGGCGGCCTGGTAGCGCTCGCCTTCGAAGGCGGCGATGCCCCGCAGGCCAAGGCTGGTGACTTCATTCGGGTCGGCCTTGAGTGCTTCGTCGGTCAGCGCCTGCACCTGCGGGCTCCATTTCTTGTCTGCCGCGAAATACAGTGCCTGGGCCCACTGGCCCAGCAGCTCGGGCTGGCGACCGGCCAGGGCGACAGCGCGCTCGTAGGCGCGTGCCGCGTCGGCCGGACGTTGCTGGGCCATATAGGCCCGGCCAAGGAAATACAGACCTTCGGCCGAATCCGGCTGGGCTTGCACGGCACGTTCGAGGCGCGTGGTCATTTCGTCCAGGGTCTTCGGTGCGGCGGCGAATTCCTGGGTCAGCTCGACCTTGTCCGCCGCACCGAAGTGCAGGTACAGCCCCAGTGCCAGCAAAGGCACCAGCACTGCCGCCAGCAATGGCAGGGCCCTGCCCTGGTGGCCCTGACGCACGGGTTCCGCACCCTCTGTGTCAGCCAGCAGCTCACGGGCCGCCTCATCGCGACCCTTGGCCATCTGCCTGTCGTCAAGCACGCCGGCCGCCTGCTGGGCAGCCAGCTCTGCGACGCGTTCCTGATACAGCGCGACATTCAATGCGGTACGGTCTTCTTCCTGCTGCTGGCGACGGACGCGCAGGATCGGGATCAGCAAAAAGCCGAGGGCGGCGAGCAGCAGCAGGCCCGCGCTAAGCCAGAATTCAGTCATGGGTCTGTTCTTTTTCCAGCAGTTTGGCGAGACGCTCGCGTTCTTCGACGGACAGTTCCTCGGCAGCCTGGGTCGCCGGGCCACGGCGACGGCGGACAATCACCGCCAGCACCACGAAACCACCGGCCAACAAGATGCCCGGGCCGAACCACAGCAGCCAGGTGCGGCCACTGAGCGCCGGCTTGTAGCGCACGAAGTCGCCATAGCGGTCGACCATGAAATCGACGATCTGCTGGTTGCTCTTGCCTTCGCCGAGCATGCGGAAGATCTCGCGGCGCAGGTCGGCGGCGATCGGTGCGTTGGAATCGGCGATGTCCTGGTTCTGGCACTTGGGGCAGCGCAGTTCCTTGGTCAGTTGCTGGTAACGTTCGCGCTCGGCGTCATCACGGAACTGGTAGGTATCGATAGCCGCCTTGGCCACACCGGCCAGGCTCATGCCCAGCACGGCGGCTGCCAGCCAGCGCCTCATGGCGTGGCCTCGTCGACCAGCCCCTGGTAAAGCGGCGCCAGCTGCTGGCGCCAGACGTCAGCGTCGACGATGCCGACGTGCTTGTAGCGGATGATGCCCTTGGCGTCGATGAGGAAGGTTTCCGGCGCACCGTACACGCCCAGGTCCAGCCCCAGGCTGCCCTGCTCGTCACGGATATCCAGCTGGTAGGGGTTGTGGAACTCGGCCAGCCACTTCTGCGCGGCCGCGTTGTCATCCTTGTAGTTGATGCCGTGGATCACCACGCCCTGCTGGGCCAGCTGGTTGAGATACGGGTGCTCGATCTTGCACGACGGGCACCAGGTGGCCCACACGTTGACCAACGCCGGCCGGCCATGCAGGTCTGCCTGGGTCAGGTTGCGGTCACCCTGGGTCGACGCCAGGGCGAACGCCGGGAACGGTTTGCCGATCATTGCCGACGGCAGCTCGTCGGGCTTGAGGAACAGCCCCTTGTAGAGAAAAACCGCCATCAGCAGGAATACCGCCAGTGGCACGACCATGATCCAACGCTTCATGCAGCAGCTCCAGACACGCCCAGGGCTTCACGCACCCGGGTCTTGACCTTGACGCGGTAGCGCCGGTCGAAGGCCGCCAGCAACCCACCCAGGCCGGTCAGCAGACCGCCCAGCCAGATCCAGCGGACGTAAGGCTTGATGTGTACGCGCACTGCCCAGGCGCCGTTTTCCAGCGGCTCGCCCAAGGCAACGTACAGGTCACGGGTGAAGCCGGCATCGATGCCGGCCTCGGTCATCATCGACTGCTGCACGGTGTACAGGCGTTTCTCCGGGTGCAACGTCGTCACTTCACGGCCATCGCGGGTGACGACGATGGTGCCCTTGTCAGAAATGAAGTTCGGCCCTTCGAAGTGCTTGGCGCCCTCGAACAGGAAGTGATAACCACCCAGCTCGACGCTCTCGCCCGGCGCCATGCGCAGGTCACGCTCGGCGCTGTTGTTGCTCGACAGCACCACGCCCAGGGCACACACCGCCAGGCCCAGGTGCGCCAGCTGCATGCCCCAGTAGCTGCGGGTCAGGCCACGCACACCCTTGGCCAGGCCCTTGTGGCGGGTCTTGTCGACGATGTCGCGCAGCCCGCCCAGCACCACCCAGGCCGCCAGGGCGAAGGCGCTCAGGACCGGCCAGTCGAGATCGTCGACGATCAAGCCAGCGATCGGCGCCAGCACCGCGCTGCCGATCAGCACCGGGGTCATCATGTTCGCCAGCCATTTGCCGGGGGTGTCCTTCCAGCGCACCACCACACCCACGCTCAGCACGCCCATCAGCAGCGCCATCAGCGGCAGGAACAGGGCATCGAAGTACGGTGGGCCGACCGACAGCTTGGCACCGGTCAGGGCATCGAGCACCAGCGGATACAAGGTGCCCAGCAGGATCATCGAAGCGGCCACCACCAGGATCAGGTTGTTGGCCAGCAGCAGCGTCTCGCGCGACCACAGGGCAAAGCCGACCTGGCTCTTGACCACCGGGGCGCGCAGGGCGAACAGGGTCAGCGAGCCACCGACCACGAACAGCAGGAAGATCAGGATGAACACGCCACGCGCAGGGTCGGCAGCGAACGCATGCACCGAGGTCAGCACCCCGGAACGCACCAGGAAGGTCCCCAGCAGGCTCAGCGAGAACGCAGCAATCGCCAGCAGCACGGTCCAGCTCTTGAACACCCCGCGTTTTTCCGTCACCGCCAGCGAGTGGATCAGCGCGGTACCCACCAGCCAGGGCATGAACGAGGCGTTCTCCACCGGGTCCCAGAACCACCAGCCACCCCAGCCCAGTTCGTAATAGGCCCACCACGAACCCAGGGTGATACCCACGCCCAGGAAGGCCCAGGCGACGATGGTCCAGGGCCGCGACCAGCGCGCCCAGGCTGCGTCCAGCCGCCCGCCGAGCAGCGCGGCAATGGCAAAGGCGAAGGCCACCGAGAAGCCCACATAACCCATGTACAGCATCGGCGGGTGGACGATCAGGCCGAAGTCCTGCAACAACGGGTTGAGGTCACGGCCATCGGTCGGCACCTGCGGCAGCAGGCGCTGGAACGGGTTGGAAGTGATGATCAGGAAGCTCAGGAAACCGACGCTGATCATGCCCATCACCGCCAGCACGCGGGCCAGCATCACCTGCGGCAACTGCCGCGAGAAGATTGACACGGCAAAGGTCCAGCCACCGAGGATCAGTGCCCACAGCAGCAGCGAGCCTTCGTGGGCACCCCACACCGCACTGAACTTGTAGTACCACGGCAAGGCGCTGTTGGAGTTGCTGGCCACGTAGGCGACCGAGAAGTTGTCGGTCATGAACGCATGGGTCAGGCAGGCAAAGGCAAAGGCCAGGAAGCTGAACTGGCCCCAGGCGGCCGGGCGGGCCAGGCTCATCCACAGGCTGTCACCACGCCAGGCACCGAGCAGCGGCACCGTGGCCTGCACGGCAGCAAAGCAGATTGCCAGAATCATCGCCAGCTGGCCGAGCTCGGGGATCACCAGTGCTGCATTCATGGCTTGGCCTCCGCACCGCTGGCCGCCTGGCCGCTTTCCTTCAAGGCCTTGGTGACCTCCGGTGGCATGTACTTCTCGTCGTGCTTGGCCAGCACTTCGTCGGCCACTACCACACCGTCGCCGTTGAGCTTGCCGAGGGCGACGATTCCCTGCCCTTCACGGAACAGGTCAGGCAGGATGCCGCGGTAAGTGATTGGCACCGACTTGTTGAAATCAGTGACCACGAAACGCACGTCGAGCGAATCGGAGGAACGCTGCACCGACCCCTTCTCGACCATGCCACCGGCACGAATGCGCGTGTCCAGCGGCGCTTCGCCGTTGGCGATCTGGGTCGGTGTGTAGAACAGGTTGATGTTCTGCTGCAGCGCGCTCAAGGCAAAGCCGACGGCAACCGCTACCCCGGCCAGCAGGCCGAGGATGATGAACAGGCGTTTCTTGCGCTGCGGATTCACTGGTTGTTCTCCCGGCGCAAACGGCGCGCCTCATCTTGCAGGTAGCGACGGCGGGCCAGCACCGGTGCAACGACATTCAGCGCCAGCACCGCCAGGCAGATGCCGTAGGCCGACCAGACGTACAGGGCATGGTGGCCCATGGCGAGAAAATCGCCGAAGGAAGCGAAATTCATCGCGTGGCCCTCCGTCCCAGGCTGTTCAACACTTCATCCTTGACCCAACTGGCGCGTGCCTCGCGCTTGAGCACTTCAAGGCGCATGCGCAGCAGCAGCACGGCACCGAAGAAACAGTAGAAGCCCAGCGCCGTGCATAGCAGCGGCAGCCACATCTCGGCCGGCATCGCCGGTTTTTCGGTGAGGGTGAAGGTCGCGCCCTGATGCAGCGTGTTCCACCACTCCACCGAATACTTGATGATCGGGATGTTGATCACGCCGACGATGGCCAGCACCGCGCAGGCCTTGGCCGCGCTGTCGCGGTTACTGATGGCCTGGCCCAGGGCAATGATGCCGAAGTACAGGAACAGCAGGATCAGCATCGACGTCAGCCGTGCATCCCAGACCCACCAGCTGCCCCAGGTCGGCTTGCCCCAGATGGCCCCGGTGACCAGCGCCACGGCGGTCATCCAGGCGCCGATGGGCGCTGCGCATTGCAGGGCGACATCGGCCAGCTTCATCTTCCACACCAGCCCCACCACACCGGCCACCGCCAGCAGCACATAGCAGGACTGCGCCAGCATCGCTGCCGGCACGTGGATATAGATGATGCGGAAGCTATTGCCCTGCTGGTAGTCCTCAGGGGCGAAGGCCAGGCCCCAGACCACGCCGGTCACCAGCAGCAGCACGGCGGAAACGGCCAGCCATGGCAGCATGCGGCCGCTGATGGCGTAGAACCATTTCGGCGAACCCAGTTTGTGGAACCACGTCCAGCTCATTTTCATCAGGTACATCCAGGGTATTAGCCGGGCTTGAGAGCCCGGGACTCGTTATTCGCCGACGCTGATCTTCAGCCCGGCGGCTATCGCAAAGGGTGCCAGGGTAACCGCCAGGGCTGTCAGGCTGGCAAGCCAGAGCAAATGACCGGTGGCAGGCATATTCTGCAATGCTGCCTGCAACGCGCCACTGCCCAGGATCAATACAGGGATATACAACGGCAGAATCAGCAGCGCCAGTAACAAACCACCGCGCTTGAGGCCGACCGTCAGCGCAGCGCCAACAGCGCCCAGCAGGCTCAACACCGGCGTGCCCAACAGCAGTGAACCGAGCAGCACCGGCAGGCAGTGGCTGGGCAAGCCCAGCATCAGCGCCAGCAACGGCGCCAACAATACCAGCGCCAGCCCGGAAAAGATCCAGTGTGCCAGGACCTTGGCCAGCACCAGCATGGCCAGCGGGTGCGGTGACAGCACCCACTGCTCCAGCGAACCGTCCTCGAAATCGCTGCGAAACAGGCCGTCCAGCGACAGCAGCACGGCGAGCAAGGCCGCGACCCAGACCAGGCCAGGCGACAAGGTTTGCAACAATTGGCTTTCCGGACCAACCGCCAGCGGGAACAGCGCCACGACGATGGCGAAGAACACCAGCGGGTTGGCCAGCTCCGCCGGGCGGCGGAACAGCAGGCGTGCTTCACGGCGCAGCAACAGGATGAATACGCTCATGCCGCCCATTGCCCCAGGTTGAGTTCCCGGTAGCCGGACGGCTTGCGTTCCAGGGTGTGGTGCGTTGTCAGCACCACCGTGCCGCCCTGTTCACAGTGAGCGGCCAGGTGCGCTTCGAGCTGGGCCACGCCCTGCTTGTCGAGGGCAGTGAAGGGTTCGTCGAGGATCCACAGTGGCGGGCTGTCCAGGTACAGCCGGGCCAGGGCCACGCGGCGCTGCTGACCAGCGGACAGGGTATGGCAGGGAACGTCTTCGAAACCGCGCAAGCCGACCGCTTCGAGTGCCGACCAGATGGCATCAGGGGTAGCCGGTTGGTGCAAGGCACAGAGCCAGGTGAGATTTTCCTCCGCCGTGAGCAGGTCCTTGATACCCGCAGCGTGGCCGACCCACAGCAGGATGCTGGCCAGGGCATGGCGCTGGTCGCCAAGCGGCTGGCCACCCAGCAGGATCTGCCCGGCAGTCGGCTGCATCAGCCCGGCCAACAGGCGCAGCAGGCTGGTCTTGCCACTGCCGTTGGGGCCGCTGATCTGCAGCATGTCGCCGGGGCGCAGCTGGAAATCGAGGTGCTCGAACAGCAGGCGCCAGTCGCGCTCGCAGGCCAGGCCCACGGCTTGGAGGTGAAGGGTCACGGGTTCGCCTTATCTATAGCTTCTCAAGTCGCCCACCTCGCTGCCGTTATACTGGCAGTGACAGGCGGCAGGCATTATTACATGTGCTGCCACGCTGCCAAGAGGGCGGGCTCCACAGGTTGTATACAATCATGACTGAAATCAATAGTCTCGGCGCACAAACCGCGATCAATCCGCAAGCGATCAAGGCCCAGCTGACCGGTGAACTGCTCAACCTGACCCAGGCGCAGCCGGGCCTGCTCAAGCCAGGCGAAACCGCTCAGGCCGAAGTGCTGACGATGCGCCAGAGTGGCAGTACCTTCCAGCTGGTGCTGCAAGTGATCCAGGGCAGTGGCAGCCGCACACAGGTCCAGGCCACTGCCAACCAGCCGATCCCGCCAGGCAGCCAGTTAACCGTCAGCCAGCCGGAGAGCAATCGCCTGGCCGTCATGGTGCAACAAGCCAATGCCAGCAACATCGCCACCCTCACCCAACTGGACACCGGCAAGGTGCCGGTCGGTACCCTGCTGCAGGGCAAGGTCCTGACCAACCAGGCGCTGCCCCAGACCGTGGGTGAAGCGGCCACCTTCCGCTCGCTGGTCAGCCTGCTCAATACCGCTCAGGCCGGCGCTACGTTGGCCATCGACAGCCCGCGCCCGTTGCCGATCGGCAGCCTGCTCAGCGCCCTGGTGCAAGGCGACCAGTCGCTGCGGTTCGTGCCGCTCAGCGGGCGCCAGGAGCAATTGAACATCGCCCAGCAGTTGCTTGCCCAGCAAGGCCGCCAGGCTTCCTTGCCCGGCCTGCTAAGCGCGCTGCAGCAGATTGCCAACAGTCCGGTCAGCGACAGCGAGCTGCGCAACACCGCCAACAGCCTGCTGGCCAACCTGCCGGATGCCCGCCAACTCAGTGACGGCAAAGCCCTCGCCCAGGCCCTGAACAACAGTGGGGCGTTCCTGGAGGCCAAGCTGCTCGGCGGCCTTGGCGCCAACGTGGCCACCGACCTCAAAGCGCAGCTGGTCAGGCTGGTGGCACAGGCGTCGAGCAACGCCCCCAGCGGCCCGATGAGCGCCTCCGCCACCCTGGCCCAAGCACTACCGGCCATGGCCCGCAGTGCCCTGGGCATGCTTGACCGGGTCAGCCCAAGGACACCGCCAGGGGCCTTTCCCCTGCCCTCGAGGCTGTTGCAGGCCATGGAAAACGAAGGTGACCTGCAACAGCTGCTGCGCCTGGCCGCCGCCGCGATCTCGCGCTTGCAGAGCCACGCCCTGAGCAGCCTGCAGCAATCCGGCACGCTGGAAAACGGCAACCTGCAGACCACCTGGCAGACAGAAGTACCGATCCGCCACGGCCAGGAGTTCATTCCCCTGCAAGTCAAACTGCAGCGCGAGGAAACCCCGGAACAGCAAGCCGAACGCCAGCAGCACGAACCGCACGACCCGCTGCAGGCGCTATGGCGGATCGAGCTGGCATTCGACCTGGCACCCTTGGGGCCTTTGCAGGTGCAGGCGCAACTGCTCCAGGGGCGGCTGTCCGGCCAGCTCTGGGCCGAGCGTGAACAGACCGCACGACTGGTCGACAGCCAGCTCGGCAACCTGCGCGAACGCCTGTTGGCCCGCGGCCTCGACGTCGGCGACCTGGAATGCCACCCTGGCATTGCGCCACAGGGCCCGCGCACGCGGGTGGAGCAACGCTGGGTGGACGAAACCGCATGAGCAACAAGCAACCACGCCAGGCCATCGCCCTGAGCTACGACGGCCAGCAGGCTCCGACACTGACCGCCAAAGGTGATGACGAGCTGGCCGACGCGATCCTGGCCCTGGCCCGCGAATACGAAGTACCAATCTACGAGAACGCCGAACTCGTTCGCCTGCTGGCGCGCCTGGAGCTGGGCGAGCAGATCCCCGAAGCGTTGTACCTGACCATCGCCGAGATCATCGCCTTCGCCTGGCAATTGCGCGGCAAGGTGCCGCCAGGGTTCGACGATGCTCCCGTGCAACCGCGCGATATCTCACCCGCGATTCTCGGGCTGCCGCCAGCCGATAGCACTATCTAGCGCCCGGCACCGTCCGCGCTTCGCACACTGGGCCCTCTTCGATCATGAGGGCTTCATCATGCTTCCCCTACCTGCACCCCACCTCGACCTGGTGCGCCAGGCCTTGCACGACCTGCCGCGCCCTGACCAGCTGGCACGCAGCAAGCTGGCCGGCTGGCTCGCCACCCAAGGCTTCAGCGACTCTCCACTGGATGTCGATGTGGTGAGCCTCCACTACCAGAGCGAACCGCTCGGCGAGGGCCGCGCATACACCAGGCAGAACGCCGTGATCACCCAGCGCCTGAACCTGGTCGAGGCACTGTTGAACAACTGGCAGGGCGAGAGCGCCGAAGGCTATGGTGGCTTTCACTATGGTGATTGGGCAGGCCTGGCGCCCAGCACCGAGCTGCACATTGTCGAGCGACTGGAGCCACCTGGGCTATTTTCCAACGCCCCGTCGTATCTGGTGTTCAATGGGCTCTACCGGCGCACCCAACCGCCCCGCTACGCACCGGACACACGCCTGGCCATACGTGCGGAGGACTTCCAGATCTACATCTGGAGCCTGCATTTTCACAACGACTTCAAGGCCCAGCTCGACGCCTACTGGCTCAAGCGCCAGGCGCATTACCAGCGGGCCATCCGCATCGCCTTCATCGCCGCCTGCAATCAGCAAATCCTGCACGGCAGCCTGACCCCGGCCAGCCGCCTGATGATCTGGCGTGCCGCAGGGCTGGTGCCACGCGAGGACGTGCGCTCGAGCATGCTCAATATCTATGGCTACAGGTCATCGAGCATCGTCTTGCTCAGCCATGTATCGGCACCTGAGGTAGTGCTGTACATTCCCGGAAACGCGGCCCCCTTCCACGAGTTCGCCAACCTTGCCGCGCTGCAGCAGTGGATCGCCGCGCAGTGCCGGGACGAAGCGAGCCGGCTCGCCCTGCGCAGTCACTTCAACCGTGCCGACTGGCCGGACGGCCTGGACTTCAGCGGGCTGGACACGGCGCTCAAGGGGCTCGGCCTGTATCCCCGGCCGCACCGCCTGTCGGTCAACCATCCAGGGTTCACCACCAGTGGTGTGTGGACGCCAGGCGAGGTCATCAACTATCGGCCCGACAAGTACAGCCCGCCGATCCAGGGCGAGCTCTTCGAGGCTTTGACCCTGCTGCAAAAGCAGCGCACCTACGCCGACGCCGACAGCCAGATCACCAGCAACCACGACATCAACAAGGCGCACTGGGCCGGTTACCTCGGCCTGGTCACCACCCTGCTCGCGCCGCTGGTCATCGTGCTGCCCGAACTGACCCCGCTGCTGGTCGTCGGCGGCCTTGCCCAGTTCGGTCTGGGTCTGGATGCCGCGATCAATGGCAAGAGCCTGCGGCAAAAAGAGCAAAGCGTCAGCACACAGGTATTCGGCCTGCTCAATGCGCTGCCTGCCGGCGGCAACCTGTTGGGGCGGCCGGCTGAGGTGTTTCGCTTCACCCGCCCGGGCTTTTTCAGCAGCCAGCGCCTTGGCGAACTGCTCGGCGCGCCAATCGGCGCTGCGCCACAAGTTCAAGCGGTGGAGCTCGAACCGGCCGAGTTGGCCTTTCGCGAGCAGGCGCACATTTCCTCGGGAGCCATCTCAGCGCTGGTCACCCGCATCGACGAGAACCTGGGTCATCGTTTCGCTGCCTGGATACAGCACAACGGCCAGGTAACCAGCGAATGGGTACACTACGAGTTCGCCAGTGACAGCTTCATCCGCTTGCGGGATATCAAACTGATCAACCCACCGCGCTGGATCATCGAGGCCGAAGGCGATCCGGCCCTCGTGCTGTCCACGCAACGGCGTATCGCCAGCGAGGCGCAGCGCGCGGCCACGTTGCATGCCATGGGCATCAACCTGCAACTGCCGGTCGACTATGCGCCGTACGCGCAGCTCAAACGCACGCCGATTCCGCAAATCGTCAGCAGTGTCTGGTTGGGGGACAAGGTACTCGAAGGTGAGTTCCTGCAGGCACTGGTCCACAACGCCCACGCCTTGCGCGGTTCGCCCTATCGGTTTCAGATTTTCCTGTCACGGCAGAACCGCCTGGCCTACCTGACCAACCTGCGTCTATTACGCGAGCACCGAGTTGACCAGGCCCTGCTGATGCCATTGGAGGATCAGGACTTCTTCCAGGCATTTTCCCAATCGCCCTATTTCCCGCAGTATCAGGCAGCGCTCGATGGCAATGGCGGCGTGGCATGCAACTTCAGCTCGGCCTGCGACATCCTGCGCTACCGCTTGCTTTCACATTACGGGGGGCTGTACCTGGATGCCGATGATCGGCTGCTGCTGGCCACCGGGACCCGGACCGAGCTACCGCTGCAACGCCTTGAACTGAAGACCACCGCAGATGGCCTGCTGCTCTCACCTCCGGTGTCCAACGACCAGATGGGCATGTACATCAAGTACAACAGCAGCATGATCGGCAGCCACCCGGCCAACCCCACACTCGACGCAATATCCGAACGGATACTAGAGCGCTTTCACATGGCGCCCGACTTCTACCTGAGCCGTCCCGACCCCCTGTTGCAACCTTTGCCATTCCAGGCTTACGCCCGGCGGCTGAGCCTGATCAGCGGGCCAGGCGTGCTGAACGACGTCATCGACGATCAGTTGCCGTGGCTCAAGCAACTGCGCGAGCTGTGCAACCTCCTGGTGTCGCCCATCTACGACATCCATGCCACCCTCAATATCAACCTGTTCAATGCCGTGCTGCGTGAACACGTACCGCTGGACCAGGTAGCCCAGATGGGCCAGGCGCACAGCTGGGCAGCACCCGGTAGCCGATGAGCAAC
Source organism: Pseudomonas sp. 382 (assembly GCF_002759075.1). Taxonomy (NCBI): domain Bacteria; kingdom Pseudomonadati; phylum Pseudomonadota; class Gammaproteobacteria; order Pseudomonadales; family Pseudomonadaceae; genus Pseudomonas; species Pseudomonas sp. 382. The sequence continues at coordinate 243,233 of NZ_PEMX01000004.1, forward strand.
GAGGCGATATCTGCTGGCGTTGGACCGCATTGCCAGGATTGGCGCGAACCAATCCTGGGTGCACTGACGGCATCCGAAACCCTTTGCCACCTTCACTCGCCGCGGTGCAGCTTGCTCATCAGCTCCGCCTCGGCCTGGGTCAGGCCACAGGTTTCGGTAAGCTCCGCCACGCTGGCGCCCATGCCCACCAGCCTGGCGGCCTGGGTGAAGGTCACGCTGTTGGGGTCGCGCTGCTCCAGTTGCTGGAGCCTCTCGGGCAGCGGTGCCACGGTCGCGCGCAGTTCATGGAGTGCCTCACCCATGCGCACGGTGCCGTTCTGGTAGTCATCCAGGCGCTTGGCCAGGTCCTTGATGCGCTGGTCGCGCAGGGCATCGCCCACGGCCTGCTGCGCCGCCAGTTCGCGCTGGCGCTTGCTGTAGTTCAGGAAGAACCACAGGCTCAGGGCCCACAGCAACGCCAGCAAGATTACCGCCACCTCGAAGATCAACTCAGATGTTCTCCAGCTCGGACCACTCTTCCTCGGTCATCATCTTGTCCAGCTCGACCAGGATCAGCAGTTCGCCGTTCTTGTTGCACACGCCCTGGATGAACTTGGCCGACTCTTCGTTGCCCACGTTCGGCGCCGTTTCGATTTCCGACTGGCGCAGGTACACCACCTCGGCGACGCTGTCGACCAGGATGCCGACCACTTGCTTGTCAGCCTCGATGATGACGATACGGGTGTTATCGGTCACATCCGACGGCATCAGGCCAAAGCGCTGGCGGGTGTCGATTACCGTCACCACGTTGCCACGCAGGTTGATGATGCCCAGCACGTAGCTTGGCGCGCCCGGTACCGGAGCGATCTCGGTGTAGCGCAGCACTTCCTGCACCTGCATGACATTGATGCCGTAGGACTCGTTGTCCAGACGGAAGGTTACCCACTGCAGGATCGGATCTTCAGAACCTTGCGCAGACGACTTTTTCATTCCCCTAGCCCTCTAAATCCGCTGTTGGCGGTTGTGTTCGGTGTTATTTCTGTTTGCCATGCAACTGCTTGACCGCACCGCTGGCGATCAGCTCGGCCAGTTCGGCGACGTCGAGCAGTGCACACATGTGTTCGATGACCGTGCCGGCCAACCAGGGGCGCTGGCCACGCTGGCTGCGCCACTTGATCTCGGCCGGGTCCAGGCGCAGCGAGCGGCTGACCTGATGGACCGCCAGGCCCCATTCGTAGCCTTGGACGGAAATCACGTAGTTCAAGCCCTGGCGGAAGTCGTCGCGGTAGCGGTCGGGCATCACCCAGCGCGCGGTGTCCAGCACCTTGAGGTTGCCGGCCTGGCAGGTGAGGATGCCGAGGAACCAGTCCGGCTGACCGAACAGCGGCGTCAACTCCTGGCCCTCCAGGCTGTAGATCGAGCCCAGGCATACCAGTGGCACTGCCAAGGTCAACCCGGCAACGTCGAACAGCAGGCACTCGAACGGCTCGGCCGCCCAGGCCGGGCGGCCATCGACGCTGGCCGGAGGTGTCGGTATGTCAGCCATACCGGCCGCTGGCAGGTGCACGTCCACCAGCGGTGCTACCGGCTCCGGCGTGGGCACTTCGGTCAGCACCGGGATGCTGGCTTCAGCCACCACTTGCGCCTCGACCACCGCCACCACAGGCTGCTCGACCGGCAGCACGGCGGGCAGCACCTTCACCTGCGGCTCGGCAAAAGGCTTGGCGGCAAGTGTCGGCGGATTCGCGTCGCGTGCCTGCTCTTCACGCACGGCGGCGGCGAACTCATCATCCGCTGCGGGCTGTGCAGCCGAGCTTGGCAATTCGAGGATATCCTCGGCCTCGGTGGCCTCCTGCAGCAACCCATCAAGGTAGGACTGCAGGGCCAGTTGCGGCTTGGTGCCGACAGGTCGATTCATGAGGCCACCTGCGCGGCGGGCTTGTAGGTCAGCATATGTTTGAGCAGTGCCCGATAGGCGATCACGCCGCGGCTCTTGCCATCGAACTGCGACGGCGTGACGCCATTGCGGCTGGCATCGCGCAGGCGCGTGTCGACCGGGATGTAGCCCTGCCACACCTGATGCTCGTAGGTATCGCGCAGCACCTTAAGGGTGCCCAGTGAGGCCTGGGTGCGACGGTCGAACAGGGTCGGCACGATCTGGTACGGCAACGCCTGCTTGCGCGAACGGTTGACCATGGCCAAGGTGCCGATCATGCGTTCCAGGCCCTTCACTGCAAGAAACTCGGTTTGCACCGGAATCACCAGCTGCTGGCTCGCAGCCAGGGCGTTGACCATCAGCACGCCCAGCAATGGCGGGCTGTCGATCAGCGCAAAGTCGAAATCCTGCCACAACTGCGCCAGACTCTTGGCGATCACCAGCCCCAAGCCACTCTGCCCTGGCGACTGACGCTCCAGCACCGCCAGCGCCGTGCTCGAAGGCAGCAGCGAAATACGCTCATCGCTGGTCGGCAACAGCAACTGCCCCGGCAGGCCCTCGGGCACGCTGCCCTTGTGCAGGAACAGGTCGTAGCAGCTGTGCTCCAGGGCATCCGGGTTGTGCCCAAAATAGCTGGTCATCGAGCCATGCGGGTCGAGATCGACGACGACCACGCGCTTGCCCGCCTCGGCCAGCAGGCCGGCCAGGGCGATAGTGGTGGTGGTCTTGCCCACGCCACCTTTTTGATTGGCTACTGCCCAGACTCTCATAGGACAACTCTTGTCTCATTGGTGTCGCCGGCTGCCCCAGGGCATGCGGTGACGGAGAATTGACGGCTCATCTCGCCGTCGTCGCTGCTGGAGCTGGCGGTGCACTTTGTGTGCCAGCACGACGCAGCGCAGCATCCGCAGTGGCGTTGGCACTGCCCGAGCCGGTCAGGCTGCGGCGCACTTCGAGGTTACGGGAAATAACCAGCACCACCCGACGATTGCGTGCACGCCCTTCGGCGCTGTCGTTGCTGGCCACCGGTTGGTACTCGCCATAGCCCACCGAGGCCATGCGCGCCGGGTTGACCCCTTCCATGGCCAGCAGCCGCACGATGCTCGCTGCCCGCGCTGCCGACAGCTCCCAGTTGGTCGGGTACTGCGCCGTGCGGATCGGCAGGTTGTCGGTGAAGCCCTCGACATGCACCGGGTTGGCGAACGGCTTGAGGATCTTGCCGACCTTCTCGATGATGGCGAACGCCTGGTCGCTGGGCATGGCATCGCCACTGCCGAACAGCAGCGATGAATTAAGCTCGATCTCCACCCACAGCTCATTGCCGCGCACGGTCATCTGGTCGGACTTGATCAAATCGCCGAATGCATCGCGCACATCGTCGCTGATGGTTTTCAAGGGGTCGACGCTGGTCTGCGCCAGCCCGGCATCGGTCTGCTCGCTGTCCTTGATCAGCGGCTGCGCCGGTTTCACGCTGAGCGGCTGTTCATCCCCGATCGGAATCGGCTTCATGCTGCGTTCAGGGTCGTTGAACACCCCGAGCAGCGCTTGCGAAATGACCTTGTACTTGCCCTCGTTGATCGAGGAGATCGAATACATGACCACGAAAAAGGCGAACAGCAAGGTGATGAAGTCGGCGTACGACACCAGCCAGCGTTCGTGATTCTCGTGCTCCTCGGTATGACGGCGACGGCGCATGGCTTACTCCATGAAGCCTTGTAGCTTCAGCTCGATCGAGCGCGGGTTTTCACCCTCGGCAATCGACAGCAGGCCTTCGAGCAGCATCTCGCGGTAGCGCGACTGGCGCAGGACGATGGCCTTGAGCTTGTTGGCGATCGGCAGCAGGATCAGGTTGGCACTGGCCACGCCGTAGATGGTGGCGACGAAGGCCACGGCGATGCCGTTGCCCAGCTGCGACGGGTCAGCCAGGTTGCCCATGACGTGGATCAGGCCCATGACCGCACCGATGATACCAATGGTCGGGGCATAGCCGCCCATGCTCTCGAACACCTTGGCGGCCTGGATATCACGGCTTTCCTGGGTCAGGAAGTCGACTTCGAGGATGCTGCGGATCGATTCCGGCTCGGCACCGTCGACCAACAATTGCAGGCCCTTGCGGGCGTATGGGTCAGGTTCGGCATCGGCCACGCCTTCCAGGCCGAGCAGGCCTTCCTTGCGCGCCGTCAGGCTCCAGTTGACCACACGGTCGATACCACCGGCGAGATCGACCCGCGGCGGGAAGAAAATCCAGCGCAAGATCTGCAAAGCGCGCTTGAATGCCGGCAACGGCGACTGCAGCAAGGCCGCCGCCAGGGTGCCACCGAGCACGATCAGGCCGGCCGGGCCATTGAGCAAGGCCCCCACGTGGCCACCTTCGAGGAAGTTGCCACCGACGATGGCGACAAACGCCAGGATCAGGCCAATCAGGCTGAGCACATCCATCAGACGCAAGCCTCGACCAGGTGTTTGCCGATTTCATCCAGGCTGTACACCGCGTCGGCCAGGTTGGCTTTGACGATGGCCATGGGCATGCCATAGATCACGCAACTGGCTTCATCCTGGGCCCACACGGTGCTGCCGCCCTGCTTGAGCAGGCGTGCGCCTTCACGGCCATCGGCGCCCATGCCGGTGAGCACCACCGACAGCACCTTGTCACCATAGGACTTGGCGGCCGAGCCGAAGGTAATGTCCACGCACGGCTTGTAGTTCAGGCGCTCGTCGCCTGGCAGGATCTTCACCGTGCCACGGCCGTCGATCATCATCTGCTTGCCGCCGGGGGCCAGCAGCGCCAGGCCCGGGCGCAGCACGTCGCCGTCCTCGGCTTCCTTGACGCTGATCTTGCACAGCTTGTCGAGGCGTTCGGCGAATGCCTTGGTGAAGGCAGCGGGCATGTGCTGGATCAGCACGATCGGCGCCGGGAAGCTGGCCGGCAACTGGGTCAGCACCCGCTGCAGGGCCACCGGGCCGCCAGTGGAAGTCCCGATCGCCACCAGCTTGTAAGGCTTGCGCTTGGGTGCCGGGGAATGTGATGCAGCCGGTGCCGGCGTCGGCACACGGGCAGGTGCAGCAGCACGCACCGGCGCGGCGCTGGCCAGGCTGCTGGCGGGTGCATGGCTGCTGGCCGGCGCAGGTGCGCTGACCGGCGCGTGGCTGGCGTAGCTTCCAAAACGGCGGTTGCTGCGCGAGATGGTGTGCACCTTCTCGCACAGCAGCTGCTTGACCTTCTCTGGGTTGCGCGAGATGTCTTCGAAGTTCTTCGGCAGGTAATCCACTGCACCGGCATCCAGAGCGTCGAGGGTGACGCGGGCGCCTTCATGGGTCAGCGAGGAGAACATCAAAACGGGCGTCGGGCAGCGCTGCATGATATGCCGCACTGCAGTGATGCCATCCATCATGGGCATTTCGTAGTCCATGGTGATGACATCGGGCTTGAGCGCCAGTGCCTGGTCGATCGCTTCCCTGCCGTTGGTCGCGGTGCCAACCACCTGGATCGTCGGGTCCGCCGAGAGGATTTCCGAAACGCGGCGGCGGAAGAAACCGGAATCATCCACCACCAGGACCTTGACTGCCATAAACACTCCATTAGGCGGCGCAACCCGCCAGGGTGCGCCGCCGAAAATCAGATACGCCGTGCCGCGTAACGCTTGAGCATGCTCGGCACGTCGAGAATCAGCGCGATGCGGCCGTCACCGGTGATGGTGGCGCCAGACATGCCCGGGGTGCCCTGCAGCATCTTGCCCAGCGGCTTGATCACCACCTCTTCCTGGCCGACCAGCTGGTCGACCACGAAACCGATGCGCTGGGTGCCGACCGAGAGGATCACCACATGGCCCTCATGCTGCTCCTCGTGCACCTGGCCCTGAACCAGCCAGCGCTTGAGGTAGAACAGCGGCAGCGCCTTGTCGCGCACGATCACCACTTCCTGGCCGTCGACCACGTTGGTGCGCGACAGGTCGAGGTGGAAGATCTCGTTGACGTTGACCAGCGGGAAGGCGAACGCCTGGTTGCCCAGCATCACCATCAGGGTGGGCATGATCGCCAGGGTCAGCGGCACCTTGATGACGATCTTCGAACCCTGGCCCTTGGCCGAGAAAATGTTGATCGAGCCGTTGAGCTGGGAAATCTTGGTCTTCACCACGTCCATGCCGACGCCGCGGCCAGACACGTCGGAGATCTCGGTCTTGGTCGAGAAGCCCGGGGCGAAGATCAGGTTGTAGCAGTCCGACTCGCTGAGGCGGTCGGCAGCGTCCTTGTCCATCAGGCCCTTTTCCACGGCCTTGGCGCGCAGGATGCTCGGGTCCATGCCCTTGCCATCATCGGAGATCGACAGCAGGATGTGGTCACCTTCCTGCTCGGCCGAGAGCACCACGCGGCCGGTGCGGGCCTTGCCGGCGGCTTCACGCTCGTCCGGCATCTCGACACCGTGGTCGACGGCGTTGCGCACCAGGTGCACCAGCGGGTCGGCCAAGGCCTCGACGAGGTTCTTGTCGAGGTCGGTCTCTTCACCGACCAGCTCCAGGTTGATCTCTTTCTTCAACTGCCGAGCCAGGTCGCGGACCAGGCGCGGGAAGCGGCCGAACACCTTCTTGATCGGCTGCATGCGGGTTTTCATCACCGCGGTCTGCAGGTCGGCGGTGACCACATCGAGGTTGGACACCGCCTTGGACATGGCCTCGTCGCCGCTGTTCAGGCCCAGGCGCACCAGACGGTTACGCACCAGCACCAGTTCGCCGACCATGTTCATGATCTCGTCCAGGCGCGCAGTATCGACGCGCACGGTGGTTTCCGCTTCGCTGGCAGGCTTTTCCGCGGCCGGGGCCGGAGTACGGGCTGGCGCTGCTGGCCTGGCAGCCGCAGCCGGTGTAGCGGCTGCCGGTGCTGCTGCAGGCTTGGCGATCGGTTTGCTTTCGGCCACCGCCGCAACTGGCTCTGCCGCGGCAACCGGCGCTTCGCTGGCAGCGCTGTCACCGGTGAACTTGCCCTTGCCGTGCAACTGATCGAGCAACGCTTCGAACTCGTGTTCGGTGATCTCGTCACTGCTGGCGGGTGCGACCACGTTTTGCGCAGTAGCGGCGGCAGCCGGCAAGGCGTCGGCCTGGAAGGTGCCTTTGCCATGCAACTGGTCGAGCAGCGACTCGAATTCTTCGTCGGTGATCTCGTCGCTCACCGGCGCACTGGCATCGCCCCCCGCTTCGGCGGCGGCGACTTCGGGCGAGAATTGGCCCTTGCCATGCAACTGGTCGAGCAACGATTCGAACTCGGCGTCGGTGATGTCGTCACCCGAGCCGCTCAGGGTCTCGCCCTGCATTTGCGCTTGGGCAGCGGCAGCTTCGGCCTTGACCGCATCGAGCGAGTCGAGCAGCTGTTCGAACTCGGTGTCGGTGATGTCCGCCTCGGCCGCCACAGGCTCGGGCGCTGCCTCGACCACCGGCGCAGGGGCATCGGCACTGGCAGGCTCTGCCAGGCGCGACAGGGCCGCCAGCAGCTCCGGGGTGGCCGGTGTGACTGCACTGCGCTCACGCACCTGGCCGAACATGCTGTTGACCGTGTCCAGTGCTTCGAGCACCACATCCATCAGTTCCGCGTCGACCCGGCGCTCACCTTTGCGCAGGATGTCGAACACGTTCTCGGCGATGTGGCAGCACTCCACCAGCTCATTCAGCTGAAGGAAGCCGGCGCCCCCTTTTACAGTGTGGAAACCGCGAAAGATCGCATTGAGCAGGTCGGCATCGTCAGGCCGGCTTTCCAGCTCGACCAGTTGCTCGGACAGTTGCTCAAGAATTTCGCCGGCTTCTACCAGGAAATCCTGAAGGATTTCTTCATCGGCGCCGAAGCTCATTAAACGTGCTCCTTAAAAACCCAGGCTGGACAGCAGATCGTCGACGTCGTCCTGACCGGACACAACGTCTTCACGCTTATCGGCATGAATCTGCGGACCTTCACCCCGAGTCGGATGTTTTTCTTGATCTTTTTCAGCGCGCAGCTGCTGGTGGTCGTGTTCGATACCGGCAAAACGGTCGACCTGACTGGCCATCAGCACGAGCTTGAGCAGATTGCTTTCCACTTCGGTCACCAGCGCAGTGACGCGCTTGATCACCTGGCCGGTCAGGTCTTGGTAGTCCTGGGCCAGCAGTATGTCGTTGAGGTGGCCGGCGACCTTGCGGTTGCCCCCGGCGCTGTGCGTCAGGAAACTGTCGACACGCTTGACCAGTTCGCGAAACTCCGGCGCTGCGACTTCGCGGCGCATGAACCGCTGCCAGTCGACGCTCAGCCCTTGCGCCTCGGCTGCCAGCTCGTTGAGCACCGGGGTGCTCTCCTCCACCAGGTCCATGGTGCGGTTGGCCGCACCCTCGGTGAGCTTGACCACATAGGACAGGCGCTCGGTGGCATCGGTGATCTGCGAGACTTCCTCGGCCTGCGGCATGCGCGGGTCGATCTGGAAGCTGACGATCGCGCTGTGCAGCTCACGGGTGAGCTTGCCGACCTCCTGGTACAGGCCACGGTCTCGGGTCTGGTTGAGCTGGTGGATCAGTTGCACGGCATCGCCGAAGCGGCCTTTCTCCAGGCTCGAGACCAATTCTTGCGCGTGCTTCTTGAGGGTCGACTCGAACTCCCCCAATGACGTATTTGATGATTCCATGGCGCCCCCCTGACGTGACTCAGCCGTTGACGCGCTCGAAGATCTTCTCGATCTTTTCTTTCAGCACCTGGGCGGTGAACGGCTTGACCACGTAACCATTCACGCCGGCCTGGGCCGCTTCGATGATCTGGTCGCGCTTGGCTTCGGCGGTCACCATCAGTACCGGCATGGTTTTCAGCCGATCGTGGGCACGCACCTTGCGCAGCAGGTCGATACCGGACATGCCCGGCATGTTCCAGTCGGTCACCAGGAAGTCGTAGTGGCCGCTTTCGAGCATCGGCAGCGCAGTGGTGCCGTCGTCGGCTTCTTCGGTGTTGGTGAAGCCCAGGTCACGCAACAGGTTCTTGATGATCCGCCGCATCGTCGAAAAGTCGTCAACGATGAGGATTTTCATGTCTTTGTTCAAGTAGACCTCCAAGCAGTCTCAAACGCGCTCGGCCCCGAGCACGCGTATTCATTCAATTCGGTACAACGTGGAAAACGACTGCAACGACCCTCGGCTCAACGCGCCCGCCATTCCCCCAGGCGGCTGCGCAGGCGCGCGGCACACTGGCTGTGCAACTGACTGACACGCGATTCGCTGACCCCCAGCACCTCACCGATCTCCTTGAGGTTCAGCTCTTCGTCGTAGTACAGCGCCAGCACCAGGCGCTCACGCTCCGGCAGGTTGGCGATCGCATCGGTCAGGGCAGCCTGGAAGCGCTCGTCCTCCAGATCGCGTGACGGCTCGACCTGGCTACTGGCGCCTTCCTCGTGCAGCCCTTCGTGCTCGCCGTCCTGCAGCAGGTCGTCGAAACTGAACAGGCGGCTGCCCAAGGTATCGTTCAAGATCCCGTAGTAATCATCGAGACTCAATTGGAGTTCGGCAGCAACTTCATGATCTTTAGCGTCGCGGCCAGTTCTTGCTTCCACGGCGCGCATCGCGTCACTGACCATGCGCGTATTGCGGTGCACCGAACGCGGTGCCCAATCGCCCTTGCGGACCTCGTCGAGCATCGCCCCGCGGATGCGGATACCCGCGTAGGTTTCAAAGCTGGCGCCCTTGCTGGCGTCGTATTTGTTGGCCACTTCCAGCAGGCCGATCATGCCGGCCTGGATCAGGTCTTCGACCTGGACATTGGCCGGCAGGCGCGCCAGCAAGTGGTAGGCAATGCGCTTGACCAGCGGCGCATAGCGCTCCACCAGCTCGAACTGGGCGTCTTTCGACGCTTTGCTGTACATCTTGAAGCCGCTCGCGTTCATAGCACGGGCCCTGCGCTGGTGGGTTGTACCAGGCGCTCGACGAAGAACTCAAGGTGGCCGCGCGGGTTGGCAGGCAGCGGCCAGCTGTCAACCTTCTGCGCAATGGCCTTGAATGCCAGGGCGCACTTGGAGCGGGGGAAGGCCTCGTACACCGCGCGCTGCTTCTGCACCGCCTTGCGCACGCTTTCGTCGTAAGGCACGGCACCGACGTATTGCAGGGCGACGTCGAGGAAGCGGTCGGTGACCTTGGTCAACTTGGCGAACAGGTTGCGCCCTTCCTGCGGGCTTTGCGCCATGTTGGCCAGCACGCGGAAACGGTTCATCCCGTAGTCGCGGTTGAGCAGCTTGATCAGCGCGTAGGCGTCGGTGATCGAGGTCGGCTCGTCGCACACCACGAGCAGCACTTCCTGGGCGGCGCGCACGAAGCTGACTACCGAGTCACCAATGCCTGCAGCGGTGTCGATCACCAGCACATCGAGGTTGTCGCCGATCTCGCTGAAGGCCTGGATCAACCCGGCATGCTGCGCCGGGGCCAGGTGCACCATGCTCTGGGTGCCGGAGGCGGCCGGCACGATGCGCACACCGCCAGGCCCCTGCAACAGCACGTCGCGCAGCTCGCAGCGCCCTTCGATGACATCGGCCAGGGTGCGCTTCGGGGTGAGGCCCAGCAATACGTCGACATTGGCCAGGCCAAGGTCGGCGTCCAGCAACATCACCCGGCGGCCGAGTTCAGCCAGCGCCAGGGACAAGTTCACTGACACGTTAGTCTTGCCGACGCCACCTTTGCCACCGGTGACGGCGATCACCTGTACGGGATGCATGCTACCCATGTTCGTTGTTTACCTTGTCTCGCTTGGACCCAAGCCACACGCGGGGCAAGACTGCCAACCCCGGAATGTAGGTACTTTGCATACGCTTCATCCTCAACCCGCGCGCCGCGGGTTGTGGTAGAGATCAGCGAACATGTCGGCCATCGCCTCTTCGCTGGGCTCGTCCTGCAACTGCACATTGACCGCGCGGGTCACCAGTTGGTGCGGGCGTGGCAGGTGCAGGTCGTCAGGAATACGCGGGCCATCGGTGAGGTAGGCCACGGGCAGTTCATGACTGATGGCCAGGCTCAGCACATCGCCGAGGCTCGCCGTTTCATCGAGTTTGGTCAGGATGCAGCCGGCCAGGCCGCAGCGCTTGTAGCTATGGTAGGCGGCGGTCAGCACCTGCTTCTGGCTGGTGGTGGCCAGTACCAGGTAGTTCTTCGCGGCGATGCCACGCCCGGCCAGGGTTTCCAGTTGCATGCGCAGGGCCGGGTCGCTGGCCTGCAGGCCGGCGGTGTCGATCAGCACCACACGCTTGCGCAGCAGCGGTTCCAGCGCTGCTGCCAGCGATTGGCCAGGGTCGACGTAGGTCACCGGCACATTGAGGATGCGCCCCAGGGTCTTGAGCTGTTCCTGGGCACCGATGCGGAAGCTGTCCATGCTCACCAGGGCCAGGTTCTGCGGGCCGTACTTGAGCACATAGCGTGCCGCCAGCTTGGCCAGGGTGGTGGTCTTGCCCATGCCGGCAGGGCCTACCATGGCGATGACCCCGCCCTCTTCGATCGGCTCGATCTGCGGCACTTCGATCATCCGCGCCAGGTGCGCCAGCAGCATGCGCCAGGCCTGACGCGGCTCTTCGATCTCCTGGGTGAGGTCGAGCAGCTCGCGGGCGATCGGGCCGGACAGGCCGATGCGCTGCAGGCGACGCCACAGGTTGGCCTGAGCCGGTTTGCTGCCCTGCAGCTGGTTCCAGGCCAGCGAGCCGAGCTGCACTTCGAGCAGTTCGCGCAGGCCCGAGAGCTCCGAGCGCATGGCGTCGAACAGGCGCGGGTCGACCGGCGCCGGGGTGGGCGCGGCAGCGGGTGCCGGCGCCTCCACGTGCGGCTCGATCAACGGCTCGGCCGCGGTCAACGACTGGCCGGCGAACAATTGGCGGTTGCCTTCGCTGGCTTCGGCGCGGTTGTCCAGCTCGGCCTGGGCTGTGGCGATGCGCGACTGGGTCTTGCGCAGCTCTTCTTCCAGCGCGACGTTAGGCACGCGGGGGGCCAGCGCGGACAGCTTGTAGTCCAGCGCGGCGGTCAGCTCGACACCTCCGGCGATGCGGCGGTTGCCAATGATGGCGGCATCGGAGCCCAGCTCATCACGGACCAGCTTCATGGCCTGACGCATATCGGCGGCGAAAAAACGCTTGACTTGCATAACCCACTACCTCAGCCGTTGGGGCCCACTGTGGCAACGATGGTGACTTGCTTGTTATCCGGTATTTCCTGATACGCCAGAACATGCAAATTCGGTACAGCCAGGCGGCCGAAGCGCGACAGCATGGCACGGATCGGGCCAGCGACCAGGAGAATGGCCGGCTGGCCTTGCATCTCCTGGCGCTGGCAGGCGTCGATCAACGAGCGCTGCAGCTTTTCGGCCATGCTCGGCTCAAGAAGAACACCGTCTTCCTGGCCCTGCCCGGCCCTTTGCAAACTATTGAGCAAAATCTGTTCCAACCTTGGCTCAAGGGTGATCACGGGAAGCTCGGACTCAACGCCGACAATGCTTTGGACGATGGCGCGACACAATCCGACGCGCACTGCTGCCACCAGCGCGGCGGTATCTTGACTCTTGCTGGCATTGTTGGCGATGGCCTCGGCAATACTGCGGATGTCACGCACCGGCACTTGCTCGGACAACAATGCCTGCAGGACCTTGAGCAGCCCCGACAAGGAAATGACACCCGGCACCAACTCTTCTGCAAGTTTAGGCGATGCCTTGGACAAGACCTGCAACAGTTGCTGGACCTCCTCATGGCCGATCAGCTCGTGGCAGTGCTTCTGCAGGATCTGGTTGAGGTGGGTGGCCACCACGGTACTGGCGTCGACCACGGTGTACCCCAGCGATTGCGCCTGCGCGCGCTGGCCGATGTCGATCCATACCGCCTCAAGGCCGAATGCCGGGTCGCGCGCGGCGATACCGTTGAGCGTGCCGAACACCTGGCCGGGGTTGATCGCCAGTTCGCGGTCCGGATAGATCTCGGCCTCCGCCAGGATCACCCCCATCAGCGTCAGGCGATAAGCGCTGGGTTGCAGGTCGAGGTTATCGCGGATGTGTACGGTCGGCATGAGAAAACCCAGGTCCTGCGACAGTTTCTTGCGCACCCCTTTGATCCGCGCCAGCAGTTGCCCACCCTGGTTACGGTCGACCAGCGGAATCAGGCGGTAGCCCACTTCCAGGCCGATCATGTCGATCGGCGTCACGTCGTCCCAGCCCAGCTCCTTGGTCTCCAGCGCGCGCTGCGGCGACGGCAGCAGGTCCTGCTGGCGCTGCGCCTCCTTCTGCGCCTCGAGTTTGGCCTTCTGCTGCTTTTTCCATACCAGGTAGGCGCCGCCACCGGCCAGCAGGCCGAGGCTGAGGAAGGCAATGTGTGGCATGCCCGGCACCAGGCCCATGATGATCATCAGCGCCGCAGACACCCCCAGCGCCTTGGGCGAATCGAACATCTGGCGGTTGATCAGCTTGCCCATGTCCTCGGAGCCGGAGGCACGGGTCACCATGATCGCGGCGGCGGTGGACAGCAGCAGTGATGGCAATTGCGCCACCAAACCGTCACCGATGGTCAGCAAGGCATAGACCTTGCCCGCATCGCTGAACGACATGTTGTGTTGCAGCATACCGATCAGCATGCCGCCGATGAGGTTGATGAACAGGATCAGCAGGCCGGCGATGGCGTCACCACGGACGAACTTGCTGGCACCGTCCATCGAGCCGTAGAACTCGGCCTCCTGGGCCACCTCGGCACGACGCGCCTTGGCCTGGGCCTGGTCGATCAGGCCGGCATTGAGGTCGGCGTCGATGGCCATCTGCTTGCCCGGCATGGCGTCGAGGGTGAAGCGTGCGCTCACCTCGGAAATGCGCCCGGCACCTTTGGTCACCACCACGAAGTTGATGATCATGAGGATGGCGAACACCACCGCACCCACGACGTAATTGCCGCCGATCACCACCTCACCAAAGGCCTGGATCACTTTACCGGCAGCGCCATGGCCGTCCTGGCCATGGAGCATCACCACCCGCGTGGAGGCCACGTTCAACGCCAGGCGCAGCAAGGTTGCCACCAGCAGGATGGTCGGGAACGCGGCGAAGTCCAGCGGGCGCAGGGCGTACACGCAGACCAGCAGGACCACGATCGACAGGGCGATGTTGAAGGTGAAGAACACGTCGAGCAGGAACGGCGGTATCGGCAACATCATCATTGCCAACATCACCAGCAGCAGCAACGGCACGCCCAGATTGCCCCGGCCGAGCCCGGCCAGATTGTTGCGGGCGTTGCTGATTAACTGAGTGCGATCCACCGCGAGTCCTCTTGATGCAAAACTTTGACGCCCAAGGGGCGCTTGGGCGTGGCTTTGCAAGAAGCCTTCCAACTTTGCTCGGCTATGGATTTATGTTGCCTGAACAGGCCTCTTCGCGGGCACGCCCGCTCCCACAAGTACCGTGCACACTCAGCCCTTGTGATATTCCTGTGGGAGCGGGCATGCCCGCGAAGAGGCCGGTACAGGCTAGAATCAGTTGTCGCGACGAAGGTCCGGCGGAATCGGCAGGTCTGGCTTCAGCGGCTCTGGCCGCTTGCCCTTGCCGGAGCGGTATTGGCGAATCTGGAACACATAGGCCAGCACCTGCGCCACCGCCAGGTACAGCCCCGCCGGAATCTCCCCCTCGACCTCGGTGGAGTAGTAGATCGCCCGCGCCAGGGCCGGCGATTCGAGGATCTGCACCTTGTGCTCGACGCCGATCTCGCGAATCTTCAAGGCAATGAAGTCAGTTCCCTTGGCCACCAGCAACGGCGCTACCCCGCCCTTCTCCGGGTCGTACTGCAGGGCCACGGCATAGTGCGTCGGGTTGGTGATGATCACGTCGGCCTCGGGCACAGCCGCCATCATACGCCGCTGCGACACCTCGCGCTGCAACTGGCGGATGCGCTGCTTGACCTCAGGCTTGCCTTCGCTGTCCTTGTACTCGTCCTTGACCTCCTGCTTGGTCATCTTCAGCTTCTTGTGCGTCTGCCAGAGCTGGAACGGCACGTCCGCCGCCGCGATCAACAGCAACCCGGCCGCCATCCACAAGGCACTCCAGCCGACCACCTGGACGCTGTGGATGATCGCCTGCTCCAGCGGCTCGTTGGCGATGGCCAACAACGCCTGGCGATCATTGCCCAGCACCACCAGCGCAACGATCAGGATCACGAAGAACTTGGCCATCGCCTTGAGCAACTCGGTCAGCGAGTTGAGCGAAAACATCCGCTTGATACCTGACAACGGGTTCATCCGGCTGAACTTGGGCTGCAACAGGCTTCCGGAAAAGATGAACCCGCCAAGGGCGATGGGTGACACGAAGGCGATCACGAACAGCAGCATGAGCACCGGCTGCACCGCCCATATGGCCATCTTGCCGGACGCCAGCAGGAACATGCCCATCGAGCGCTCGTCGGTCAGCACCTCCCGGGGCAGGGAAAAGTTCATCCGCATCAGCGTCATCAAGGTTTCCGCCAGGTTGCCGCCAAAGGCCAGCAGCGCGCCGGCACCGGCCAGGGTGGAGGCTACGGTGTTGAGCTCCTTGGAACGGGCAATCTCACCTTTCTCGCGCGCATCGCGCTTGCGTTTGTCGGTGGGGTCTTCCGTCTTGTCCTGCCCACTCTCGCTTTCAGCCATGCTCAGCGCGCCCTTGCCAGTTCACGCAGCCACTGCAACGCGTCACTGGCCAACGCCTGGTAGTGGGAGAGAATGTCGGCCAAACCGACCCAGAAGATGCCCATGCCCAGTACCAGCGTCAGTGGAAAACCGATGGAAAAGATGTTCAGCTGGGGCGCTGCGCGGGTCATCACGCCAAACGCGATGTTCACCACCAGCAGCGCAGTGATGGCCGGCAGGATCAACAGCAATCCGGCACCGAACACCCAGCTCAGGCGCCCGGCCAGCTCCCAGAAGTGACTGACAACCAGGGCGTTGCCTACCGGCAAGGTGGTAAAGCTTTCGGTCAGCACTTCGAACGCCACCAGGTGGCCGTTCATCAGCAGGAACAGCACGCTGACCAGCATGGTCATGAACTGGCTGATGACGGCCACGTTGACCCCGTTGGCCGGGTCGACCATGGAGGCAAAGGCCATGCCCATCTGCACGGCGACAATCTGCCCGGCGATCACGAAGACCTGGAACAGCAGCTGCAGGGAGAACCCGAACAACGCGCCAACGATCACCTGCTCGCCACACAGCAGCAGGCCGCGCAGGCTCAGCGGGTCGAATTCCGGCAGGGGCGGCAAGGCCGGCACGATCACCACGGTAATCGCCACCGCCACATACAGGCGAATGCGCGCCGGCAGCATACGGGTGCCGAAGATCGGCATGGTCATCAGCACCGCCGTCACCCTGAACAGCGGCAGGATGAAGGTGGCGACCCAGGTGCCGATCTGCGCGTCGGTCAGCTCCAGCATGGCAGGCTCAACCGATCAGCTGCGGGATGCTGGTGTACAGGCCGGTGATGTACTCCATGAACTTCTGCACCAGCCATGGCCCGGCGACGATCAGCGTGACCAGCATCACCAGCAGGCGCGGCAAGAAGCTCAGGGTCTGTTCGTTGATCTGTGTGGCAGCCTGGAACATCGCCACGACCAGGCCAACCAGCAGACTCGGTATCACCAGGATGGCAACCATCAGGGTGGTCAGCCACAGTGCGTCACGGAACAGGTCGACAGCGACTTCAGGTGTCATGCGTAGGCTCTCCTGGCAGCGTCACACGCCGCCGAAACTGCCGGCCAAGGTGCCCATGATCAGCGCCCAGCCATCGACCAGGACAAACAGCATGATCTTGAACGGCAGCGAGATGATCAGCGGCGACAGCATCATCATGCCCATGGCCATCAGCACACTGGCCACGACCATGTCGATGATCAGGAACGGGATGAAGATCATGAAGCCGATCTGGAACGCGGTCTTCAATTCCGAGGTAACGAATGCCGGTACCAGGATCGTCAGCGGGACCTGGTCGGGGCCGGCGATGTCGGTGCGCTTGGACAGGCGCATGAACAGGTCGAGATCGCTTTGCCGGGTCTGCGCCAGCATGAAGTCCTTGAGCGGGCCCTGGGCCTTGTCGATGGCTTGCTGGGCGGTCATCTTCTCGCTCAGGTACGGCTGCAGGGCATCCTGGTTAACCCGGTCGAACACCGGCGCCATGATGAACATCGTCAGGAACAGGGCCATGCCGGTCAGCACCTGGTTCGACGGCGTCTGCTGCAGGCCCAGGGCCTGGCGCAGGATCGAGAACACGATGATGATGCGGGTGAAGCTGGTCATCAGGATGACGAACGCCGGGATGAAGCTCAGCGCCGTCATGATCAGCAGGATCTGCAGGCTGACCGAATACTCCTGCTGCCCGTCCGCAGTGTTGGACAGGGTGATGGCCGGGATCGACAGCGGGTCCGCGCCCTGGGCCAGCGGCGCAGCCAGCAGCAGCGCGATTGGCAACAAGGTGCTCAACAAAATGCGCAACGCGCCATTCATCACTTCTTGTCCTTCTGATCCTTGCCCATCAGCTCCATCAGCCGCTGGGCAAACTCTGGCGTCGCCTGGCGGGCGCTGACGGGCACTTCGACCGGTTCGGCCATGACATGCAGGGCTTCGATGCTGCCTGGCGTGTGACCGATGAGGATCTGCTCCTTGCCGACCTGCACCAGCAGCAGCCGGTCACGCGGGCCGATGGCGCGGCTGCCGACGATCTCGATCACCTGCCCGCCCTTGGGCGTGGCGCCTTGCATGCGGCGCAGCGCCCAGGCCAGGAAGAAGATCAGCCCCACCACCAGCAACAGGCCGAACACCATCTGCGCCAGCTGCCCGCCCAAGCTGCCGGGCGCAGTGGCCGGCACCGCAGCCGGCGAGGCAGCAGGCGTGGCAGCAGCGATGGCCAGGTCGCTGACCAGCAGCGTGGCCAGGGCCAACACGGCCCGCATCGTGCGCTTCACTCAGCGCAGCTTCTTGATACGTTCGCTGGGGCTGATCACGTCAGTCAGGCGGATGCCGAACTTCTCGTTGACCACTACCACTTCACCGTGGGCGATCAGCGTGCCGTTGACCAGCACATCGAGCGGCTCACCGGCCAGCCGGTCAAGTTCGATCACCGAGCCCTGGTTGAGCTGCAGCAGGTTGCGGATGTTGATTTCGGTACTGCCCACTTCCATGGAAATGCTCACCGGAATATCCAGGATCACATCCAGGTTCGGGCCTTCGAGGCTGACGTTCTCGTTCGGCCGCGGCGAGCTGGCGAACTCCTCCATCGGCAGGCGACCGGCACTGGGCTTGCCGCTGTCAGCGGCGAGCAGTGCATCGATGTCGGACTGGCCGGCATCACCGGTTTCTTCCAGGGCCGCAGCCCACTCATCGGCCAAAGCCTGGTCTTCAGGGGAAGTGATCTCGTTTTCGTTAGCCATGATGTCCTCGACAGGCATTCAATTCGTTGAGAGCGATCGGCACGCGTTCAGCGGCGTTCGATCGGGTCGATGATCTGCAGGGCCAGGTTGCCCTTGTGCGAACCCAGGCGCGCCTTGAACGACGGCACGCCATTGGCGCGCAGCACCAGGTGCTCGGGCAGCTCGACCGGAATCACGTCGCCGGCCTGCATGTGCAGGATGTCGCGCAGCTTCAGCTGGCGGCGGGCAACCGTGGCGGTCAGCGGCACGGAGACATCCAGCACGTCCTCGCGCAGGGCCTTGACCCAGCGCTCGTCCTGGTCGTCGAGGTCGGACTGGAAGCCGGCGTCGAGCATTTCCCGCACCGGCTCGATCATCGAATACGGCATGGTTACATGCAGGTCACCGCCACCGCCGTCCAGTTCGATGTGGAAGGTCGACACCACCACCGCTTCGCTCGGGCCGACGATGTTGGCCATGGCCGGGTTGACCTCTGAGTTCATGTACTCGAAGTTGACCGGCATGATCGCCTGCCATGCCTCCTTGAGGTCGACGAAGCACTGGTCCAGCACCATGCGCACCACGCGCAACTCGGTGGGAGTGAATTCGCGGCCTTCGATCTTGGCGTGACGGCCGTCCCCGCCGAAGAAGTTGTCCACCAGCTTGAACACCAGCTTGGCGTCGAGGATGAACAGCGCGGTACCACGCAGTGGCTTGATCTTGACCAGGTTGAGGCTGGTCGGCACGTACAGCGAATGCACGTACTCGCCAAACTTCATCACCTGCACGCCGCCGACAGCCACGTCGGCCGAGCGGCGCAGCAGGTTGAACATGCTGATGCGGGTGTAGCGGGCGAAACGCTCGTTGATCATTTCCAGGGTCGGCATGCGACCCCGCACGATCCGATCCTGGCTGGTCAGGTCGTAGCTTTTGATGCTGCCAGGCTCGGCAGCGCTCTCGGTCTGTACCAGCCCATCGTCGACGCCATGCAACAGGGCATCGATCTCATCCTGGGACAGCAGGTCCTGTACGGCCATTGCGGACTCCTACTGCAATACGAAATTGGTGAACAGCAACTGGTCGACCACCGGCCTGCCGACTTCCTTCTGCGCCACTTCCTGAACCACTGCGGTGGCTTTCTGACGCAGCATCTCCTGGCCCACCGAACTGGCCGCCAGGGTGTCGAAGCCCTGCCCGGAGAACATCATCACCAGGTTGTTGCGGATCACCGGCATGTGCACCGTGAGCGCGTCCAGGTCGGCCTGGCTACGGCCTTGCATCGTGATGCTCAGCTGCATGTAGCGCTGGCGGCCGTTCTGGTTGAAGTTGACCACGAAGGCTGGCGCCAGCGGCACGTAGATCGCTGGGGCCTTGGCGTTGGTGGCAGCTGCTTCCGGGGCGGGTGCCGATTCAGTCTTGTGCATGATGAACCAGGTGGCGCCCACCGACAGGCCGACTGCCAGCAACAGGGCCAGCACCAGCAGCAGGATCAGCTTGAGTTTGCCTTTTGCGGCGGGGTCTTTCACTGCGTCGCTCTTCGCCATGCCAATAATCCGTCGTCCATCGGGGTTTCAAAGAAGGATGACGTGGCTTGAGCAAGTGTTATGCCATGTTTGGCTTGAGAGGTGTGTCGCCTGTGAGATCGAGCGCCGCCCGCGCGGCGCATCGCGGGCAAGCCCGCTCCCACATTTGTTTCGGGCCAATCACTCCTGTGAAGCCAACAGGGACCGCCTTGGTGCATGACTGGAGACAGGTGGAGCAGCATCTGTGCCCACCGAGATGCATCGCCGGACCCTGTCGGCTTCAACCGAGATGCATCGCCATACAAACAAGGCGGTCCCTGTTGGCGGCACAGGAGTAACTGGCCCGAAACAGATGTGGGAGCGGGCTTGCCCGCGATGCGCCGCGCGGGCGGCGCTCGATCTCAAAGGCGCTGAAAATCTCAAGGCAGACACATCAGGCGTAATAATCGACAGCACTGTCACCAATGACCACCTGCTGCTCGACAGCCCGGGAGACCTCGCCCGCCCCGCTCTGTTCGCCCTCGCCGCCCTGAGCCCGGCGCGCAGCCACCCCGGACAGCTGCGAGCCGTCCTGCTGCGCCTGTTGCTGCTGCTGACGCGACTGGTCGGCAACGTTGACGTCCGGCTGCGCCAACCCCTGCTGGGCAAACAGCTCACGCAGGCGATACACCTGGCTGTCCAGCGCATCGCGTACGCCGGCATGACCACTGACAAAGGTGATTTGCGTGGACTGGTCAGTCGCCACATTGACGCGAATATCGAGGCGGCCGAGCTCAGCCGGCTCCAGCTGAATATCCGCCGACTTGAGGTTCTGGCTGGACAGGTACATGACCCGGTTGACCAGGCCTTCGGCCCATGCACCCTGGTTCATGTGCAGCGGCTGATGCAACGGATTGGCATTGACCGGCACGGCATTGGCGGTCTTGGCAGTCACTGCCTGGGTCAGGCTGGCCAGGCGATTGGCAAAGTCATCGACGCGGGTGTCGCTGCTGGCGCTCTTGGTGTCCTTGAGCCCGTCTTCGAGCAAGGTACCGAAGGCCTTGTCGCCGGTCTCGGACTTGCCGGCCTCGCCCTCGACCTTGTCGATCAGGGTCGCCAATGGATTGACGGCCGCCTGATTGTCATCGGACTGGGTTTTGCCTGGCTCCGCAGCGTGCGTCGACGTCGTGCCTTTGGCCTGGGCGCTCTGCTCCAGGGCCAGACGCAACGTCGGCAGATTGGCCAACGGGTCGGCATCCGGGTCAAACGCATCGGTCTCGGGCTGTTCCGGCACTGGCTTGGCAACCTCGGCCACGGGCGGCTGCTGGATAGCCGCCTGCAACACCGGCGCCACGGCTTCAGCCTGAGCCTGCAGCAACTGCGCGCCGGGCTGCGCGTCGGTCACCTGGCCCGCCACCAGGCTGGCATCGAGCGACCCCACGTCACTGGGCACGGTAGCGTCGACAGTGGCAGGCGGCGCATCGTCTGCTGGCAATATGTTGCCGTCATCGGCAACCGCCGGTTTGTCGGCGGCCTCCTTCTTGCCGCCCTGGGCAACGTCAGGCTTGTCCTTCGCGACCGGCGGGGCCGCCTTGTCGTTGCGTGCAGGTGCCTTGTCACGCCCCTGCCCAGCCATGACCTGATCGAAGCCGGCGCCTTGCCCGCCCGCCGCCTGCAGCGGCTTGTCCACCCGCGAGGAGCCCGCGCTCGACGGCTTGCT
The DNA here is from genome assembly GCF_002759075.1 of Pseudomonas sp. 382. Classification (NCBI taxonomy): domain Bacteria; kingdom Pseudomonadati; phylum Pseudomonadota; class Gammaproteobacteria; order Pseudomonadales; family Pseudomonadaceae; genus Pseudomonas; species Pseudomonas sp. 382. The sequence goes on from NZ_PEMX01000004.1 coordinate 264,724, forward strand.
CAGGGTGTTGGCTTGCAACAAAGGGTTGGATGCGACAGGCATTGAGCGGTCTCCGCGCCAGAAACTGGAATATCATCTGGACACTGAGAGGCAAAAGTCGCGCCAACTTTCCATCAACTCGCCGAAACGCGCTCACGCTCGCCACGATAGAAGCCTTTCACCTCCAGGTATTCCTGGTCGATCCGGTTGATCAGGTCTTCGATGCCATACAGCGGCCGCTCTTTGACCCGCTCCTCCAACTGCTGGCACAAGCGGGAAAGGCCAACGGCCCCCATGTTGCTGCTGCTGCCCTTGAAGCTGTGCGCGGCCATGCCGAGCTCATCGGCACTCTTGGCCTCATGCAGCTGGTTCAAACGCTGTTCGGAGTCTTCCAGGAAAGTGTCCAGCAACTGCAGGTAGCCATCTTCCATGACCTCCTGCAGGTCGCTGAGTACCTTGTGGTCAATATGCATGTCAGTCACTTGCTCACTCCTTGATCAAGCCGGATTATGCCTGAGCCGCCCTGCGGCCCTCCAGACACATCACCAATCAAACCGCACGCGGGCGCAGCGGCCACCTTCGCACCACTCGGCATGGCTGCCAAGCCGCCGCACCAGGTGTAGCCCGCGCCCACTCAACTCCTGCTCCACCGACGGACGCGACAGCACACGCTGCACATCGAACCCCGCGCCACTGTCGCGGACCTCGATGGTGAGACGCCCGCCCGACCCAGAGGGTTCAACCTTCAGGTCGATACGCACGAACCCGTCGGCCAGTGTCACCAGGCGCCGGGCGCGCTCCTCATAGTAGTCGGCAAAACCTTGCACATCCCGTTTGAGCTGCGAATCCAGGCCCAACACACCATGTTCCAGGGCATTGGTGAACAGCTCACTGAGCACGTTGTGCAAAGCGCCAGTGCGCGGCCGCAGACCATGAATCTCCTGCAACAACTGCACCAGGTAAGGCACCGGGTTGAATCGCTTGAGGCTTTCACCGCGCAATTCGAACGCCAACGCCCAGTCCAGCGGACTGGAGCGCCCACTGTCGGAATACAGGGTCGGCGCGGGCACCCGGTCCTCGCCACTGAACATGCGTATGTCGCACAGGCTGATGTCATCCCGGGGGCTGCCGCCAAAACGCGCCAAGGCCTGCATTACCTCATCGAACAACTGCGCCGGGTCACGATTGGCGGCCAGCACCTCGCGCAAGCGCTCGACACCGAACAGGCGCTCGTGCTCGTCTGCGGTATCGACCACGCCATCGGACAGCAACAACAGCCGCTCACCCGCCGCCATCGGCAGCACTTCGGTGCTGTCATCGAAGCGCTCCGGCGCAAGGATGCCCAGCGGCAGATGACGCGACCCGAGCCTGCCGAGCACTTCGCCGTCTACCGACAGCCGGTAGCCATCCGGCATGCCGCCATTCCACACTTCCACCGCCCCGCGCTGCACACTCAGGTTGAGCAGCAGCGCACAGCAAAACATGTCCACCGGCAGGATGCGCTTGAGCTTGGCATTCATCTCGCGCAGCATCTGCGCCAAGCCATAGCCCTTCGCGGTCATCCCGTAGAACACTTCCGCCAGCGGCATCGCCCCCACTGCCGCCGGCAAGCCATGCCCGGTGAAATCCCCCAGCAGCACATGCATGTCACCGGCCGGGGTAAACGCAGCCAGCAGCAGGTCACCATTGAACAGCGCATAGGGAGACTGCAGGTAACGGATGTTCGGCGCCGTGATGCAGCCGGAATGCGCGACCTTGTCGAACACCGCCTTGGCCACCCGCTGCTCGTTGAGCAAGTGGTGATGGTGGCGGGTGATCTGGTCACGCTGCTCGAGCACGGTCGCCTGCAAACGGCGCAGGCGGTCCATGGCGCGGATCTTGGCCGCGAGGATCACCGCACTGTAGGGCTTGGCCATGAAGTCGTCACCGCCGGCCTCCAGGCATCGCACCAGGGCATCCTCTTCGCTCAGCGAGGTCAGGAAGATGATCGGCACCAGCGCCTCGCCTGCCAGTGTCTTGATCTGCCGCGCCGCCTCGAAACCATCCATCACCGGCATCAAGGCGTCGAGCAACACCAGTTGCGGACGCTGTTCGGCAAACAGCGCCACGGCCTGCTCGCCATTTTCCGCAGTGAACACCCGGTGGCCCTGGCGACGCACAATCTGCGCCAGCAACACGCGGTCTACCGCACTGTCCTCCGCCACCAGTACGGTCAACGCATGCTCGGCCGGCATCTGGGCACTCAACTGATATCGAACAGTTTTTCGAAATTGGAAATGGCCAGGATCTTGCGCACGTCGGAGTTGGCGTGCACCACGCGCACGTCCGAATCGTCACCCCCGGCATGGTCCCGCAACAGCAGCAGCATGCCCAGCGCAGAGCTGTCCAGGTAGGTAGCCTCCTTCAGGTCGACCACTACCGAATCAGGCTTGTTCTCTTGGCGCTCGTAGGCATCACGGAATTCCTGATGCTTGCCAAAATCGAAGCGCCCCTTGACCTTGATCGTGAGTTTTTTCTCGTCCTGCGAAAAATCAGTCTCGACTGCCATGCTAGCGATCCCTTCGATGATGGCGAATGCAACTCTTCAAGGTTTAGCAGCCCGATGCCGGAGTGGCAAGGTAGCCTGTGCCGGCCTCTTCGCGGGTAAACCCGCGAAGAGGCCGGTGCAGGTTACAGATGACCTTGCCTTGGCAAGCGCTGCGATAGCTCATCCAGCAAACGCTGCTCACGCTTGTCTTCGGCCCGCCGTGCCTCGTCCATGTAGCGCTGCACCAGCTTGCGCAGCCCTTCCACCCGGGCATAGGCTTGCTGCCAGGTGCCGCGGGCATTCTTCAGGTTGTTCTCATGCCAGGCCAGGCTCTGCCGCTGTTGGGTCATGGCCGTTTCCAGCTGGGCCAGGAAGCGCTGATAGTTCAGCAGCCAGCTGCCATTCACGCCCTGCCCGCCACGATTGATCCACTGCGCCTGGTACCCTTCGCGGAACGATTCCAGCTCGGCCAGCTTGGCCTGGGCCTGGACCACCTGCTGCTGGAAGTGCCCCACCCGCTGGGCAGCCTTGCGCTCAGCCTCTTCGGCCATGTCGACCACCGGGGCCAGACGCGCAGCACGACCGGGCAGGCTCATGCGCTATCAGCCCTTGGCCGGCGGCGTGAAGATCGCCCCCAGCTCGTCGCGGCTCTGGCCCATGCTGACATTCTCGTCCAGGCCCTGGCGCAGGAAGTCCACCAGCTTGGGCTGCAAGGCAATGGCCAGGTCGGTTTCCGGATCGCCACCGGCGACATAGGCACCCACACTGATCAGGTCACGGCTCTGCGACAGGCGCGACCACAGCTGCTTGAATTTCTGGGCCTGGCGCAAGTGGTCGGCATCGACCACCTGCGGCATGACCCGGCTGATCGAGGCCTCGATGTCGATGGCCGGATAATGGCCTTCCTCGGCCAGGCGCCGGGACAGCACGAAGTGGCCGTCGAGCACACCCCGTGCCGAGTCGGCGATCGGATCCTGCTGGTCGTCACCCTCGGACAGCACCGTGTAGAACGCCGTGATCGAGCCGCCGCCGGGCTCGCCGTTACCCGCACGCTCGACCAGTTTGGGCAGCTTGGCGAACACCGACGGCGGATAGCCACGGGTGGCCGGCGGTTCGCCGATGGCCAGGGCAATTTCGCGCTGGGCCTGGGCGAAACGGGTCAGCGAGTCCATCAGCAGCAGGACGTTCTTGCCCTTGTCACGGAAGTACTCGGCAATGCGTGTGCAGTACATGGCGGCACGCAAACGCATCAGTGGCGCATCGTCAGCAGGCGATGCCACCACCACCGAGCGCTTGAGCCCTTCCTCGCCGAGGATGTGTTCGATGAACTCCTTGACCTCGCGCCCCCGCTCGCCAATCAGCCCGACCACGATGATGTCCGCCTCGGTGAAGCGGGTCATCATGCCCAGCAACACCGATTTACCCACGCCGGTACCGGCGAACAGGCCCAGGCGCTGGCCACGACCGACGGTGAGCAAGCCGTTGATGCTGCGAATGCCCACGTCCAGCGGCTTGCTGATCGGGTCACGGTTGAGTGGGTTGATGACCGGGCCGTCCATCGGCACCCAATCCTCGGCGCGCATGCCACCCTTGCCATCGAGGGCACGGCCGGCACCATCAAGCACCCGGCCGAGCATGCTCATGCCCATGGGCAGGCGGCCGCTGTCGTCCAGCGGCACCACGCGGGCACCCGGCGCGATGCCGGCAATGCTGCCCACCGGCATCAGGAACACCTTGTTGCCGGCAAAGCCCATCACCTCGGCTTCTACCTGCACCGGGTGGTAGCTGTCGTCGTTGATCACCAGGCAGCGCCCGCCCACCGCAGCGCGCAAACCTTCGGCTTCAAGGGTGAGGCCGACCATGCGCAACAGGCGGCCTTCGACCACCGGTTGCACCGGCAGCCCGATCGCCTCGGCGTAGCCACCCAGGCGCTTGCCGAAGCTGGTGCGGTCAAGGCGCATCGCGGGCGTCCAGTTCGATCGACAGGTCTGGTGTCGCCGGGTGCAGGGCCTGGTCGTGCAGTTGGTCGAACAGTTGCGCAACGGCTTTCTCGATGCGTGTTTCCATGGTCGCGTCGATGCGGCTGTGCAAGGTCTCGATACGGCAGCCGCCCGGCAGCAGAGCCTCGTCCTCGAGCAGCTTCCAGCGCTCCTCATGACGCTCGCGCAGCGCCTTGGCCTGCTCGAAGTCCTGCGGGTTGAGGTGAATGCGAATGTTGTCGGCGCCCATCGGCAGCAGCTTCAGCGCCTCGCGCAGCACTTGCGTGATCTGGCTGGAGTCGCTGCGCAGTTCGCGGCCGATCACCTGCCGCGCCATGTGCGCAACCAGATGCACCATGCTGCGTTCGATCTGCGTGTCCTGCTCGGCGATCGGCTCCAGCAAATGCCCCATCAGCTGCTCCAGGCTGGCCAGCTTGACGGCAAGCGCTTCCTCGGCCTCCTGGCGCACCTTCAGTTGCGTGCTGTGGAAGCCCTCGCGCTCGCCGGTGGCGAAGCCTTCGTTGTAGGCCTCCTGGCGGATCGCTTCGAGTTCTTCGAGGGTCAGTGGCTGGACTTCTTCCAGCGGTACTTCCTCGACTTCTTCCTCGACGACTTCCGGCTCTGGCTCGGGCTCCGGCTCAGGCTCCGGATCGAAGCTGGGCAACGCCCAGACATCGAACCCCTCGAGGTCGCGGGCGCGGATCAGGTCGCTGGGATGGGATTCTTTGGTGGGCATGTTCTCAGCTACTCATCAACGGTCCCTGTGGGAGCGGGCTTGCCCGCGAACACCGGCGAAGCCGGTGCCATACACCGCGCTGCCTGCTTCGCGGGCAAGCCCGCTCCCACGAGGAACCATGCTGCCTGCAGGATCAGATCATTTCCTCGGCACCCTTGCCGCCGAGTACGATCTCGCCGGCCTCGGCCATGCGGCGGGCGATGGTGAGGATTTCCTTCTGCGCCGTTTCCACGTCGCTCACGCGCACCGGGCCCTTGGCCTCGAGGTCGTCGCGCAGCAGCTCGGAGGCACGCTTGGACATGTTCTTGAAGATCTTGTCCTTGACCCGCTCGTCGGCACCCTTGAGCGACACCACCAGCACGTCGGAAGAGACCTCGCGCAGCAGTGCCTGGATGCCACGGTCGTCGACGTCGGCCAGGTTGTTGAAGACGAACATCAGGTCTTCGATCTGCTCCGACAGGTCGCTGTCGATCTCGCGGATCGCGTCCATCAGCGCACCTTCCACCGAACTGTCGAGGAAGTTCATGATGTCGGCGGCGCGCTTGATGCCACCCAGGGTGGTGCGCGCAGCGTTGGAGTTGCCCGAGAACTGCTTCTCGAGGATCTGGTTCAGCTCCTTGAGCGCCGCCGGCTGCACGGTATTGAGCGACGATACGCGCAGGACGATGTCCAGGCGCACCTTGTGGTCGAAGTTGCTCAGCACTTCACCGGCCTGGTCGGGGTCGAGATAGGCGACCACGATGGCCTGGATTTGCGGGTGCTCGTAGCGGATCACATCGGCCACGGCACGCGGCTCCATCCACTTGAGGCTGTCCAGGCCGCTGGTGTTGCCACCGAGCAGGATGCGGTCGACCAGGCCGTTGGCCTTGTCCTCGCCCAGGGCCTGGTTGAGCATCTTGCGGATATAGGCGTCAGAGCCCACGCCCAGGCTGGTCTGGTCGCCGACGATCTCGACGAACTCGCTCATCACCTGCTCGACCTGCTCGCGGTGCACGGTGCCCATCTGCGCCATCGCCACACCGACCCGCTGCACTTCCTTCGGGCCCATGTGTCGCAGCACTTGTGCTGCATCGGTCTCACCGAGCGACAGCAGCAGGATGGCTGCCTTGTCGACACGGCTCAGCTTGGCGGTAATGGCTCGATTGTCACTCATCGGCGTTGATCCACTCTTTGACGACCTGGGCTACACGGCCCGGGTCTTCGGCCACCAGGCCTTTGATTGCGTTGAGCTGTGCTTCGTAACCCTCGGTCGGGCTCGGCAACAGAATGCTTGACGGGCCACCGAGGCTGACACGGTCGTTGGCCAGTTCGCCATCCAGACCGATCATCCCGCCCAGTTCCATGTCGCTGTCCGCAGCAGCCTGCTTGCCGCCACCAGTGATGTTGTTGAGCACCGGACGCAGCACGCCGAACACCAGCACCAGGATGAACAGCACGCCCAGCACCTGCTTGACGATGTCCCAGAACCACGGCTGCTGGTAGAACGCGATATCGGCGATCTCTTCGCCACGGTCGGCGGCGAACGGCACGTTGATCACGGTCACACTGTCGCCACGGCTGGCATCGAAGCCCACCGCGTCCTGCACCAAGCGCGTGAAGCGCGCCAGGTCTTCGGCACCCCAAGGCGCACGCGTGGTTTCGCCATTGGCATCGACCTTGACCTGGTCGTCGACCACTACCGCCACCGACAAGCGGGTCAGGCGACCCTGCTGCTGACGGGTGTGGCTGATCGAACGGTCCAGCTCGAAGTTCTTGGTGGTCTGCTCACGCTTGTCCGACGGGTACGGCGCCAGCATCGGCTGGCCGGTGGCCGGGTCCATGATCTGTTGACCGTTGGCATCCACCAGCGGCTGGCCAGGCTGGATGGCAGCGGCCGCCCCGGCTGTACCCCCGGTGGTTTGCGGCGCCGACGCCGGCCCTGGCGGCTGGTTGCTCAGCGCGCCCGGCACGCCCTGCGGGCCTTGGCTGCTGGCGCGCTGTTCATTGACTGCCTGCTCGCTGCGCAGCGCCGGCTGGTCCGGATTGAACTGTTCGGAGGTCGACTCGACCGCACTGAAGTCCAGGTCGGCGGAGACTTCGGCCTTGTAACGGTCATTGCCCAGCACCGGCTGCAGGATGTTGTGCACACGCTGGGTCAGCATGCCTTCCATGCGGCGGCTGTAGTCGAACTGCTTGCCGGCCATGGTCAGTGCGGTGTCCTGCAACTGCTCGGAGAGCAGGTTGCCGCGCTGGTCGACCACGGTCACTTGCGACTTGTCCAGCTCGGGCACACTGGTAGCGACCAGGTTGACAATAGCCATGACCTGGCCCGCTTCCAGCGAACGGCCCGGGTACAGTTCGACCAGCACCGAGGCGCTGGGCTTGCGCTCGTCACGCACGAATACCGAGCTTTTCGGGATCGCCAGGTGCACGCGGGCGGCCTTGACGTTGTTCAGGCTGGAAACGGTTCGCGCCAGTTCACCTTCCAGGCCGCGGCGATAACGGGTGGTTTCCATGAACTGGCTGGTGCCCAGCCCCTGCTCCTTGTCGAGCAGTTCGAAGCCGACAGTGCCATCGCTCGGCGCGACGCCGGCAGCCGCCAGCTTCAGGCGCGCACGGGAGAGGTCGTCGGCCTTGACCAGCAGAGCACCGGAGTTGGGCTCGACGTGATAGGGGATGTCTGCAGAGGCCAGGGTGTCCATGACCTGCTTGGTGTCCATGCCAGCCAGGCTGCCGTACAGCGGCCGGTAATCCGGTTGTTGCGACCACAGCACCACGGCGAAGCCGATCGCCACGCTGGCTGCCAAACCGACCAGCAGGCCGACCTGACGCAGCATGGGCATCTGCGAGATGTTCTCCAGGAACGCCATGTTCAGGAACGGTGGCTTGGAACCTGGCGCACCGCTCTTGGCGGGGGCGTTTTCGACGACTGCTTCAGCCATGACTTACTTCCGCCCTCAAACCGGCATCTGCATGATGTCCTGGTACGCCTGGACCAGCTTGTTGCGTACCTGGGTCAATGCCTGCATGGACACACTGGCTTTCTGCGAGGCAATCATCACGTCGGTCAGGTCGACGCCGCTCTTGCCGATCTCGAAGGCATTGGCGAGCTGGGTCGACGCCTGCTGGGTCTGGTTGACCTTGCCGATGGCCTGGCCAAGCATGTCGGCAAAGCTGCTTTGGCCAGGCGCCAGTTCGGCGGCGACAGTGGCTTTGGGCAACGACATGGCATCGGCCTGCATGGCCCGCATGTCCAACATCAGACGATTGAATTCAACACCTTGGCTCATGACCTTCTCTCTCCGGCGGCCGCATTTTTTTGACACTCATGCGGCGGATAGCGCTGAACTAGCAACTCATGTGCCAGCCCGCCCCGCAAACCTATAAATGACTGTTTCAGCCAAACAGGCTGGCTTCCACATCGAGCCCGGCATCCCGCATCTGCGCCAGCTTGTAGCGCAAGGTACGCGGGCTGATGCCCAGTTTTTCGGCAGCTTCCTTGCGCCGCCCACGCTCGGCGCGCAGGGTGTCGATGATCATCTGAAATTCATGGCGACGCATGTCGTCACCCAGGCCACCGGAGTCCAGCGCCACCTGTGCAGGCGATGGCGATTCAGCGGCGCCCCCTGCAGCCGACAATGGAATGGCGCCTGCCAGACAAAAATCTGCCGCCTCGATCACCCCGCCCTGCTGCAGGATCAACGCCCGCTGCAGAGCATTGTCCAGCTCGCGCACGTTGCCCGGCCAGGCATGCGCCTGCAGGCAGGCACGCGCGCCGGCAGACAGCCGCACCGGCGCATGCTGCATCTTCGCCACGTGGCGAGCGAGCAAGCGCTCGGCCAGCGGCAGGATATCGCCAGCACGCTCGCGCAGTGGCTGCCAGGCCAGCGGGAACACCGAAAGGCGGTAGTACAGGTCTTCGCGGAAGCGCCCCGCCGCCACTTCGCCCGCCATGTCGCGGTTGCTGGTAGCCAGCACGCGGATGTTCAGGGCGATCGGCTTGCGCCCACCGACCCGCTCCACCTCGCGCTCCTGCAGCACCCGCAACAACTTGGCCTGCAGGCCAAGGGGCATCTCGGAAATCTCGTCGAGCAGCAAGGTGCCGCCCTCGGCCTGCTCGAACTTGCCGGCCTGGGCAGCGATGGCCCCTGTGAAGGCACCTTTCTCGTGGCCGAACAGCGTGGCCTCGAGCATGTTGTCCGGGATCGCCGCGCAGTTGATCGCAACGAAGGGCTGGGCCGCCCGCGGCGACTGCTGATGGATGTAGCGCGCCAATACTTCCTTGCCGGTGCCCGACTCGCCGGAAATGAGCACGGTCGAGTCGCTGCGGGCCACACGCGCTGCCAGCTCCAGCAACTGCCGGCTGGCGGCCTCGCACGCCACCGGCCCCTCGTTGTCGGCTGCAGTCAGGCGCCCGGCGGCATGCCGCTCGACCAGGCTCAGCAACGCCTTGGGCTCGAACGGCTTGACCAGGTAATCCGCAGCCCCCTCACGCATGGCCTGCACCGCGCGTTCGACGGCCGCGTGGGCGGTCATCAGCAACACCGGCAACTGTGGATGCTGCCGTCGCAGCCTGGCCAGCAACTGATGACCGTCCATGCCCGGCATGTTCACGTCGCTGACCACCAGGCTGTAAGCCTCGCCCGCCACCGCCTCCAGCGCCTCTTCGGCGCTGCCGACCGCATCGAAGGCAAACCCGCCGATTTCCAGGGTATCGCCCAGCGCCTGGCGCAAGACGCGGTCGTCCTCGACCAGCAGCACTTTGATTGCCATCACACGACCTCCGCTGCCTGCCCGCTTATCAACGGCAGCTCCACCTTTACACAGGTGCCACGCCCGACTTTCGAACGCAGCGCAAGCGTGCCCTGGTGCGCACGCACCACGGCGTTGACCACCGCCAAACCGAGCCCGGTACCGGTGGCCTTGGTGGTCAGGAACGGTTCACCCAGGCGCCCCAGCAGCTGCGCATCGATACCGCTGCCGGCATCGCTGACAGTCAAATGCAGGGTGTGCTGGCGACGGAACAGGTGCACCTTGAGCCGCGCCGGGCTGTCGCTGGCCTGTAAAGCGTTCTCGATCAGGTTGAGCAAGGCGCCTACCAGGGTGTCGCGATTGCACAGCAACTCACCCAGATGGCAGTCGCACTGCCAGCGCACCGCGTGCCCTTGCACATGGGCCTGGGCCGCTTGTTGCAGGGCCTGGAACAGGCCCTTCGGGGTCACCCGATCACCCAGTGGCAGCTCGCCGCGGGCAAACACCAGCATGTCACGCACCTGGTGCTCCAGTTCGTGCAAGCGCTCCTTGAGGCTACCGGCGAAGCGCTGGCGGGTTTCTGGCGCAAGTTCACGCTCGCTGTCGGCCAGATGGCTGGCATAGAGCATGGCCGCCGACAACGGCGTACGGATCTGATGCGCCAGCGAGGCGACCATGCGCCCCAGCGACGACAGGCGCTCATGGCGCGCCAGCTGATCCTGCAGGCGACGGGTTTCAGTCAGGTCGTTGAGCAACACCAGCTGGCCGGGCTCAGCGTCCAGCGAGCGAGTGGCAATGGACAGGCGCCGACCATCACGCAGCGAGACCTCATGGCCATCATCCTTGCGCGGGGCGAAGCTGCGGGCAATCACCTGGCGCCACAGCTGGCCGACCAGGGGCTCGCCGAGCAATTGACAGGCTGCCGGGTTGGCTTCTCGCACCAGGCCCTGGTCGTCGATCACGATCACCCCGCCCGGCAGCAGGTCGAGCAGGTTCTGCAGGCGGTTGGCCAGGCGTTCTTTCTCGTTCAGCTCGGCCATGCGCTGCTGGCCGACTACCGCCAGCTCGCCCTTGAGCTCGCTGACGCGGGCTTCGAGCATGCTGTAGGACTGGTTGAGCTGGGTAGACACCTGATCGAACAGGGCGAATGCCTGATCCAGCCCCTGTCGACTCTCCTGTTCGACCGGGGTACGCCCTTGCGGATCAGGAACTCGGGAAAAGTGGGCGGCCTGGGGCATCGTGCTCTCTCGCGTGGCTGACCGTCATAAAAACGGTGTGTTGCCAGCGGTGTAGCAATAGCCGTGCCGGGGATGGGGGATTGGCTGAGAGTGGATGGCTTGAGGACTGTGTTGGGGCGTAGATCGAGCGCCGCCCGCGCGGCGCATCGCGGGCAAGCCCGCTCCCACATTTGTTTCGGGCCAATCACTTCTGTGCCGCCAACAGGAGCCGCCTTTGTGCATGACTGGAAACAGATGGAGCGGCATCAGCGCCAACCGAGATGCATCGCCATGCCAACAAGGAGGTCCCTGTTGGCTTAGCAGGAGTGACTGGCCCGAAACAAATGTGGGAGCGGGCTTGCCCGCGATGCGCCGCGCGGGCGGCGCTCGATCTACACCCGAACATCCAACTCAAGCCATGCACCCAAAGCGAATCAGTCTTCCGCCTGATCCTCGCCGCCCTGGCGGCTCATGCCGTATTTGCGCATCTTCTCGACCAGGGTGGTGCGGCGAATGCGCAAACGTTCAGCCGCGCGAGCAACGATACCGTTGGCATCGTCCAGCGCCTGCTGGATCAGGCCCTGCTCGAGGCTACCGAGGTAATCCTTCAGGTCCAGGCCCTCCGGCGGCAACATCGCATGATTGCTGAAGTTCGGCGCATGGCCATTGATTGCCACGCGCTCTTCCAGGTCGCTGCGCAGGCTGTCGACCAGCTGCTCGTCCTCGTCATCGATGTAACGGAACTTCTTCGGCAGCTCCGACACCCCGATCACCCCATACGGATGCATGATCGCCATGCGCTCGACCAGGTTGGCCAGCTCCCGCACGTTGCCCGGCCAGCCATGCCGGCACAGCGACATGATCGAGGCGGAGTTGAAGCGGATCGAACCGCGCTTCTCGTGCTCCATGCGCGAAATCAGCTCGTTCATCAGCAACGGGATGTCTTCCACGCGCTCGCGCAGTGGCGCCATCTCGATCGGGAACACATTGAGGCGGTAGTACAGGTCTTCGCGGAACGTCCCACCCTCGATCATGGTTTCGAGGTTCTTGTGCGTCGCCGCAATGATGCGCACGTCGATGCTCTGGGTCTTGTTGCTGCCCACGCGCTCGAAGGTACGTTCCTGCAGCACACGCAGCAGCTTGACCTGCATCGGCAACGGCATGTCGCCGATCTCGTCGAGGAACAGCGTACCGCCATTGGCCAGCTCGAAGCGCCCGGCACGGCTGGTGATCGCGCCGGTGAAGGCGCCCTTCTCATGGCCGAACAGTTCGCTTTCCAGCAATTCGGCAGGGATCGCCCCGCAGTTGACCGGCACGAACGGCGCTTCGCGGCGCTTGGAGTGGTAGTGCAGGTTGCGCGCGACCACCTCCTTGCCAGTGCCGGACTCGCCAAGGATCAACACGCTGGCGTCGGTATCGGCCACCTGCTGCATCATCTGCCGCACGTGCTGGATGGCACGGCTGGTGCCGACCAGGCTGCGGAACAGGTTGGGCTCGCGCTGCCGACCGCGCTCCCGCGCCTGGTCGTACATCTCGCGATAGACCTGGGCGCGGTGCAGCGAATCGAGCAACTGGCTGTAGCTCGGCGGCATTTCAAGGTTGGACAGGACCCGACGGCGCAACTCTTCCGGGAACTCCACAGAAGAAATTTCACCAATCAGCAAAACCGGAAGGAACTCATCCCACCCAGCCACTGTCTTAAGCAGCCCAAGGACACTGCCCGGGGCATTGACGGTACCGATCAGCACGCAGAGCACTTCACGACTCGAAGACAGGCTCCCTACGACTTGCTGCCAGTCCTGGCTGGAGCAAGGGAGGTTTTCTTCGCCGAGAAAGTTCAGGACCACCGCCAGATCGCGGCGGCGTGCACTGTCGTCATCGATCAGGAGAATCTTGGTTTCACGCCACATGCAATAGCAACTTCCCTAGTCATATCGGCGCCCTTTTCAGGGCATGCTCGACATCTCCGACTGAATGGTCAGTGTTCGGACGTCTGGAATTCGAAAACAGCCACTAGTAAAGTCAAAAAAGCCGATGCAGTCAAATTAATGGCGCCCGGCTTTTTGCACATCTGTGGTCAGCTGAACAGATGGTATACCTTAGCGGCATTTTTCGCCTGACGGATTTGTGTCATCTCGTCGACTATTGATTGACGCTCACCACTTGCAACTTCAATCAGTTGCCGGTAAACGGCCAGCAATTGCTCAAGACTGTCGCGAACGTCGGCTTCCTGCCCGTGCGCCTCGCCCAGCACATCGTTGATGCGCAAGCGGCAATCGAGATCCAGTTCACCCACTGCATCCCAGTCGCGCTTCTCCAGCGCCGTCAGCAACAACCGGCGGGTCTGTTCGATTCGGGCGATTACATCGCTCATGGCACCCTCCTCCTGGCTCAGGAAGCCGACGACTGCTCGCCGATGGCGTCCCAACCTTCCTTGACGGTAATCAGCAGCCGCGCCACTTCATCGATGATGGCCGGGTCGCTCTTGGCGTTGGCTTCGATCAGGCGGCGGCTCATGTAGGTGTACAGGCTGTCCAGTTCGGCCAGGCTGTCGGCGTGGTTTTCCAGATCCAGGCCCTCGCGCAGGCCGCCGATGATGTCGATGGCCTTGCCGATCAGGATGCCTTTCTGGGCGATATCGTTGCGCGCAATCGCACCCTTGGCCTGCGCCATGCGGTCCAGCCCGCCCTGCATGAGCATCTGCACCAGGCGGTGAGGACTGGCTTCGGATGTCTGGGCCACGCCGTTGACTTTCTGGTATTGCCGAAGGGCCAACATCGGGTTCATGGATCTACCTCGTTGCTGCAAAAAGGTTGCTTGTACCCTGTGTATCGCCGAGACGTCAAAAAACTTTAGCGGCAAAACGAAAAGCCCGGCGCGCTTGCTGGCGCTGCCGGGCTTTTGTCGCTTTGCTGGTGTCTTCGCGTCGCGATGCCGATCAGGAGTTCTTCGCCTGGGCGTTCAGCGCATCGAACACCGACTTGATCTGATTGGCCTGGGCATTGAGCTTGGCCACCGCAGTGTCCATTGCTACGAACTTCTTGGTCAGCGACTCGGTCAGCGACTCGGTGCGACGGTCCAATGCCAACTGCTGGTCAGCCAGGTTCTTGGCGACCTTGTCCAGGCTGGCCTTGCGCGTGGCAAGGCTGCCATCGCTGGAGTTGTAGGGATCGATGGCCTTGTTCATGCGATCGAAGATGCCATTGGTGCCAGTGAACAACTCCTGCACTTCCGAACCCAGCTTCTTGTCGCTCATCGCAGCCGTGAACTTGGTGGAGTTGAACTCCAGGGTGCCATCCTTGGTGGTATTGATACCCAACTGGCTCAGGGTGGTCAGTTGGCTGCCCGCCCCCACTTCCGAGAGCACCTTGCGGATATCGTTGACCAAAGAACGGGTGGTAGGGTCGTTGGTCAGCGGGCCGAGCACCAGGTTGTCGTTGTCATCCTTGGAAGTCGAGGTCAGCGAAGTGATCGCCTTCTGCAAGGTGTTGTAGGCATCGACGAACGACTGGATCGACTTCTGCAGACCATCGTTGTCCGCCGACACCGTGACACTGGTCCCGGTGGTGCTGCCAGCCGGCGTGGTACCGGTGAGCTCCAGGGTCATGCCACTGATGGCATTGTCCACGGTGTTCTTGGCACTGGTCACCTTCAGCCCGTCGATGGTCAGCTCGGCATCCTGAGCCAGGGCGGTGATGTAGCCCGCGCCACCGGCCGCGGTCATCTGCGTGGTGCCATCGATCTCAAGCTCGGGGATCCCGGTGAGTGACAGGTCGGAGCCAGCACCAGTGGTGGTCGAGCTCAGCACCAGGCGCGCACCACCCTCGCCGTTGACGATGTTGGCCGAGATACCTTGGACGCCAAGCTCTTTGTTGATCTGGTCGCGCACGCTTTCCAGGGTCGCACCACTGGCAATGTCGAGCTTCCAGGTGTTGCCACCCTGGCTGACACTGAGCTGGCCGGCGCTGATGGCCGAGGTCGAGCCCCCGGCGAACGACTGGCTGGCCACCTTGGAGCCAGTGGCCAACTTGTTGACCATGATGTCGTAGCTACCGGCGACTGCCGTGTTGCCTGCGGTGACCTTGACCACCGACTCGTTGGCCGACTTCGCTGCATAAGCATTGAACGACGGCGCTTTCGGGTCGTTGAGCTTCTTCATCGCGTCCTGATACGCGGTGAGGGCACTGCGCAGCGAGCCCACACCCGAGATCATGGCCGAGTTGTTGCTGGTCTGCCGGGTGATCTGCGCCTTTTTGGCGGCAGTATCAGCGGTGACCAATGCATTGACCATGTCAGTGATGTTCAGACCAGTACCTTGACCGATACTGGAAACGAGTGTGCTCGCCATAACGTTATCCCTCTTTTCGAAGCGTCAGTCCTGCTCCTGCAAGACTGACATGAATCTCGCCTTCCGGCATTCGCCGCCGGTCAGGCCTTGGCGTCGAACAAAAGACTGTTTACATCGCTCAGGCTGTGGGCGATTCGCAGGGCCTCTTCCGAAGGCAACTGGCGAATCAGCTCTCCAGTCTCGCTGGCGATGACTTTGACCACGATCTTGCCGGATTCCTCATCAGTGGAGAACTCCAGGTTGCGTCGGGTCGAACTGAGAAACTTCTCGATTTCCGAAACGGCGTTTTTCACCTTTTCGGCATCGTGTGCCTGCTCGGCAGCCGTGACTGCCTTGTCCTCCAGCATACCACTGCCACGCGGCGCTTCAGCCGTGCGGGCAACCGGCTTGTCGGCGGCCGGTTCGGCCGGACGAGCAGTCGGGTAGGACAGGTTCAGCTTGACGCTCATGTCCATGACTTACCACCTCGCAATGAAAAGGCGGGGAAGCGCCTCAACGTGCACTCCCCCGCCGGTCGCCATCAGCGATTACTGAAGCAGTTTCAGTACAGCGGAAGGCAGCTGGTTGGCCTGGGCCAGAACCGAAGTCGAAGCTTGCTGCAGGGTCTGCTGCTTGGTCAGCTGAGCAGTTTCGGCAGCGAAGTCGGTGTCCTGAACACGGCTACGAGCGGCTTCGGCGTTCTCGTTGATGTTCTGCAGGTTGTTGACGGTAGAGGTCAGACGGTTCTGCGAAGCACCCAGGTCGGCACGGGTGGTGTTGATGGTCTGCAGAGCCTTGTCGATCGCGTCCAGCGCAGCGTTCATGCTGGCTTCAGCTTCGGCGCTGGTCGAACCGGTGATGGCGATGGCGGCCGAGTCGACGCTCAGGGTCTGGGCATCGAAACCGCTGTCCAGACGGATGCTGATCTGGTTGTTGGCACCGGAGTTGGAACCGACCTGGAAGGTCAGTACGCCAGCGCTGCCGTCCAGCAGGTTCTTGCCGTTCAGCTGGGTGGACTTGGCGATACGGCTCAGTTCGTCGGACATCTGGGCGAACTCTTTGTTCAGAGCGTCGCGGTCGTCCTTGCTGTTGGTGTCGTTACGCGACTGGACGGCCAGTTCACGCATACGCTGCAGGATGTTGGTCTGCTCTTGCATCGCGCCTTCAGCGGTCTGGGCAACCGAGATACCGTCGTTGGCGTTTTTGATTGCCATGGTCTGACCGCGGATCTGCGAGGTCATACGGGTAGCGATCTGCAGGCCGGCGGCGTCGTCTTTGGCGCTGTTGATTTTCAGGCCGGAAGACAGACGGGTCATCGAGGTGCTCAGAGCATCGGAAGCACGGTTCAGGTTTTTCTGAACGCCCAGAGAGGTGGTGTTGGTGTTAACGGTCAAAGCCATGACGAATTCCTCGTTGGATTGGGTACTACGGCTTCCGGCCTTGGCAATTCGCCGGGTGTGGCACAGAGAACCTTCGTAATAGTTATCTTCGTCAGGGCGGGTTTCTTTAGCGGATTTTCGAAAAAATTTGCTGGCATCCTGCCAGCTCAATGAAATCAAGGTCTTGACGCCAGAATGCAGGCACTGGCGGCAGCCACGCAGAAAAGAAAACGCCGCCTGGAAACGGCGGCGTCTGCTTCAGCACTGTTCGCTCAATCGCGGCGCTCGATGATTGCCGAGCCCCAGGACAGACCGACGCCGAAACCGCTCAGGGCCACGCGCTTGTGCTGGGAGCCGAGCACGTGCTTTTCCAGCAGCAGCGGAATGCTCGACGACACGGTATTGCCGGTCTCGACCATGTCCTTGACGAACTTCTGCTTGTGCTCGCCTTCGATGAAGCGCGCCGACACCGCATCGACGATCGCCGCGCTGCCCTGATGCAGGCAGTACAGGTCGATGTCGCCGGCCTGCAGCTCGCTGGTTTCGAGCAGTTGCTGCAGGTGCGCCGGCACCTTGACCAGGGCGAAGTTGTAGACCTGGCGACCATTCATGAAGAACTTGCCATCGGTGGTACGCAGATGCTCGGCACCACCACCGTCGCTGCCGAACAGCGACTTGCCCAGTTGCCAGGCTGCGCCCTCGCCCATCCAGGTGGCGGTGGCGGCATCACCGAACAGCATGGTGGTGTTGCGGTCTTCGGGGTCGACGATCTTCGAATAGGGGTCGGCGGTGATCAGCAGGCCGTTCTTCAGGCCAGCGGCTTCCATGAAGCCCTTCATGGCATACAAGCCATACACGTAGCCCGAGCAACCCAGGGAGATATCGAAAGCGGCGACGGCCGTCGACAGGCCCAGCTTGTGCTGGACGATCGCCGCAGTGTGCGGCAGCCCTTCGGCATCCCCGTTCTGGGTGACCACGATCACCGCATCGATGCTTGCCGGGTCCAGCGACGGATTGGCGGCGAACAGGTTGTTCACGGCCTCTACGCAGAGGTCGGAGGTTTCCTGCGCGGCTTCCTTGCGTGGCAAGAAGGTCGAACCGATCTTGCCAAAGATGAAATCCTGGTCCTTGCCGAATTTCGCGCCTTGGGCGTAGTTGTCCACGCCTTCGACCGGCACGTAACTGGCGATGCTTTTAATGCCAATCATATGGCTTCCCAATTCAGTAACAGCGAAATACCCGCCTGGGCCGAACGGCAAAACGCCAAGCGATACGGTTGATCCGATCCTTGGCGGTTTGTCCGGGGGCGACGCGGCGGTTCCCGGTTTCGACAATATACAGTGAAGATGCGCGTTCTGACTCTCAAGTCACGCTCTTTTTGTCGAATGGGCAAAGCGCCTGGCTGATGCAAACGAAAACGCCATGGGCGCGGGGGCGCCCATGGCGTTCATCGCTCAGCAGGCAGCGTTCAGCTGCACAGCGCCTGCCACTCCACCCGGCTGTGCGGATCCAGGGTGAACAACGCCGCGCAGCGGCTGTGGGCGGCGTTATAGAACGGATCATGCGCATGCGCCGGGGCCACCAGTTGCTCCACGTCACCATGGCGCACCACCTGAGCCTGCGGGGTCCAGACCACCAGCAGACCCGCCCCGGCAACCTGCAGGCACAGGTCCACCTGCGCGGCGCGGAGGGTGGCCAGCTGCTCATCCAGGCCACCCAGAGCGTGCAGCACCTGCGTGCGCACCATCAGGCAGCCGGAGACCGCCGCCACGTTGTGCTCCACCTGCAGGCGTTGCAAGTAACCCGGCGCATCCTTGGCCGCGCCCTGGAACGCCGGGCGGATGCCCGCCTGTCCCGCCAGCACCAGCCCGGCCTCGACCACCTTGCCATCGGCCCCCAGCAGCTTGCCGCCGACCACCCCGACCTCGGGGCGCTGAGCCTGGTTTAGCAGGCCTTCCAGCCAATTGGCGTTGAGCACCTCGGCCGCGCTGTCGAGCAGGACCAGGTACTCGCCCCGGGCCTCACGGCTGGCGAGGTTGAGCATGGCCACAGGCGCCAGCGGCTGTTCGCTGCGGACCACCCGCACGCGGCTGCCAGCGGCCGCCAGGCTGGCCAGCCACTCGCGCAGCGGTGGCGATTGGCTGGCGTTGTCGGCAATGACTATCTCGTGGTTCTGGTAACGGGTGCGCTGCAGGACGCTGACCAGGCAGCGCTGCAGCTCATCGGCATTGTCCTGGCAGTACAACAGCACCGACACCACAGGGCGCTCAGGATGACGGTAGTCGATCTGGTGAGTGCCCGGATGCACCGAGCCGACGGTGGCGGTATAGCCGCGCTCGGCCAGGCGCCGGGTCAGCACCGCGCGCTCCTGGTCCTGGCTGTCGGCGCTTGGCGCGGCGCAGATCAGCAGCGGTTCGGCAAGGTGCGCCAGGCCGGCAAGGCCCTTATCGCCGATCAGACGCAGCAGCAGGTCGAACTCCAGTGCCAATGGATACTGGCTGTCGAACCCGCCGGCGGCCAGCACCAGATCACGACGCAGCAGCCAGTGCCGCGCCATCGCCCCTGGCACGCTCTGCAACAGGTCGAGGCTGGTACCCGGGCGCAGCACTTCGCGCAGGCGGCCATCGGCCTGTACCTGCACCTCATCCATGGCCACCGCACGAATACCCTCCACCTCCAGCAGCTCCAGGCTGGCTCGCAGCAGCCCGCTGGCGGTAAAGCGATCGCCGGCCTCGGCGAGGATGACCCAGTCGCTGCCCAGCTCGGCAACCGCCTGGTTGATGATGCGCACGTGATCCTTGCCGTCGGCCTTGACGAAATGCACGGTCTGCCCTGCATGGGTGGCCATCGGCAGGTCGCCGCTGGTCAGCACCACGACCTTGAAATTACGGCATGGCCCGGCCATCAGGCTGTCGAAAGTAGCCTGCAGCTTGTCCATCTGCGCCTCCAGGTCGAGCAGCACGATGCCGAAGCTCGGCCCGCCGTTGGCGGCGGCCAGGCGTTGCCTGGCCAGGTTCAGCTGAATGCCATCCGGGGCACGTGCCGCCAGCCAGGTCAGCAGCTGGCCGGACGGCAGCGCATCGAGCAACGCCTGGCTGTCGTAGCTCGGCAGGGCCTCCAGACGCGCCAGCCAAGGGCGCAAGGGCGCGGCCTCGGCCTCGTCACCGGCGGCCTCGAGCGAGGCCAGCAGACGCTGCACCACCACCCGGTTGAACGGGCTCAGCGCCAGCGCCTGCCAGAGCCGTGCGCGCAGCGTGCGGTCGTTGTCATTGTCGTTGACCTGCAGCAGCGCCTGCTGGCGCACCAGAATGGCCTCCAGCTCACGCAACTGCAGGCGCCCGCACGGCATGGCATGGATAAGAAATTCCAGCTCTGCCAGCAGGTCGAACATTGGCTGGTTGTAGAACGGCATCTCGACGAACTGCTGCTTGCCGAAGATCCGCTGCGGCTCAGGGCTCGGCACATGCCAGCGCGAGGTGACGATCATGCAACCGTGCAGGGCACGGCCGCTGAGCAGGCCTTCGCTCATGGCCTGGAAACCGGCCAGGGCCACCTGCCTGGCCTGTTCGACGCCCAGCGCGCCGATTGCACTGGGAACCGAGGCGAGGAATTCGGCAAACTGCTCGCGCTCCTGGCAGCTGCGCTCATCGCGGTTGGCCAGCACGGTGAGCACATTGGTGTTGTGGTCCGAGCCGCCCAGGTTGGCCTCCCGCACCGCGTAGGGGATCGGCAGGATGCGCGCCTTGGCGTTGGCCAGCAGATAGAAGGTGTGGCCAATCTCCTGCCATTCGAAGCTGGTGCCCGGCGGCAACAGCGCATACCACTGCTGCAGCAGGTCGGTACGGGTGACCGCGTAGAACGGTGGCAGGAACTGGCCCATGAACTCGACCAGGCGCTGGGCCGGATCGTCGCTGCAATAATCCTCCTGCACACGCTTGTCCCGACGATAGAAATGCACCTCGGTACCGTGCGCCACGTACATCATGCCGTAACCATGGCAGACGCCGTAGTCCGGATTCTGCGTCAGAAACTCCACCGACTGCGCCATGGCATCGAACAACAGGAAATCGTCGTCCGCGGCAAAGGTCATGAACGGCGTGCGCACTTCGTTCACGCCATAGCTGAGCTTTTCCTGCAGGCCGCGGTAGGTGTACTGCGGCAGGTGGCGGTAATCCACCTGCGGGTAGTCCGCCTGCAGCGTGGCATCGGCCTGGTTCGACGAGTCGAGCACCAGGATGCTCGCCGGGAAGTCGCGGTAGTAATGCAAGGTCCGGCGCAGGAACGCCGGGCGGTTATGGGTGATCAACACCAGCGTGAAGCGCTCGCGCAGGCCGCTGTCGATGGGCGTGTTCTTTTCAAGCTGCATAAGGGTGTTCCTGGGGACCTTGAGGAAGAATCAGCGCACGCGGCGCAGATAGCCGTCCGGCGCGACGGTCAGCAACAGCTTGTCCTGCACCTGGCGGTCGATCTCGAAGTCGCTGTTCTCTTTCAGGTATTGCCACACGGCAGTCTTGGGGTTGTCGCCATGGCCCCAGGGGCGGTCCGGGAAGAAGTCGGCCGGCATGTCCTCGACCACGGTATCCATTACCACGCAATAGCTGTCCACCGATACCAACGGCGCATAGGCCCGCAGCTCGTCGAGCACGTGCTGGTGGGTATGGTTGGAGTCGAGCACGACGATGACCTTCTTGCCTTCGGCCAACTGGCGCACCTTGGCGACCATCTGCGGCGCGATGCTCGAGCCTTCGAGCATGCTGATGCGGTGCGCCATCGGGTGCTCCTCGATGGCCTTGCGGTTGTGCGGACGGATGTCGACGTCGATGCCGAGCACCTCACCATGGCCCAGCAGCTGCAGCAGCGAGGCGTAGTAGATGATCGAACCGCCGTGGGCGATGCCGCACTCGATGATCAGGTCCGGCTTGATGCGCCACACCAGTTCCTGCATGGCGACCATGTCCTGCGGCAGCTGGATGATCGGCCGGCCCATCCACGAGAAGTGGTAGCTGTACTTGTGCTTGGCCGATTCGTTGAACAGGTCGCGTGCCAGGCCCTGGAGCTTCTGGTCCTGGCCCTGGGCGGCGATCTGCTCGTTGCACTCGGCGACGAAGGCCTGGTGGACGTTGGTATCAGTCATGGAGGCGGTCTCTGCAAAGGTCATTGGAACGCGGCGTCATCGACCGCGTGGTAGACGAAACGGTTGCCGGTGTCACGGCGGATCTCGTCCAGGTAGTTGGAATTCATCACGAACACCTGCGCACCATCGGGCATGCTGGCCAGCGCTTCTTCAGGCGAGGACACGCGCAGGCCGCTCAGCGGCAGATAGCGGCCTTGCTTGGCCGGGTTGATATCGATCACATGGTCGACCTGCACGCCAGCGCGCTGCAGGTACAGCGAATAGATCACCCCTTTGGACGAGGCGCCCCAGATCGCCGCGCCGCGCCCGGCGTGTTCGCGCACCAGGGCCTGGCCACGTTCGAGGCTGGCGCTGAAACCAGACGGCAGTTGCAGGCGCCGGCCATCGAAGGCTGGCTCGCGCAGGCTGGCCAGGTCGGCGACGATGTACAGGTACTGGCCGTTGAACAGGTGCCCGGATTCCAGCACCTTGCCGAAGCAGCGGCGCAGGTCGTCCAGGCGGAAGTAGTTGACGTGCTCGTAGAACAGGTCGAACCAGGCACGGTGCTCGAGGATCCAGTCCAGGCATGGCACTTCGATGTAGATCAGCCCGCCCTGGTTGGCGTCGGCGATAGCGCCGAGGAAGGCCAGCGGGTCGGCGATATGCTCCAGCACGTGACGCAGCACCACCGCATCGGCGGCCAGCCCCAGGGCGCGGGTGAACGGCGCCTTGATCACGTCCGGGTTGTCGCCCTCGTAGGCCGGGTCGATGCCGGTCACCTGGTGGCCACGCTGGCGCAGTAGTTCGAGAAAGTAGCCCTTGCCACACCCCACCTCGATCAGGCGCTGACCGGCGAAGTGCCGGGCCACCAGGCCCTCCACCGCGTCCAGGTGACGCTGGAACGCCGGCGACAGGGCCTGTTCGTTCTGGTAGTCGCTGTCGTAGCTGAGCAGGGAGGCGTCGAAGGCCTGGTTGTAGACCAGACCGGTACGCTCGTCCTGAACCAGGCACAGATCGCCGCTGGCGGATGCCTGCGCGCTGGCGGCATCGGCGAAGGTGCGATTCTGCAGTACGGGCAGGCCGACCGCACGATACAGTTCATAGGCCATCAGGTTCTCCTTGGGCAGCCAGCAGTTGCGTGAGTCGCTCGGTCACGGCCCAGAACGCCATCGGCTCGTGGCTTGGATAGGGGTAATGGCCGAGGTTGAGCGCCACCTTGGCGCCGCGCTCGCGCAGGCGCTGCTCGACCAGGCTGCGCACCGCCCGCGGCTGGCCGCTGGCACAGTTGACCACGCCGGAGAACGCCCGGCAGTGCAGCAGCCCGGCCAGCTGCCGCGCGGCCTCGGTGACGGGCTGGAAATCGCGCAGCTGCTCGCCGGCAGACATGTCGAAGGCCGTCGCACCGCTGTCGATGGCACGGTCGAGGGCGGCCAGCAGGCTGTTGGGGTTCTGCCCCTGGCCATGCAGGTAGAACAGCCGCGCCCATTGCAGAACAAACGGCGTGTGCAACTGCAACGCCTGGAGGAACTGATGCAGGCTGTGCTTGGCCAGCCCGTAGGGATTGCCCGGGCGAGCCGGGCACTGCTCGTCCAGCGGGCCATTCTGCATGCCGTACTCGAAGCAGGTGCCGGTGACCAGCACCTGGCGCACGCCAGCTTCGACCGCGTCCTTGATGAAGCGGTAGTCGGCCATCAGGTTCTGCTCCAGATGGAACAACGCCTGATAGTTGGGCAACCCTGGCCAGGCCAGGTGGGCAAGCGCATCGATGCCCTCGACCCAGCGCCCCACCTGCTCGGCATCGGCCTGGTGCAGGTCGCCGGCGACGAACTGCACCTGGTCGAACCACGGCATGCTGCGTGCGCGCTGCACGTCGCGGGCAATGGCGCGCACCCGGCAGCCACGGGCCAGCAGTTCGGTAACCAGGTGGCGGCCAACGAACCCGGTGGCGCCTGTCACCAGCACATGCAGACCGGTCATAGCACGGTCAGCTCAGGCACGGCGATCACGAACTTGCCGCCCCACTCGCGGATGCCGGCCTGCTGCTCGCTGACCTCGCGCAGCAGGTTCCACGGCAGCACCAGCACATAGTCCGGCTGCTCCTCGGCCAGGCGCGCCGGCGCCACCACGGGTATACGGCTGCCCGGCAGGAACTTGCCCTGTTTGTGCGGGTTGGCATCGGCCACCCAAGCCAGCAGGTCAGCCTTGACGCCGGCATAGTTGAGCAAGGTGTTACCCTTGGCGGCCGCCCCATAGCCGACCACACGCTTGCCTGCGGCCTTGGCATCGAGCAGGAATCGCAACAGCTGCAGCTTTATGCGCTCGGCGGCCGGCGCCAGGCTCGAATAGAACCCGGCGCTGCGCACGCCCACATCCTCTTCCAGGGCCAGCAGGCTGGCGACGGCCGCTTGCGCAGGCCGGCGCTGGCCGTCGGCGCGCTGCACGAATACCCGCAGCGAACCGCCATGAGTGGGCAGTTCCTGCACGTCGAAAATCTCCAGGCCATTGCGCTGGCAAAGGCCCTGCACAGCGGTCAGGGACAGGTAGGAGTAATGCTCGTGGTACAGGGTGTCGAACTGGTGTTCGGCAATCAGCGACAGCAGGTGGGGGAATTCGAAGGTGGCGACGCCGGCTGGCTTGAGCAAGGTCGCGAAGCCCCCGAGGAAATCGTTGATGTCCGGCACATGGGCGAGCACGTTGTTGGCCGCCATCAGGTCGGCGCTCCAGCCTTCGGCGGCCAGCTGCGCGGCCACCTCACGGCCAAAGAACACTTCACGGATCTCCAGGCCCTTGGCCCGCGCCGCCGCAGCGGTGCTGCGGGTCGGCTCGACGCCCAGGCACGGGATGCCACGTGCCGCCACGTACTGCAGCAGATAACCGTCATTGGCAGCGATCTCGACCACGCGGCTATCCTGGCCCAGCGCGAAGCGCTCGACCATGCCTGCCACGTAGGTTTCGGCATGCGCCAGCCAGGAACTGGAGTAGGAGCTGAAGTAAGCATAATCGGCGTCGAACAGCTGCTCGGCGCGCGTGTAGTCTTCGGTCTGCACCAGCCAGCACTGTTCGCACACCGCCACCTTCAGCGGCACCCACTGTTCAGCCTCGGCCAGTTGCTCGGGACGCAGGTAGGCGTTCGAAGGCGGCGAGGTTCCCAGGTCGATCAACGGCAGGTGCAAGGCGCTGCCACAACCACGGCAATTCATACGGTCACTCCGGTAAAGCAGTCGTCCAGCCAAGGATGCAGCTCATCCCGGGCCGAGAGGTTGATCACGGGCAACGGCCAGGCGATCGCCAGGCGCGGGTCGAACACCGACAGCCCGCCCTCATGCTCGGGGGCATAGTCGGCGCTGTGCAGGTACAGCAGCTCGGCATCGTCGCTCAGGGCCTGGAAGCCGTGGGCGAAGCCTGCCGGCACCAGCAGGCTGCTCGCGTCGCCGGCCTGCAGATGCTCGGCGTGCCAGTGCAGGAACGTCGGCGAATCGGCGCGCAGGTCGACTACCACGTCCCATACCTCACCGCGCATGCAGGTGATGTACTTGCTTTCCGGCTGCGGTCCGGCCTGGTAGTGCAGGCCACGCACACTGCCACGCTGGCGAGTCAGCGAACGGTTGATCTGGCGGATGTGGAACGGCGCGCCGAAGCGCTCCAGGCTGTCTTCGCAGTACAACCGCGAGAAGGCGCCACGGGCGTCTTCAGCGCGGCGGTGCTCGATACGGGCAAGGCCCGACAGCGGCAAGGCATGCAAGCTGTACTGACTCACAGCGACTCCTGGTAAAGGCTCAGCTGGGTCAGGCAGACCGCGCGCATGTCCATGCCCTTGCGCCAGGCCAGGTGCCAGTTCAGGGTTTGCTCCAGGCATTCGCCGAGTGTCCAGCGCGGGCGCCAGCCAAGCAGTTGGCGTGCGCGCGAGCTGTCCAGGCGCAGCAGCCCGGCTTCGTGCATCTCGCTTTTCTGCAGTTCCACCCCCGGCGCCTGCGGCCATTGCCCGGCGAGCAACTGGACGACCTCGCCGACACTGCACATGTCGTCGTCACCGGGGCCGAAATTCCACGCGCCGGCAAAGCGCGGGCCTTGCTGATACAGGCCAGCCGCCAGCGCCAGGTAGCCAGCCAGCGGCTCCAGGGCGTGCTGCCAGGGGCGTACCGCCTGGGGCAGGCGCAGCGTCACCGGCTCCCCCGCTGACCACGCCTTGAGCACATCCGGGATCAGCCGTTCAGGGGAAAAGTCGCCCCCGCCCAGCACATTGCCGGCGCGGGCGGTGGCCAGACTCAGGCCGTGCTCGGCATGCTTATCGAGTGGAAAGAACGATGCCGCGTAGGACTGGGCCAGCAGCTCGCAGCAGGCCTTGCTGCTGCTATAGGGGTCATGCCCGCCCAACGCTTCGTTCTCGCGATAGGGCCAGGCCCATTCCTGGTTGGCGTAGACCTTGTCGGTGGTGACCACCACACAGGCACGCACGCCCCCGACCTGGCGGATCGCCTCCAGCAGGTTGAGGGTGCCTATGACATTGGTGGAGTAAGTCCCCAGCGGGTCCCGGTAGCCCTCCCGGACCAGCGGCTGGGCCGCCAGGTGCAGGACGATTTCCGGCTGCACCTCGGCGATCAGTTCCAGCAATACGCCAAGATCACGTACGTCGCCACGGCGGTCATCGATGCCCTCGCCGACCCGGGCCAGTTCGAACAGGCTCGGCTCGGTCGCCGGATCCAGGGCGAAGCCGGTCACCTTGGCACCCAGGCTCTGCAGCCAGAGCACCAGCCAGCTGCCCTTGAAACCGGTGTGGCCCGTGACCAGGACGCGCTTGCCAGCCCAGAACGCAGGGCTCAGGCCCACTGCTTCCATGGTGCCTCCCCGCTGCTCCACAGCTGTTCGAGGTGATTCTTGTCGCGCAGGGTGTCCATCGGATGCCAGAAACCTTCATGGGCGAAGGCATGCAATTGCCCCTCGCTGGCCAACCGCGAAAGCGGCTCGGCTTCCCAGGAGGTGGTGTCGCCGTCGATATAGGGCAGCACCTCAGGGGACAGCACGAAGAACCCGCCGTTGATCCAGCCGCCATCGCCGCGTGGTTTTTCGGTAAAGCCCAGCACCTGGTCGCCGTCGCGCTGCAGGGCGCCATAACGCCCCGGCGGCTGTACGGCGGTGACCGTGGCGAACCGGCCGTGGGCATGGTGGAAGTCGACCAGCGCACTGATGTCGATGTCGGAAACCCCGTCGCCGTAGGTGAAGCAGAACGCCTTTTCACCTTCCAGGTAACGGGCCGCACGGCGCAGCCGGCCGCCGGTCATGGTTTCCTCGCCGGTGTCGACCAGTGTCACGCGCCATGGCTCGCTGTAGTTCTGATGGACATCCATGCGGTTGGCGCGCATGTCGAAGGTGACGTCGGAGGTGTGCAGGAAGTAGTTGGCGAAGAAATCCTTGATCGCGTAGCCCTTGTAGCCCAGGCAGATCACGAAGTCGTGGATACCGTGCGCCGAATACTGCTTCATGATGTGCCAAAGAATTGGCTTGCCACCGATTTCGATCATCGGTTTGGGCTTCAGATGCGACTCTTCGCTGATCCGCGTGCCGAGCCCACCCGCCAGAATGACTGCCTTCATCGATTTCCTCATGTACTTCGCGCCGCCGGCACCGCCAGGGCGAAGGATTTATGGCGATATCGAGGGCTACTGCAGGAAATGCGCCAATCTGGCTCCAGGCGAAACGCAATTTCTGTGGGAGCGGGTTTACCCGCGAATCAGCCTACGCGATGCCTGGCACCGCCTTTGCCGGTGTTCGCGGGTGAACCCGCTCCCACAGGGTTTGCGGATTGTTCGAGATGGATCTCAGTCGGCCAACCAGCCCCATTCCCAATGGCGCAGGTTGTCGTCGCGCAACACGAAGTCGCGCATCACCGCCTCGCGCAGCTCGTCACCCATGCGGTAGCTGGCTACCGGGTCGGCCAGGTGCGAACGGATCGCCCGCAGCCATTCCTCGGTGCCATTGCCATAGACCCGCGTGCAGGGCAGGTAGCCACGGTAGGCCTCGGTGTCGGTGCAGATGGTCGGATAGCCACAGGCGCCGTATTCCAGCAAGCGCAGATTGCTCTTGCAGTCGTTGAAGATGTGGAATTCCAGCGGCGCCAGGGCCAGGTCGAGGTTGAGGCTGGCCAGCTTGGCCGGGTAAAGCGCCAGCGGAACGCCCGGGTGGTATTCGTGGATATACGGCCTGAGCACATCCGGGCACATACCGAAGAATACCCACTCCACCTCGTCGGCCAGCTCGCGCACCACATCGGCGATGATTTCCAGGTCGCCACTGTGGCTGGTGCCCCCTCCCCAGCCCACCCGCGGCTTGCTGGAGGTGCCCCGGCGACTGGGCGGCAGCTGCGTCCACAGGTGCGGGGCGAGCATGTTCGGTACCACGCGGATGTCGTGGTGCATGTCCGACAGCGCGTTGGCGAGCGCCTGGGTGGTCACCACGACACGGTCGCACAGGCTGATGCCGCGGCGCAGGTGCTGCTCGATGTCGGCCGGTTTGTTGCGCGCATGGGTGTTCTTCTTCGGCGCGCTGAGCACGTAGTCGTCGATCTCGAAGATGCGTCGGGCATTGGAAAAACGGGCGATGCGCTCGATGTCGCGGACCGAGTCATCGTTGTGCCGCAATTGCAGAATGATCACATCCGGGTCCATGCGTGCCAACTGGACCACGGTCGGCGATTCGTAGACCACCCGTCCGACCACGCGCCCGGCCGCTTCCAGCTGCTTGAACGGCTGCTCGACACGGTAGTGGCCAACGGCGCTGTCGTTGATCGGCAAGCCCAGCACCGACGGCAGGGCACGGGCGCACAGCGGACTCCAGCTGCCGCGCAGGCTCGGTTCGAGGCTGAAGTCGGCGGCAGCCAGCCCAAGGTTCGGGTTGTAGGCCGGGTCACGGATCACCTTGCTCAGCCAGCGCTCGCAGAACACCTGTTGCTGTTCCAGCAGCACTTGCCGGTCGAGACCGTCGGACTCGGCCGGCACCTCGCGCTTGAGCAGGGTGGCATACGGCGTGCCCACCACCAGATAGCCCTGGGCGCCGGCACGCAGGCACAGGTCGAGCTCAGCCATGCCCTGGCCGAGCGGCTGCGCAGCCAAGCCACCGAGGTCGTCGAAGACGCGCTTGCGCACCATCAGGCAGGCACCGCCGACGGCGCTCCAGTTCTGTACCACCTGCAAACGCTGCAGGTAGCCGCGCGACTGCATATCCTCGCCGGCAAACGCCGGGCCGGCCACGCTGGACGCCCCCAGCACCCAGCCCGCCTCGACCACCCGCCCCTGGCCATCGACCAGCCGGGCACCGACCACCGCCACTTCCGGGCGCTGAGCGTGCTGCAGCATCTCGTCCAGCCAATGGCCGTCGAGCACCTGCACGCCAGGGTCGAGCAACAGCAGGTAGTCACCACGCGCCTGCGCGGCGGCAGCGTCAATCAACTGGATGCGGGAGTCGCCAGGGCTGCGGATCACTCGCAGCATGTCGGCACCCAGCTCGTCCATGGCCTGCAGCCAGGCTGCCATGTCACCCTCGGCGGCAGCCCCCGCCACCATGAGCACTTCGTATCGCCCCTGGGCGGTACGCTCGATCAGGCCTTCGACACACGACTGCAAGCTGGCCAGGTCGCGGCCCACCGGGACGATGATCGAGGTCAAAGGGGTGTCGCCGTGCAGGTAGTGGACGCGATTGAGCAGCGCCAGGTCGTCGTGCCGGATGCTGTGCGCCACACCCAGGCGCCGCAGGTGTGCGGCAAGCACCGCCTCGCTCTGGGCGATCACCTCAGGCAGCGACAACCACTGCGCAAAGCTCAAGCTCGACTGCACCTGGATTTCGGCAATATGTTCGATGACCTGCGGGCCGCGGGTCTCGACCAGGCGCCAGAGCAGGTCATGCGGTGCCAGCTCGGTGAAGCCGGCATCGAAGCCGCCCAGGTCGACGATCGCCTCGCGGGCAAAGGCCAGGGTACGGCCAACGTAGGGGTAGCTGCGCAGCAGGTCGAGGTTGAAGTCCGGCTTGAAGACCGGCTCACCCGGCAAGCCATCCAGCCAGGCCCCTTCGTCACTGTAGGCACAGGCCAGGCTCGGGAACACGGCCGCACGCTCGGCCAGCAGCAACGTGGCCGACTCGCTCAGGCGGTCGCCAGCGCGCAGCAGGTAGACCCAGTCGGCATCCTGCAGCGAAGCCAGCAGCTGGTTGAGCTGCTGCGGCCAGTCGGCCTGCAGCGGTTGCTGCACCAGCGCTAGCGTGCTGACGGGCGCGGCATCGCTCAGGACCACGCAGGCATGCACCGGGTACAGCTGCCGTGCCAGGCTTTGCAGGGTCTGCTCCAGCGCCCCGGCATCGCCTGCGACATCCAGCACCAGCGGCACGATGCGCGGCTGCTGCGGCCAGGCGGCGATCGCCTGCGGCAGCAGGCCGCGCTGCACGTCACTGAAGCGGCGCGCCGCCAGCCATTGCTGGTACAGCTCGGCATAGCTCTCGCAGTCACTGCCGACCCGGCCGCCCAGGCGGGTCTGCCAGTTGCTGATGATCCGCGCCACGCATAGTTCCTGCCACTGGCGCGGCTGCTCCTGCGCCTCGGTCAGCGGTACATAGCGCACCCAGCCGCTGGCCGGTGCCGCTTCACCGCTGCGTGCGGCGAGCATCTGCATCATCCAGCGCCACTCCTGCGGCGCCCCTTGCACCACCGCATCCTGCTTGCTCAGGCGCTGCGGATGCAGGCGCTCGATCAGGCCGGGCTCGCTGAGCATGATCATGTTGCCACGGCGCATCAGGCAGGCGAACAGCGCCAGGTCAAGCAGCGCGACAAAGCTCAGGCCATCGCCGGTCAGTGCCTGCAGCCACTGCAGGGCCTGCTCGCGGCGCATCAGCGCGGCCGAGAAGTTGCCGAGGAAGTTCACCGGCCGGCCGTCGAGCATCGCCAACATGTCTTCGCCCTTGAACAGGCTGTCGACGTTGGCGAAGCGCGCATTGGCAATGCGCATCGGCAGGATGAAATTGTTCTCGTCGCACAGCACGCGCTGGGACAGCACCAGGCCGACTTCCTCATGCTGCTGCAGGGCCTGGGCCTGATGTGCCACGCATTGCGGGAACAGCCGGTCGTCGTCGCACAGCACCTTGACCAGCTCGCCACGGGCCAGCTCGACGGCGCGCAGCAGGTTGCCGACAAAGCCCAGGTGCCGGGCATTGCGCACATAGCGCACACGGGGCTCATCGTCGAGGGCGTTGACGATCGCCTCGATCTCCTCGCTTTCGCTGTCGTCGCAGACCAGCACCTCCAGTGCATCGTAGGTCTGGCCCAGTGCGCTTTGCAGGGCCATGGCGAAGAACCGCGAGCTGTAGGCGGGGATGACGATACTGACGAGAGGCTTTTCGTTCACGTTGACGACCTTGCAAAAAAAAGTGCGCCGCACCTGACGGTGACAGCGCACGATTGACTACGCACGCAGCGTTATCAGATGTAGTTGACCAGCGACAGGCCGGCGACCTTGGCGTATGCCTGCAGCGAGGCTTGCAGCATGTTGGTCTGCATGGTCAGGCGGATCATCACTTCGGCCGGATCGCTTTCGCGGATCGACGTCTGGGTCTTGGTGTTCTCCGCGCTCAGCGCCGAATTGGTCTCGGCCTGCACGTCCAGCGCCTGGCCCCGGCCACCGATCGAGGCGATCGACGAAGTCACCTGATTGGTGGCGCTGGCGATGTTGCCGATGGCCGAGTCCAGCGCTGCCTTGAAGGTTTGCGCAGCCGCCGGATCACCGTCGATCGGGGTGTTCAGCGCGGCGCGCAGCTGGCTGATGGTGTCGAGGATGTTCTGAGTCTGATGGGTGTCGACCTTGACCGCGAACGAGTCGCCCGCGCTCGGCGCCCCCGACAGCTCGAACTGCACGCCCATGGCCGTTGCGGTAGAACCGCTCAATGTACCCGTGGAGATCGGCTTGCTGTTGGCACTGACCGGTGCCGCATACAGCTCGAAATCGGTGGCGCTGGTGAACTTGAGTACAGCGCCTTCCGGGAACGCGGCCTTGTAGGCGGCCTGGTCGACCACGCTGGCGCCGGTAATCTGCGCCGACGAGGCGTTGCCCGGGCTGCGAGTGCCGCTGATCTGGTCAGGCTTGGAGGCAAGGCTGAAGGTGTGGCCGGCAATCGCCGCATCCGGGTCGGCGGAATCACCGGCCTTGAAGCTGATTTCCAGGCGCAGGTCGACACCGCGGAAGGTGATCTGGGTATTTTCGCCGTTGGGGTCGAACTTGCCACCCTGGGTCGCCTCAAGGGTGACATCGGTGCCGCTGGCGTCGGTGATCTTGAATTCGGTACTGCTGGTGAATTCGATGCTGTAAGGCTCGCCACTGCGGAAACGGTCGTTGTAGGTGGCGCTGCCGGAGACCTGGCCGTTGGACAGGCTGACGCGGCCATCATCGGTAGCCGGCGCGGTCAGCGTGGTCTGGCTGCGGCTGGTGTTCAGCGCCTGCTCGAAGGCGTCGTAGCCGGTCTCGTTGGCGGCCAGGCTGAGCATGTCGCCCACCTGCAGCTTCAGCTGCGACTGGTCGCCCTGGTAGGTGTAGGTACCATCAGCGTTGCGCACGTAGGGCTGGGTGTCACCCTTGGAGCCGGAGAAGATGTACTTGCCGTTCTCGTCCTTGCTGTTCATCAGGCTGAACAGCTGCTGCTCCAGCGAGTCCAGCTCGGCGGCGTTGGCCTTGCGATCGGCGTCGGCGAAACCGGCGTTACCGGAGCTGACCGCCAGTTCGTTGACCCGCTGCAGGATGGTGCCGATCGAGTTCAGGGTGCTTTCGGCGGTGCCCAGGGCATTGCGCACGTTGGTGGTGTTGCCGTTGTACTGGGCGAGCAGGTTCTGTTGCTGCTCAAGCTGCAGCAGACGCGCGGCGCCCACCGGGTCGTCCTTGGCTGAACGCACGCGAATATTGTCGCTGGCGTCCTGCTGGCTCTTCGCCGCATTGGCGAAGTTCTTCTGATAGTTGGACTGGGTGGTGTTGTAGAACTGCGAAGTAGAGATGCGTACGCTCACGATCTACGGCTCCTTAAAGACTGTTGATCAGGGTGGCGAAGGTTTCCTGGGCCGCCTTGATGATCTGCGACGACGCGGTGTAGTACTGCTGGAACTTGATCAGGTTGCCGGTTTCTTCATCGATCGATACCCCGGACAAGCCATTGCGCCCTTCCAGGGCCGAGGTGTGCAGCGCGTTGGTGGCGTCGCTGTCCATCTGTGCCTGGCCGGCCTTGCCGCCCACGTTTGACACCAGCTTGGCATAGGCATCGGTGAAGCTGATGCCCTTGCCGTCGGCACCGACTTCGACGGTACCCTTGGTCTGCAGGTCCAGCACCGATTGGGCGTTGCGATTGTCGGCCGAACCCGACGCGGTCATTGCCACGGTGAAGCTGTCACCGTTCTTCGGTGTGCCGGAGACGGTCATCTCGAAGCTGAAGGTCTTCTGCGTGGCGCCATCCATGATCGGGTTGCCACTGGCATCGACCATCGGCACCGACAACTGCAGCTTGCTGTCCTGGCCCGGCACAATGGTGCCGCTGCCAATGGCATTGCCCTTGGAGTCGTACATCGTGTACGCCTGCGGCGAGGCAGTGTCGTCACCGAACACCAGCTTGACCGGCGTCGAATACTTGATGCCGGTCTGCAGGTCGGCACGCTGGGCTGCATCGTAGATATCCAGCTCGGAAGTCAGGGTCGGCTGGGTGATGGCGCCGGTGCCCTTGTTGCCCGAACCACTGGTGCCGGTCAAAGGCGCGGCCATGGCCAGGCGCTTGGGATCGGTCAGGGTCGCTTCGATGTTGGCCGCAGCGTTGCGCGTCGGGGTGATCTTGAAGCTGTCACCCGCGCTCAGGGCACCACCATTGAGCGCCAGGCTGAAGCCATCGATGACCGGCGCCGGGTCGTCGTCCAGGCTGTAGGTGCCCATGTCGGTACCATCGGGCAACTTGCGCACGGTGTACTGTTTGTCGCTGGTGAAGGTGACCTGGTAATCGCTGGTGGTCAGCTTGCCGGTGTCCTTGATGGTGACATCGAGGTTGCCGGAGCCTGCGCTGTTGCCCGCCTTGGCGATACTGCGCTGGCTGATGGCTGCGGCGCTGTTGATGTCGGCAAACATCGCCGCACCAAACTCGCCATTCTTGTCGATCCCCTGCGCCAGCTGGCTGTTGATGGCATCGGCCACCACCAGAGCCACACGGCCAAGCTCATTCATCGCCGGGTCGAGGGTTTCCTTGCGGTAGCGGATCAGGCCGCCCAGCTCACCACCTGTGGTGCTGTTGGTGATGTCCATCTTGGTCGAGCCGCGATTGAGGATCAGGCTCATGCGGGTCGGGTCGGTGGCGCTCGGCTCGACGCCGATGGTCTGAGTGGTGTTGCCCAGCACCAGGGCCTGGCCGTTTTTCAGGTAGACGTCATAGTTGCCGTTCTTCTGCTCAACCACGTCGGCACCGATCAGCGCCGACAACTCGCGCACCGCGCCATCGCGCTGGTCGAGCAGGTCGTTGGGCTGGCCGTTGACCGCCGTCATCTTGGAAATCTGGCCGTTGAGGTCGGCAATCGACTTGGTCAATGCATTGACCTTGTCGGCGATCGACGCCATGTTGGAATTGATGTCGCTGTTCTGCTGGTTGAACTGGGACGACAGGGTATTGAAGCGCTTGGCCAGGGATTGAGCACTGGTCAGCAGCAGCTGGCGCGAGGCATCTTCGGTCGGTTTGGCCGAGGCGTCCTGCAACGCGGTGAAAAAGCTCTGCAGCGCGGCGGTGATGCCGGTGTCGCTGCTCGACAGGGCGGTGTCCAGCGGGGTGATCTGATTCAGGTACGAGGTGGCGTCGCTGCTCAGCGAGGTGGTGGTGCGCAGCTGGTTCTCGAGGAACGCGTTGTACACCCGACGCACGTCGGCCAGGGTGGTGCCGCTGCCGATGAACACCTGGCCGACCTGCTGGCCGCCCTTGGTCTTCTGCACGTTCTGCTGGCGCGAGTAGCTCTCGACATCGGCGTTGGCAATGTTGTTACCGAGGGTGTACATCCCCGACTGCGCGGCGCCAAGCCCCGACATACCAATATTGATCAGACTCGCCATGGTTCCATACCCTTAAAGTTTCGTTGTGGTACCGAGCATTGCGTAGCTCTCGTACGACTTCATCTGTCTTGCGATCTGCGAGATCTTGCTGGCGTAGTTCGGGTCGGTGGCGTAACCGGCCTTTTGCAGCTCTCGCACGAATTGTTCTGGGTTATCGGCCGACTTCACCGCATCTTGATAGCGCGAATTGCTCTGCAACAGGCTCACCAGGTCGTGGAAACTGTCCTGGTACGAGTCATAGGAACGGAACGCTGCGGTCTCCTTGACGAACTGGCCGTCGCGGAATTCGCTGGTGATCGCCCGCGCCGAATCACCTTGCCAGTTACTGCTGGCCTTGATGCCGAACAGGTTGTGGCTGCTGCTGCCATCGCTGTTGCGCATCACCGACTTGCCCCAACCGGTTTCCAGGGCGGCCTGGGCCACCAGGTAACGCGGATCGACACCAATGCGCTTGGCGGCCTGCTCGGCCATCGGCAGCATGGTGGCGACGAATTCGTCGCTGTCGGCAAAAGCTTTCTTCGGCGCCAGTGGCGGCTGCGCCACGGCACGGCCGGTGATGCGCAGGCCGTTGTCCGGGATGGCGATAGCCTTGGCCACCTGCTGCCCGTCACGGGCCGGCACGGCGGCGGTATGGGTGGCTGCGGCCGGGCT
Source organism: Pseudomonas sp. 382 (assembly GCF_002759075.1). Lineage (NCBI taxonomy): Bacteria > Pseudomonadati > Pseudomonadota > Gammaproteobacteria > Pseudomonadales > Pseudomonadaceae > Pseudomonas > Pseudomonas sp. 382. The sequence goes on from NZ_PEMX01000004.1 coordinate 300,454, forward strand.
GGTGGCCGAAGGCACGATGCCGGCCAGCAGGCGATCGGTGAGCTTGCCCGGCAGCGCCAGGCGCCGCGAGTTGAGCGCGGCGACATCGTTGCGCGTGGCCGTGGACTGGGTAGCCTGCACCGGGTCGGCCACCTTGTTGCCCCACAGCGTCGGCGCGCTGCCGTCGACGCGTGGGAACGGGCTGGTGTTGACCGGGGTGCTCTTGTGCTTCGACAGCTGGCGCACCAGCACGTCCTGCAGGCCGATACCGCCACCCTCGCGGGACATGCTCACGGCCAGCTGCTGGTCGTACATGTCGCGGTACTGCTTGACCGTCTCGCTGTTCATCGGGTTGTCGTCGGCCAGCACATCGCTGGCCTTGCGCGAGGCCTTGAGCATCTCGCTGATGAACAGCGACTCGAACTCCTGGGCTACCTTGCGCACGTTGGCATCGCTGTCGCGATCACCGTGCTTGAGCGAGCTCAGGCGATTGAGGTCGGTGTAGGCACCGCTGTCGGCGTGGCTGGAGACCAGGCTTTTCGAATTCATCCGCGGCGTCCTCAGATCACGATCAGGTCGGCCTGCAAGGCGCCGGCCTGTTTCAGTGCTTCGAGGATGGCCATCAGGTCGCCCGGTGCCGCGCCGACCTGGTTGACCGCGCGGACGATCTCATCCAGCGTGGTCCCCGGACCGAACTTGAACATCGGCTTGGCTTCCTGCTCGGCATTGACCCGCGAACGCGGAACCACCGCGGTCTGGCCGTTGGAGAACGGCCCCGGCTGGCTGACGATCGGGTCTTCGGTGATGGTCACGGTCAGGCTGCCGTGGGTCACCGCCGCCGGCGAGACCTTGACGTTCTGGCCGATGACGATGGTACCGGTACGCGAGTTGATGATGACCTTGGCCACCGCCTGGCCCGGGTCGATCTCGAGATTCTCGAGGATCGACAGGTAGTCGACCCGCTGGCTCGGGTCCATCGGCGCGGTGACCCGCACCGAGCCGCCATCAACGGCCTGGGCCACACCTGGGCCGAGCAGGTCGTTGACTTTGTCGACGATGCGCTTGGCGGTGGTGAAGTCAGGGCGGTTGAGGTTCAGGGTCAGGCTGTTGCCCTGGTTGAAGCCGCTCGGCACCGCACGTTCGACCGAGGCACCGCCAGGAATACGGCCGGCCGACGGAACGTTGACGGTGATCTTCGAGCCGTCACGACCCTCGGCATCGAAGCCGCCGACCACCAGGTTGCCTTGCGCGATCGCGTAGACGTTGCCGTCGATCCCCTTGAGCGGAGTCATCAGCAGGCTGCCCCCGCGCAGGCTCTTGGAGTTGCCGATCGACGAAACGGTGATATCCACCACCTGGCCCGGCTTGGCGAACGCCGGCAGGTCGGCATGCACCGACACCGCCGCGACGTTCTTCAGCTGCACGTTGCCGGAGCCGGCCGGGACCTTGATGCCGAACTGCGACAGCATGTTGTTGAAGGTCTGCAGGGTGAACGGGGTCTGGGTGGTCTGGTCACCCGTGCCGTTGAGCCCCACCACCAGGCCATAGCCGATCAACTGGTTGGAACGCACGCCGGAGATGCTGGCAATGTCCTTGAGGCGTTCGGCATGGGCACCGAACGCGCAGGACAAGATCAGGGTCGCGGCTATCAGCTGCCTAACGTTGAACATGTTCATCCGTACTCAGAAGGGCCAAAGCGGGCTCATGAAGAAGCGGTCCAGCCAGCCGGGCTGACTGGCATCGGCGAACGAACCGGTGCCCGAATAGGTGATGCGCGCATCGGCCACCCGGGTGGACGGCACGGTGTTGTCGGTGGCGATGTCGTCGGCACGGATCAGGCCGGCGATACGCACCAGCTCTTCACCGGTGTTGAGGGTCATCCACTTTTCACCGCGCACGGCGATGATGCCGTTGGGCAGCACCTCGGCCACGGTGACGGTGATCGAACCGGTCAGGGTGTTGCCCTGGGTGGCCTTGCTGTCGCCCTTGGTGGTGCGGTCACCGCTGTAGCCGGCTTCCAGCGACAGGTCGCCGCTGCCGAACGGGTTGTTGGTGTTCGGGTTGGAGCCGAACAGCGAGGTCAGGCCAATGTCGGCCTTGCTGTTCTTCTGGATCTGGGAACCTGCGTTCTTGCTCGCCGAGGTGCGTTCGTTGAGGGTGATGGTGATGATGTCACCCACGCGGAACGCCTTGCGGTCGGTGTACAGGCCCTGCTCGAAACCTGCCTGGTAGATCGAACCGTTGTTGGCTGCAGCCGGCAGCGGGGTACGCGGCAGAACCGGCGCGTAATACGGGTCGTTCGGCTTGGGCGTCGGCGCGACGCAACCAGCCAGCACAACCGCCCCCCCCAGGGCGAATACAGACAACAGACGCTTCATGACACTTACCTCACGGTGTAACGGGAGTAGAACCTGGACTTGGGCTTTTACAGCTGCTGAGTCACGAACGACAGCATCTGGTCGGCGGTGGAGATGACCTTGGAGTTCATCTCGTAGGCACGCTGGGTGGTGATCATGTTCACCAGCTCTTCCACGGTGCTGACGTTGGAGTTTTCCAGGGTCTGCTGCAGGGTGGTGCCGAAGCCGTTCAGGCCTGGAGTACCAACCTGTGGCGCGCCGCTGGCGGCGGTCTCCAGGAACAGGTTGTCGCCGATCGCCTGCAGGCCGGCCGGGTTGATGAAGTCGGCGGTCTGCAGGTTACCGATCACCTGTGCAGCCGGGTTGCCGGCGGTGGTGATCGACACGGTGCCATCCTGGCCGACAGTGAAGGTCTGGGCATCGTTCGGTACCACGATCGCCGGCTCCAGGGCAAAACCCTGGGCGGTGACGATCTGGCCGTCGGAGTTCAGGTGGAAGGTACCGTCACGGGTGTACGAGACGGTGCCGTCCGGCTGCAGTACCTGGAAGAAACCACGGCCATTGACCGCCATGTCCAGCGGGTTCTCGGTGGTCTGCAGGCTGCCGGTCTGGAAGTTTTTCTGGGTGCCGACGATGCGCACACCGGTACCGACCTGCAGGCCCGACGGCAGCTCGCTGTCCTGGGTCGACTGCGCGCCTGGCTGACGCTTGATCTGGTACAGCAGGTCAGCGAACTCGGCACGATCACGCTTGAAGCCGGTGGTCGAGACGTTGGCCAGGTTGTTGGAAATGACAGTCAGGTTGGTGTCCTGGGCGGACAGGCCGGTTTTAGCGACCCAAAGAGCCGGAAGCATCAGTATTCTCCTCGTGCGCCTGTTTTACGGCACCCGTTCACAGTTGGTTAGCCGATTTGCAAAACACGCGCCATGGCTTCATCGCCTTCCTTGGCCGCGTTCATCATTTTTACGTGCAGCTCGAACTGGCGGGACAACGCCAGCACCGAGGTCATTTCTTCAACGGCGTTGACGTTGCTGCCTTCGAGGAAGCCCGACACCACCCGCACATTGACGTCGGCAGCAGCCGGTTGGCCGTTCTGGGTGTGGATCAGCCCGTCCAGGCCCTTGGTCATGCTCTTGATGTCCGGGTTGACCAGCTTGATGCGGTCGACCTCGGCCATCACCCGCGGGTCTTCACCCATCGAGCGGATGCTGATGGTACCGTCGGCACCCACTTCAACCTTCTGCTCAGGCGGAATGGCGATCGGGCCACCGTTGCCGATCACCGGCATGCCGTTGCCGGCACGCAGCACGCCGAGGGCGTCGATGTTCAGGCTGCCGGTGCGCACGTAGGCTTCGCTGCCATCCGGCGCCTGCACGGCAATGAAGCCCTGCCCGGACACGGCCACGTCCAGCTCACGCCCGGTCTCGACCATCGGCCCTTCGCTGAAATCGGTAGCCGGGCGTTCAGTCATGGCAAACGCCCGCGACGGAAAGCTGTCACCGAACACCGGCATCGAGCGCGCCTGCTCCAGGTCGCGCTGGAAACCATTGGTGGAAACGTTCGCCAGGTTGTTGGCGTGGGCCTTCTGCGCCAGCGCGTTCTGGCTGGCGCCGGTCATGGCCACGTAAAGCATCTTGTCCACAGTCATCCTCCGCTGCACTGACGATCGTTTGCCGCTCGCCGTTGCTGTGCAGGCTCTAAAGCAAGTTCCGAACCAACTTTTTCAAATGCTGAAAAAGCCCGTGAATACGGGCTTTTTCGGGGTTCTGCCACTCAGGCGCCGCCGGTTATCCGGCGCCGGATTGCCGATCGCGGCAATCCTGTACCGGCCCTTTCGCGGGCAAGCCCGCTCCCACAGGAATCGCGCCAGCTTTTAACATCTGAGCAAGACAGTTGCTTCCACAGGTACAGCACAGCCTCTGAAATCAGTGCAAACCCTGTGGGAGCGGGCGCGCCCGCGAAGAGGCCGACACAGGCCAATCAAGGCTCGCGGCATCCGCCATTGCTGAATGGGCCGGCAAACTTCTTCCAGCCCTCCCCCGGCGGCCATTGCGAGCACACCAGCCGGCCATCCGCCTGACTTTCCCAGCGCCACCACGGCGCGGTGCCGGCCTGGGCCTGATACAGGCAGAAAGCGGCAATCAATGCGACAACCAGCCTTTTCATATTCCCTCCTGCAAATACGACGAACCCCTTCATGGGAAAGGGGCTCGTCCAGACACGCTCAGCCAGCGACCATCAGGTCATCTGGATGATGGTCTGCATGATGGTGCTTTCGGTGGAAATGGTCTTGGCGTTCGCCTGGTAGTTGCTCTGCGCCTTGATCAACTCGACCAGCTCCTGGGTCAGGTTGACGTTGGAGTTTTCCAGCGAGTTGGACTCGACGCTGCCCAGGGTGCCGGTCTTCGGCGCATCGATGCCCGGGATGCCCGAGGAGTAGGTCTCGGTCCAGCGGGTGCCGCCAATCTGCTGCAGGCCCTGGTCGTTGGCGAAGCTGGCCAGTGCCACCTGGCCGATGGCGCGCGACTGCTGGTTGCTGAAGCTGGCGAACATCACCCCCGTGGAGTCGATGCTCAGGCTCGACAGGATACCGGTGGCGTAACCATCCTGGGACTGCGACATGCGCGCGGTCTCGGTGTTGTACGAAGTGGTGCTGTTCATCGACATGCGCAAGCCGCTGGTGTTCTCGGTGGAACCGTTGGCGATCCAGTTGCCGCTGGCATCCTGGGTAGCCGGGATCCAGCCCTTGAGCGTGAAGGTGTTGTTGGTCACGCTCCATTCGGCGCCGGCCGGCACGCCGGTGGTGTCGGTGGCCATCGAGGCGACGCTGCCATCGCTGTTGAAGGCGATGGTGCCGGTCAGCGGGGCAGTGCTGGTCGGGTCCATCGGGTTGCGGCCGTCGACCAGGGTGTACATGGTCCACTGGTTCGTATCGGTCTTGCGATAGAACTGCTCCATGGTGTGCTCGTTGCCCTGGCTGTCGTAGATCTTGGTCGAGAACGACTTGGTGTACGACGTTTCGTCAGTCGGGTCGAAGACGATGTCACCGGCAACGGGCGGAACCGACGGCAACGGGATCGACTTGGCCGAGGAGTTCAGGTTGATGCCCTGGTCGATCAGGCTGGTAGCCTTGGGTTCCAGGGCCGATGTATCGATCTTCAGGTCGGTCAGGACACCCTTCTTGATATTGCCGTTGGCATCAGCGGCATAGCCCTGCAGACGCAGGCCATCGGAGGTAACGACATAGTTGTCCTTGCTGGTCTGGAAGGCACCGGCACGGGTGTAGACCATCGAGCCGTTGTCCGACAGCACGAAGTAACCCTGACCCTGGATACCCATGTCCAGCACGTTGCCGGTGTTGTTCACGTCACCCTGGGTGAACTGCTGGGAAACCGCAGCCAGGCGCACACCGTTGCCGACCTGGTTCTTGCCCACGCCCAGGCGGTTGGCGCCGGCATAGACGTCGGCGAACTCGGCACGCGACGACTTGAAACCGGTGGTGTTGACGTTGGCAATGTTGTTGCCGGTAACATCCAGCTGCTTGTTGGCAGCGTACAGACCGCTAAGGCCGATATTGAAAGACATGCTGTTGCTCCTTGTGCCGTTCCGGCCTCAGATTCCGATGGTTTGTACGTCGGACAGGGAAACCTTGCCGACCCCGGCGAGGTTGAGCACCATCTCGCCCGTGGTGTTGAAGCTGACGCTGGTGACCTTGGCCGGCAACAGGGTGTTCATCTGCACCGACTTGCCGTCCACCGTGGTGCTGGCCGTGAAGGTATAGGTACCCGGGTCGACCTTCTCGCCGCTCGCGTTGGTACCATCCCAGATGAAGTCGGCATAGCCGGCCTTCTGCTCACCCACTTCGATGGTCTTGACGGTGTTGCCGTCCTTGTCCTTGACGGTGATCTTCGCCCCGTCGATGGCCTGCGGCACGACGAACTGGCCATTGAAGCTTTCGGCGGTATCGACCACCGCCTTGTCGTTCTGCACGATCACCGAGCGACCGACCAGCGACGAGGCCTGCAGCGCCTGGGACGAGGCCATGGCGCTGGTGATGTTGGTGACCGACTCGTTCAGCGAGGTGATGCCTTCCAGGCTGCTGAACTGGGCCAGCTGGGCCACGAACTCGCCGTTGTCCTGCGGGTCGAGTGGGTTCTGGTGCTGCATCTGGGTCACCAGCAACTGCAGGAACGCATCTTTGCCCAGTGTGCTGTTGCCGGTCTGGGACGCGGTATCGGTGGTGGTCTTCTTGGTGCCAGTGTTGACACCGGACGCCGCGAGGACGTCGTTGAGATTGACACCGGTAGTGGAGGTATCGATGGCCATGGTCCGGCTTCCTTATCACTGACCCAGGGTCAGCACTTTCTGCATCATGTTCTTGGCGGTGTTCATCAGCTCGGCGTTGGTCTGGAACGCACGGCTGGCGGAGATCATGTCAGCCATCTCCTCGACCACGTTGACGTTCGGGTAATAGACGTAGCCGTCCTTGTTCGCCGCCGGGTGATTCGGCTCGTAGCGCGCCTCCAGATTGCTCTGGTCTTCGACGATGCCCTTGACCTGCACGCCCTGCCCCGCCTCGCCCTGGTCCTCGAACAGCGACTGGCTGACGCCGCTCTGCGCGTTCTGGAAGGTGGTGGCGAACACCGGGTGGCGCGCACGGTAGGTCTGGTCGATGCTCGACGACACGGTCTCGGCGTTGGCGATGTTCGAGGCAACGGTGTTGAGGCGGGTGTTCTGCGCGCTCATGCCGCTGCCGGCAATGTTGAAAACACTGGAAAGGGACATGAATTACTCTCCGCGCAGGGCCGAAACCAGCCCTTTGAATTTACTGTTGAGCAAGGTGAAGCTGGCCTGGAAACCGATGGCGTTCTCCGTGTAGTTCGATTGCTCGATCTGGGCGTCCACGGTGTTCTGGTCGATCGATGGCTGGGTCGGCACGCGGTACTGCAGGGTATCGTCGGCCATTGCCAGGCCCTCGGCCTCGATGTGGCGGCTGTTGGTGCGGTCCATGGCGAAGCGGCCGCTTTGCTGCTTCTGGCTCTCGGCGGCGAGCACCGAGGAGAAGTCCATGTCACGCGCCTTGTAGTTGGGCGTATCGGCGTTGGCGATGTTGTTGGCCAGCACTTCGGCGCGCTGGGCGCGGAAGCCCAGTGCCTTTTCGTGGATGCCAAGCGCCTTGTCGAAACTGATGCTCATGTCGGGAAAACCTTCGAAGGTTGGCCGGAATTTCGTTGAGCAAGGTATAGCAAGGGCTGTGCCACATTCCCGAAAGCCCGGAAATGCTGGGGTGTAGCACTGAAGGCTGATGGCGCGATGCCAGAAAAGCGGCAAAGTGCTTCCGCCTGGCGAAGCGAAAGCGGCAATTGCCGGGCGGTAAAAGCGGCAAAACAAAAAATTGACGTCAAACCGCGTTGCCTGCTTCGCGGGCTCGCCCGCTCCCACAAGTACTGCGCTAGCCTGGAGACTTGTGATGACCCTGTGGGAGCGGGCATGCCCGCGAAGAGGCCGGCGCAGGCAAACAAAAAGGCCGGCAACTTGAGTTGCCGGCCTTTTCGCTTACTTGGCCTGGTAGATGATCCCCGGGCTGCACTGGACCATCTGGTAGTGGTCCGGCAACCCGTTCAGCGCTTCCGAGGCACCGAGGAACAGATAGCCCCCAGGCTTCAGGGTGCTGTGGATACGCATCAGGATGTCCTTCTTCACCTGTGCCGAGAAGTAGATCAGCACATTGCGACAGAACACGATGTCGAACTTGCCCAGGCTCGCATAGCTGTCGAGCAGGTTGAACGAGCGGAACTCGACGCGGCTACGGATTGCCGGCTTGACCGCCCAGCGCCCCGGCCCCTTGGCGTCGAAGTAACGTTGCAGGCGCTCCTGGGACAGGCCACGGGCGATGGCCAGGCTGTCGTACTCACCGGTCTTGCAGTTGGTCAGCATCGAGCCGGACAGGTCGGTAGCCACGATCTGAGCCCCCATCTTCAACTGGCCCAGGTTGCCGCGCTCGAACTCGTCGATGGCCATCGAGATCGAGTACGGCTCCTGCCCCGAGGAGCAAGCCGCCGACCACATGCGCAGGCGCTGCCCGGGGTTGTTCCTGATGAACTCGGGAATGACCTTGTTCTTCAACACTTCGAACGGGTAGGTATCGCGAAACCACAGGGTTTCGTTGGTGGTCATCGCATCCACCACCTGTTCGCGCAGGCCACCCCGCGGCTGGGTCTGGATCCGCTGCACCAGCTCGCCCAGGCTCTTGATGCCCTGCTGTTCCATCAACTTGTTGAGACGGCTGGAAACCAGGTACTGCTTATTCTCGCCCAGCAGGATGCCACAGGCTTTTTCCAGGAAGACCCTGAACTGTTCGAACTCCAAATTACCCGTAGACACTACTGCCGCCTCTTTTAAATCACTGGTGCCGGAAACATGCCCCGGCTGCTTCAATTCGCTGCCTTGATCCGGTCGACCACGCGCTGGGCCAGGTCGTCCGGCTTGAACTTGGCCAGGAAATCATCCGCCCCGACCTTCTTGACCATCGCCTGGTTGAATACCCCGGACAGCGAAGTATGCAGGCAGATGTGCAATTTTTGCATGCGCGGATCGCTGCGGATCTCTGCGGTAAGCGTATAGCCATCCATTTCCGGCATTTCAATGTCGGAGATCATCATCAGGAACTCTTCTTCAGGCTTTTTGCCCTCCTCCACCAGCTTGCGCAGGTAGTCGAGCGCCTGTCGGCCATCGTTGAGCGCCACCACGTCCACCCCCACCGTCTGCAGGCAACGGCTGACCTGCTTGCGCGCCACCGACGAATCGTCGACGGTCAGCACCCGCAGCAGCGTGGCCTTGTCCTGCACCTCGGCATCGACCACGCCGGCAGACACCGACTCGGACGATGGCGCCACTTCGGCCAGCACCTTTTCCACATCGATGATCTCGACCATGCGGTTGTCGACCCGGGTGACGGCGGTCAGGTAGTGGTCGCGGCCCGTGCCCTTGGGTGGCGGATGGATCTCTTCCCAGTTCATGTTGACGATGCGCTCGACCGAGTGCACCAAAAAGCCCTGGGTCTTGGTGTTGTACTCGGTGATGATCACGAAGCTGTTGCGCGTGTCTTCCTGCAACCCCGGCAGGCCGGTCGCCATCGACAGGTCGAGGATCGGGATGGTCGCCCCGCGGATGTTGGCCACGCCGCGCACCACCGGGTGCGACTTGGGCAGCACGGTCAGCTCCGGACACTGCAGCACTTCGCGAACCTTGAACACGTTGATGCCGTACAGCTGCGCCCCGTTGAGACGGAACAGCAGCAATTCCAGGCGATTCTGCCCAACCAGCTGCGTACGCTGGTTGACTGAATCCATTACCCCCGCCATGCCTGACTCCTTATGCGTTCTGCCTTTTTGGTGCTACATGACCACCAAGTCGGCACGGGCTTTGCTTTTTTGAGCGCCATGTACACGAAAACGACAAATTTCCGACGACTGACGCGCCTGCTGAGCGGCACGCTCGCCGTGCTGTGCCTGCTGGCACCCGGCGTTCGCACGCTGGCGGATGCGGTTACCTTGCCTGAACAGCTTATCGGTGTCACCCAAGGGTTTCTTGAATTCAGTGTCGAGGATTACCTGGCCACCACCCAGACGCCTGGGCGCTACGAAATCCAGGTCAACCCGCTCGATCCGCGTCTGCGTATGCCACTGTGCAGCCAGCAGCTGGACGCCTCGCTGGAGAGCCCGGCGCAACCGCTTGGCCGGGTCACCGTGCGGGTCCGCTGTGACGGCAGCGCGCCGTGGACCATCTTCGTGCCGGCAACCGTGAAGCTGTTCCGCGATGTGGTGGTGGTGACCCGCCCGCTCAAGCGCGACAACGTCGTTGGCGAAGCTGACGTGGCCCTGCGCGAGCGTGACGTCGGCACGCTGCCCCAGGGTTTTCTCACCGACCTCGACCAGGCGGTAGGCATGAAGATGCTGCGCCCGACCGTACTCGACCAGGTCCTCACGCCGCAGCACCTGGAGCAAGCCGAAGTGGTGCGTAAAGGCGATCATGTGGTGATTACCGCGCGCAGCGGCACCTTGAGCGTGCGCATGCCTGGCGAAGCCTTGGCCAAGGGCGGCCAAGGCGAACAGATCCGCGTACGCAACCTCAATTCGCAGCGCGTGGTAAAAGCCCGTGTCACCGGCCCCGGGCAGGTCGAGGTCGCCATGTAGATTGCGCTGGCGGTGAGGAACCGCTTTTCCTAAACTGTGTCAGAACACGGGTTCGCGAGCTTGCTGACAGGCGGCTATGCATTTACGCCTAAAGTTTCTTTCGGGTTGGCCGAAAACAAGGCAAGCGTCCAAATACCCAGAGGTTTCTGATCATGGTCATCGACTTCAGTCGTTTGAATAATTCTCCGTCCATCACGGGCGGCGTTCGTGGCAACGCCACGTCCGGCAACGCCGAGAAAACCGGCGAAACCCAAGAAGCGCCAAAAAGCGCCAGCGGAGAAGCGGTACACCTCAGCCAAGAGGCACAGCAGTTGCAAAAGGTCAGCGACAAGCTGCGCGACCAGCCCGTCGTCAACAGTGCCCGCGTGGCTCAGTTGAAGCAGGCGATCGCAGACGGCAGCTATCAGGTCGATGCCGGCCGCGTCGCCAGCAAACTGCTCGATTTCGAAGCCCAGCGCTGACCGTTCGGCGCGCTGACTTCACGGACGCTATGTAAAGCCAAGAGTTAGCCATGCACGACATCACTTTGCTGCAACTGATCGAAGACGACATCGCTCCGACCCAGGAACTGCTCGACCTGCTCCAGCAGGAGTCAGTGGCCTTGCACGGTCGCGACATGGCGCCGCTGGAGGGCATCCTCGCCCGCAAGCAGTCGCTGATCGTCCTGCTCGAGCAGCAAGGCACGCGCCGCAACAACCTGCTTGCCAGCCTTGGCCTGAGCGCCAACCGTGCCGGCGTGCAGGCATTGGCGGCACAATCGGACAACGGCGAGCTGATCATGCAGCAGCTCGATGTGCTGACCCAGCTGATGGATGCCTGCCAGAAGGTCAACGAGACCAATGGCCGGATCATCCAGGTGCAACAACACGTCACGGCCAACCAGATCAGAATCCTTCAGGGTGGCGAAGCACCGTCGCTCTATGACAGCCGTGGCGCCACTTCTCCACTTGCCAAGCCCCGGGCGCTCAGCCAAGTGTGATTACTTCTATCAAGGCACGGAACATACTGGCAAAATGCCGTTACTTGCGTGTGTCGTTTTTGCCTGGAGATTGAAAACCCGTGTTCAATGAAACCGATGCCCCGCAACCGCCGAAGGTGCTGAACACGCCCTTGGAGATCGCGGCCAACCTGCGCCAGCTGCAAGACAGCCATGATCCGCTGATCATCACTTTCCATGAGCGCAGCCAGCGGTTCCAGAGCTACGTGGTACACGTGGACCGTGACAGCAATATCCTCGCGCTGGACGAAATGATCCCGCGCGACGGCGAGAAATTCATCGAAAACGGCGAACCGTTTCGCGTCGAAGGCTTCCATGACGGTGTGCGCATCGCCTGGGAGTGCAATCATGAATTGAAGATCAGCGAAGTGGACGGCCACCGCTGCTACCGTGGCGCGATGCCCGAAGAGATGACCTACCACCAGCGTCGCAATGCCTTCCGCGCCGCGCTGAAGCTGTCGCAACTGGTCGACATCATTCTCGACGGCAGCTACCTCAAGGGTAACGGAGCCTTGCGCGGCAAGCTGCTGGACATCTCTGCCACCGGCTGCAAGCTGCGCTTCGAGGGCAATGTCGAGGACCGCCTGCAACTGGGCCAGGTATACGAGCGCTTCAAGGCCAGCAACCCGCTGGGCCTGGTAGACACCATGGTCGAGCTGCGCCACCTGCACTATGAAGAGCGGATCAACACCACCTTCGCCGGTGTGCGTTTCCATAACCTCAATGGCCAGGCACAGCGCAAGGTCGAAAGTTTTGTCTACCAGCTGCAGCGTGAGGCGCGGCGGTTCGACAAGGACGACTACTGAGTCGTCTGCCAATACAAGAACGCCACCCATCGGGTGGCGTTTCTGTTTCTATGTTTGCAGGACAGGCCTCTTCGCGGGCTCGCCCGCTCCCACAGGGACTGCACCGGTCTCGAAACCTTTGCAGTACCTGTGGGAGCGGGCAAGCCCGCGAAGAGGCCGGCACAGGCTTAAACCGACTTGCTGACCTCATCCTCTGCCCGAGCCTCGGCAACCGGCTCGGCCTTCTGATCATCCTCTGTATCCTCAGCCGCCACCGGCGCCTGCATCACCTCCTGCACGGTCTGCTCATCCACCCGCGGGTCGAGCGCCGCCGACAGCGGCGAACCGGCCGCCGGCATGGCCACGTGGCCCAGCGGCGCATCCTGCACCTGGTGCAGCCCGGTGACCGCCTTCGGCCGGATGCGCCACACCAGTACCAAAGCGAAGAACGCGAAGAACGCATAGAGCATCTGCGCCCCCAGCACCTTCATCAGTACCCCCGCCGCCAGCGGCCCGATACAGGCACCGACGCCATAGGTGACCAACAGCATGGCCGTCAGCGACACCCGCCGCTCGCTCTCCACATGGTCATTGGAAAACGCCACGGCCAGCGGGTACAGGCAGAACTGCAACAATGAAATCACGAAGCCTATGCTGAACAACACCTCCAGCGGCACACTCGGCAGCAATGCCAGCGGCACCGAAGCCAGCGCCAGGCCTATTGCAACGCTGCGGATCAGCACCGCCCGGTCGTAGCGGTCGGACAACCAGCCCAAGGGCCATTGCACCAGCAGCCCGGCAAAGATGCAGCAACCCATGAACAGACCGATCTGCTCGGTCGACAAGCCCTGGCTGGAGGCGTAGAGCGGCGCCAGGCCATAGAACGAACCGACGATCAGGCCTGACCCCAGCACCGTACTGAGCGACTGCGGTACCCGCTTGATGAAGAACTTGGGCTCCATCGGTGCCGGGCGCAGGGGTGCCGGGTGGATGCGCCGGGTCATCGCCACCGGCACCAGGCACAGGGCGAAGCACATGGCCACCAGCATCAACAGTTCCGGGCCCAGTTGCGGGTGCACCACCAGGATCAGCTGGCCAAGCACCAGGCCAAGGTAGGACGCGATCATGTAGCCACTGAACACCGCCCCTCGGTGCTTGGCCTCGGCCTGCTCATTGAGCCAGCTTTCGATGACCATGTACTGGCACATCATCCCCAGGCCGACGATCATCCGCAGCCCGACCCACACCGGCAACCAGCTGGTCATCCCATGCCCCAGCACGGCCGCGCAGACGATGCCAGCGCACGTGGCGTAGGCCCTGATGTGCCCTACCCGGCCGATCAGGCGGTGGCCGACCTTGCCGCCCACGGCCAGGCCGAAGTAGTTGGCGGCCATCAAGGCACCGACCCACAGGCTGTCGACATGATCGGCCGCCAGGCGCAGCGCCAGGTAGGTACTGAGCAGGCCCGAGCCGATCAACATCATCAAGGCGGCGAAATACAACGACTGAAAGGGCTTCCAGATGTTTCGCATACGTCCCGTCGAGCTCCGTGGTCAGGTGGCGTTGGCTTGCTGGCAAGCATAAAAGCAAAATGGCCACGGCGCAGTCCCCTGCCCGCCAAATAAGCGGACAGGGGCGCGTCCAGTGCCGATTGTGTCGCGGTCAGGCCTGTGCTGCCAGCACGCGCCGTTCCCAGGGGGTGATCTCGTTGAAGAAGTCCGTCAGTTCCAGGGTCTTGCTGGCAATGTAGCCTTCGATGAACTCGCTGCCGAACAGTTCCCGCGCCAGGGCGCTGCGCTTGAGACGTTCAAGCGCCGCATGCAGGGTGCACGGCAGGCTCAGGGGTTCCGGCACCTCGAACTCGCCCTGGATCGCCGGGGCAGGCTGCAGGCGCTGCTCGATACCGTGGAGGCCGGCGGCCAGGCTGGCCGCAATGGCCAGGTAGGGGTTGGCGTCGGCACCCGGCAGGCGGTTCTCGACCCGCCGCGCCACCGGGGCACTGGCCGGAATGCGCAGGCCGGCCGCGCGGTTGTCCTCGGACCAGCAGGCATTGTTCGGCGAAGCGTAGGGATGGCAGAGCCGCTGGTAGGAGTTGACGTTGGGCGCGAACAGCGCGGTGAAGTCGGCCATGCACGCCTGCTGCCCACCAATGAAGTGGTAGAAGGCCTCGGTCGGCTGGCCTTGCTCGTCGCTGAACACATTACGCCCACTGGCGATCTCCACGACGCTCTGGTGAATGTGCATGGAGCTGCCCGGAGTGTGCGCCAATGGCTTGGCCATGCATACCACGCTCAGACCGTGCTTGAGCGCCACCTCCTTGAGCAGGTGCTTGAACAGGAAAGTCTGGTCGGCCAGCAACAGGGGGTCGCCGTGCAGTAAATTGATCTCGAACTGGCTCACGCCCATTTCGTGCATGAAGGTGTCACGCGGCAGGCCCAGGGCCGCCATGCACTGGTAGACCTCCTGGAAGAACGGACGCAGGCCGTTGTTGGAGCTGACGCTGAACGCCGAATGGCCAAGCTCGCGGCGGCCATCCTTGCCCATGGGTGGCAAGAAGGGTTGCTGCGGGTCGGTGTTGGGGGCGAAGACGAAGAACTCCAGCTCGGTCGCCACCACCGGTGCCAGGCCCAAGGCGGCGTAGCGGGCGATCACCGCCTTGAGCTGACCACGGGTGGACAGCGCCGAGGGCCGGCCATCCAGTTCGTTGGCGTCACAGATGGCCAGCGCCAGCCCTTCTTCGCTCCAGGGCAGCCGGTGAATCTGCGAGGGCTCCGCCACCAGGGCCAGGTCGCCGTCATCGCTGCCATAGAAACGCGCCGGCGGGTAGCCGCCCATGATGCATTGCAGCATTACTCCCCGGGCCATCTGCAGGCGGCGGCCTTCGAGGAAGCCCTCGGCGGTCATTACTTTGCCGCGGGGAACGCCGTTGAGGTCGGGGGTGACGCATTCGATCTGGTCGATGCCCTGGAGGTGCTCGGCCAGCGAGCGATGGGCGGCGGTGGTCATGACGCTTGTCCTTGTTGTTATAGGCTGACAACAACATAGGCTTGGGGTGTTTAAAATATCAAGCACCCCCTGTGTTGCCTGTTCCGGCCTCTTCGCGGGCTTGCCCGCTCCCACAGGGATCAGGCAACGCCTGAGGCTCGTGCTGTCCTGTGGGAGCGGGCGTGCCCGCGAAGAGGCCAGTAAAGGTGAAAATTATTCGCGCAAAGTCATGCCATTGGAAGGCAACGGTAACGCCGTCTTGTACCGCACCTGCTTGAGGGCAAAGCTCGAACGGATATTGGCCACCCCCGGCAACCGCGTCAGGTAATCGAGAAACCGCTCCAGCGCCTGGATGCTCGGCAACAGCACGCGCAACAGGTAATCCGGGTCGCCGGTCATCAGGTAGCACTCCATCACCTCGGGCCGTTCGGCGATCTCTTCCTCGAAGCGGTGCAACGCCTGCTCCACCTGCTTCTCCAGGCTGACATGAATGAACACATTCACATCCAGCCCCAGCACTTCCGGCGACAACAAGGTCACCTGCTGGCGGATCACCCCCAACTCTTCCATGGCCTTGACCCGGTTGAAACAGGGCGTCGGCGACAGGTTCACCGAGCGCGCCAGTTCTGCGTTGGTGATGCGGGCATTGTCCTGGAGGCTGTTGAGAATGCCGATATCGGTACGATCGAGCTTGCGCATGAGACAAATTCACCGGTTTTTTGTGTTTATCCGGAATGTTTATCTCCACCGTCAGGCAAAGGCAATCAACTTGAGAGAAAAATTCTCCTGCCCTGCCACTAAGATGTAGATGACGCTGACCTACCAGTCACAAGCCGGTACTCAGCGGCGGCCGCTTCAGAGCTCACAAAAACAACATCCGAGCGAGCGTAAAAAGCATGAACGAGTACGCCCCCCTGCGTTTGCATGTGCCCGAGCCCACCGGCCGGCCAGGCTGCCAGACCGATTTCTCCTACCTGCGCCTGAACGACGCAGGGCAAGTCCGTAAACCGCCGATCGATGTCGACGCTGCCGACACTGCCGACCTGTCCTACAGCCTGGTCCGCGTGCTCGACGAGCAAGGCAACGCCCAAGGCCCATGGGCCGAGGACATCGACCCGCAAATCCTCCGCCAAGGCATGCGCGCAATGCTCAAGACGCGCATCTTCGACAGCCGCATGGTGGTTGCCCAGCGCCAGAAGAAGATGTCCTTCTACATGCAGAGCCTGGGCGAAGAAGCCATCGGCAGCGCCCAGGCGCTGGCGCTCAACCGCACCGACATGTGCTTCCCCACCTATCGCCAACAGAGCATCCTCATGGCCCGCGACGTGTCGCTGGTCGAGATGATCTGCCAACTGCTGTCCAACGAGCGCGACCCGCTCAAGGGCCGCCAGCTGCCGATCATGTATTCGGTACGCGAAGCCGGCTTCTTCACCATCAGCGGCAACCTGGCGACCCAGTTCGTACAGGCGGTCGGCTGGGCCATGGCTTCGGCGATCAAGGGCGATACCAAGATCGCCTCGGCCTGGATCGGCGACGGCGCCACCGCCGAGTCGGACTTCCACACCGCCCTCACCTTCGCCCACGTCTACCGCGCCCCGGTGATCCTCAACGTGGTCAACAACCAGTGGGCGATCTCCACCTTCCAGGCCATCGCCGGTGGCGAGCAGACCACCTTCGCCGGCCGTGGCGTGGGTTGCGGCATCGCTTCGCTGCGGGTCGACGGCAACGATTTCGTCGCCGTCTACGCCGCCTCGCGCTGGGCCGCCGAACGCGCCCGCCGCGGCCTGGGCCCCTCGCTGATCGAGTGGGTCACCTACCGCGCCGGCCCGCACTCGACCTCGGACGACCCGTCCAAGTACCGCCCGGCCGATGACTGGAGCCACTTCCCGCTGGGCGACCCGATCGCCCGCCTGAAGCAGCACCTGATCAAGATCGGCCATTGGTCCGAGGAAGAACACCAGGCCACCACTGCCGAGTTCGAAGCCGCGGTCATCGCTGCGCAGAAGGAAGCGGAACAGTACGGCACCCTGGCCAACGGCCACATCCCGAGCGCGGCTTCGATGTTCGAGGACGTGTACAAGGAAATGCCTGACCACCTGCGCCGTCAGCGCCAGGAACTGGGGGTCTGAGATGAACGATCACAACAACAGCATCAACCCGGAAACCGCCATGGCCACCAGCACACTGACCATGATCCAGGCCCTGCGCTCAGCCATGGATGTCATGCTCGAGCGAGACGACAATGTGGTGATCTACGGCCAGGACGTCGGTTACTTCGGCGGCGTGTTCCGTTGCACCGAAGGCCTGCAGAACAAGTACGGCAAATCGCGGGTGTTCGACGCGCCGATCTCGGAAAGCGGTATCGTCGGCACTGCCGTGGGCATGGGTGCCTACGGCCTGCGCCCGGTGGTGGAAATCCAGTTCGCCGATTACTTCTACCCGGCCTCGGACCAGATCGTCTCGGAGATGGCCCGCCTGCGCTACCGTTCGGCCGGCGAGTTCATCGCCCCGCTGACCTTGCGCATGCCCTGCGGCGGCGGCATCTATGGCGGCCAGACCCACAGCCAGAGCCCGGAAGCGATGTTCACCCAGGTCTGCGGCCTGCGCACGGTGATGCCATCCAACCCGTATGACGCCAAAGGCCTGTTGATCGCCTCGATCGAATGCGACGACCCGGTGATCTTCCTCGAGCCCAAGCGCCTGTACAACGGCCCGTTCGACGGCCACCACGACCGCCCTGTCACGCCCTGGTCGAAGCACCCGCAAAGCGCCGTGCCGGACGGCTACTACACCGTGCCGCTGGACAAGGCGGCGATCACCCGCCCGGGCAACGATGTCACCGTGCTGACCTACGGCACCACGGTCTACGTGGCCCAGGTGGCCGCCGAGGAGACCGGCGTCGACGCCGAAGTGATCGACCTGCGCAGCCTCTGGCCGCTGGACCTGGAGACCATCGTCGCGTCGGTGAAGAAGACCGGCCGCTGCGTGGTCGTGCATGAAGCGACCCGCACCTGCGGCTTCGGCGCCGAACTGGTGTCGCTGGTGCAAGAGCACTGCTTCCATCACCTCGAAGCGCCGATCGAGCGCGTCACCGGCTGGGACACCCCCTACCCCCACGCACAGGAATGGGCCTACTTCCCAGGCCCTTCGCGGGTAGGCGCGGCATTGAAACGGGTCATGGAGGTCTGAATGGGCACGCACGTCATCAAGATGCCGGACATTGGCGAAGGCATCGCGCAGGTCGAGTTGGTGGAATGGTTCGTCAAGGTCGGCGACGTGATCGCCGAAGACCAGGTGGTGGCCGATGTCATGACGGACAAGGCCACCGTGGAAATCCCTTCGCCGGTCAGCGGCAAGGTGCTGGCCCTGGGTGGCCAGCCAGGTGAGGTGATGGCGGTCGGCAGCGAGCTGATCCGCATCGAAGTGGAAGGCAGCGGCAACCATGTGGATGTGCCGCAGGCCAAACCTGTGGAAGCGCACAGCGCGCCCGTGCCGCCTGTTGCCCCCAAGCCAGAAGCGAAAGTGCCGCAGCCGGCAGCCTTGCAGGCACCCGAGCAGCACGTTGAAGCAGCGATCGTGCCGCGCCAGCCGGGCGACAAGCCGCTGGCCTCGCCGGCGGTGCGCAAGCGCGCCCTGGATGCCGGTATCGAGCTGCGCTACGTGCATGGCAGCGGCCCGGCCGGGCGCATCCTGCACGAAGACCTCGACGCCTTCATGAGCAAGCCGCACAGCGCTGCCGGCCAGGCGCCGAGTGGCTATGCCAAGCGCACCGACAGCGAGCAGGTGCAGGTGATCGGCCTGCGCCGCAAGATCGCCCAGCGCATGCAGGACGCCAAGCGTCGCGTCGCGCACTTCAGCTACGTGGAAGAGATCGACGTCACCGCTGTGGAGGCCCTGCGCCAGCAACTCAATGCCAAGCACGGCAACACGCGTGGCAAGCTGACCCTGCTGCCGTTCCTGGTCCGCGCCATGGTCGTGGCGTTGCGCGACTTCCCGCAGATCAACGCCACCTATGACGACGAAGCTCAGGTCATCACCCGCCATGGTGCTGTGCATGTGGGCATCGCCACTCAGGGCGACAACGGCCTGATGGTGCCGGTGCTGCGCCATGCCGAGGCTGGCAGCCTGTGGGCCAATGCCGGCGAAATCTCGCGCCTGGCCAACGCCGCACGCAGCAACAAGGCAAGCCGTGAAGAACTGAGCGGCTCGACCATCACCCTGACCAGCCTCGGCGCACTGGGCGGCATCGTCAGCACCCCGGTGGTCAACACCCCGGAAGTGGCGATCGTCGGCGTCAACCGCATCGTCGAGCGCCCGGTGGTGATCGACGGCCAGATCGTCGTGCGCAAGATGATGAACCTGTCCAGCTCGTTCGACCACCGGGTGGTCGATGGCATGGATGCCGCGCAGTTCATCCAGGCCGTGCGTGGCCTGCTTGAACAACCTGCCTGTCTGTTCCTGGAGTGAGCATGTCCCAGATCATCGACACCACCCTGCTGATCATCGGTGGCGGCCCCGGCGGCTATGTGGCCGCCATCCGCGCCGGGCAACTGGGCATCCCTACCGTGCTGGTCGAAGGCCAGGCCCTGGGCGGCACTTGCCTGAACATCGGCTGCATCCCGTCCAAGGCGCTGATCCACGTGGCCGAGCAGTTCCACCAGACCGCACGTTTCGCCGGGCAGTCGCCGCTGGGCATCAGCGTCGATAGCCCGCGCCTGGACCTCGGCCAGAGCGTGGCCTGGAAGGACGGCATCGTCGACCGCCTGACCACCGGCGTGGCCGCCTTGCTGAAAAAGCATGGGGTCAAGGTGATTCACGGTTGGGCGAAGATCCTCGACGGCAAACAGGTCGAGGTCGACGGCCAGCGCATCCAGTGCGAACACCTGCTGCTGGCCACCGGCTCGAACAGCGTCGAACTGCCGATGCTGCCGCTCGGCGGGCCGATCATCTCCTCCACCGAAGCCCTGGCGCCCAAGGCCCTGCCCAAGCACCTGGTGGTGGTGGGCGGCGGTTACATCGGCCTGGAGCTGGGCATCGCCTATCGCAAGCTGGGCGCGCAGGTCAGCGTGGTGGAAGCGCGTGAGCGCATTCTACCTACCTACGACAGCGAACTGACTGCGCCGGTGGCCGAATCGTTGAGGAAGCTGGGCATCGCCCTGCACCTGGGCCACAGCGTCGAAGGCTACGAAAACGGCTGCTTGCTGGCCAGCGATGGCCAGGGCGGGCAACTGCGCCTGGAGGCCGACCGGGTATTGGTGGCCGTCGGCCGGCGGCCACGGACCAAAGGCTTCAACCTGGAATGCCTGGACCTGAAAATGAACGGCGCCGCCATCGCCATCGACGAGCGCTGCCACACCAGCATGCGCAACGTCTGGGCCATCGGTGACGTGGCCGGCGAGCCGATGCTCGCCCACCGCGCCATGGCCCAAGGCGAGATGGTTGCCGAAATCATTGCCGGCAAGACCCGGCGTTTCGAACCTGCAGCGATTGCCGCGGTGTGCTTCACCGACCCGGAGGTCGTGGTGGCGGGCAAGACGCCGGAGCAAGCCAGCCAGCAGGGGCTGGACTGCATCGTCGCGCAGTTCCCGTTCGCCGCCAATGGCCGGGCCATGAGCCTGGAATCGAAAAGCGGTTTCGTACGGGTGGTGGCGCGGCGTGACAACCACCTGATCGTGGGCTGGCAGGCGGTTGGCGTGGCGGTTTCGGAACTGTCCACGGCGTTTGCCCAGTCGCTGGAGATGGGCGCACGGCTGGAAGATGTGGCCGGCACCATCCATGCTCACCCGACGCTGGGAGAGGCGGTGCAGGAAGCAGCACTGCGCGCGCTAGGCCACGCACTGCATATCTGACACTGAAGCGGCCCAGGCCGATTTGACCCGCTGCGCCCCTGGCGCCGCGGGTCTTTTTTATCCAGGCACTGCACGAACGCTGTGGGAGCGGGCGCGCCCGCGAACACGGGCGAAGCCCGTGCCATCCATCGCGGTGCCTGCTTCGCGGGCACGCCCGCTCCCACAGGGATTGCGCCAGCATTTGAGAATCAAGCGAGACAGACAATGACCGCGACTCACTCGGAAATCGTGTTCTTGCCCGCCTCCTTGGCCCGGTACAAGGCCTTGTCAGCCCGGGCCAGCAGCGCTTCCTGGCCTTCCCCTTCCTGCCATTGCACCACGCCATAACTCATGGTCAGCCGGTAATCACCCACCGGTTCAAGCCGCTCCATCGCCCGGCGCAACAGCCCCGCCAGGTCCAGTGCCTCGCCCAGCGTGGTCTGCGGCAGCACCATGACGAACTCGTCGCCGCCCCAGCGCGCCAGCAGGTCAAGTTCACGCAGGCTGGTGCTCAGGTTTTCGACGACGCGGATCAACGCCGCATCGCCACGGGCGTGGCCGTAGCGGTCATTGATCGGCTTGAAATCATCCAGGTCCATGGCCACCAGCGCCAGCGGCTGGCGGAAGCGCTTGGCCCGCTCGCACTCCTGCTGCAGGGTCTTCTCCAAACGGTAGCGATTGGCGATACGCGTCAGCGCGTCGCGCTCGGCCAAAATGCGGTTCTCGTCCAGCTGGCGCTGCAATTGCTGGTTGACCCACGACAGCTCGCGGGTGCGCTCGGCCACCTGGGTTTCCAGCGAATGATTCTTCTGCTCCAGCTGCGCCACCAGGCGCTTGCCCGCATCGATATTGCGGTGCGCGCCGAGCATGCGCGCCACCGAGCCATCCTCGTTGCGGTCGATGATATGGCCGCTGTCCTCGACCCACAGGTAGCTGCCATCGTGGCAGCGGCAGCGGTACTCGATGAGATAGCGCTCGTTGCGCTGGTTGATATAGGCCTCGAAGTGCGCCATCACCCGGGGGTAGTCCTCGGGGTGGATCACGCTTTCCCAGGTCAGTACGGTGTTGGCCATGGAATGGCTTTCGTAGCCGAGCATGGCGTACCAGCCAGGGTTGCGGTAGACGTAGCCGGTATTGGCATTCCAGTCCCAGATGCCATCGCTGATCAACGCGAACAGGGTGGCCAGCTGCTGTTCACTGAAGCCGGCAGGTGCCGGCATCGCTTCCTGACTCATGGACGCTCTCCCTGGTGTCCAGCAACTGCGCCCCGATGAAGGGGCTGCCGACAGTGCTTGTGTTTGCCGCAGGCGGCAACTTGTTTCCTGTGACAGGCAAGCATATGCCTGGCGACCAACGATCGAAATAGCCTGAACGTCCTATTTTCGCGGCCTGCACGGCTGGCATGGGACTTGCCCTGCCTTTCTGGCTTTGCAACGTCCAAGGAGGAGAACATGGCAATCACTCTCAATGGCCTGGGTTGGCAGGCCACCGTGCACCAGCAGCAGCGCATCAACCACGACCAGGCGCAGGCCGAGCTGGTACCGTTCCGTGCGCCGCTGGCCGCCAGCAATGCGTCTGCGCAGCAGAACAGCCAGGGCAGCACTTCGCAGCAGACTGCCGACGATGCCCGCGAAGAGGCCTTCGCCAAGCTCAAGGTGATGCTGCAGAACCCCGACCTCGCCGCCCGCCAGCAGGCCGGCGCCAGCACCCAGGCAACCAGCGATGCAGTGCAGGATTTCCGCGACTACATGGCCAAATCGCCGGAAGAGAAGATCAAGGAAAAGATCCTCCAGGAACTGGGCATGACCGAGGACGACTACAACGCCCTGCCACCTGAGCAACAGGCCAAGGTCGATGACCAGATCGCCCAGCGCATGAAGGAAGACATCGAGCTCAAGACCCAGGCCAAGGTGGCCGCGCAGACAGCGCAAACCGAGCAGGTCTGAAGCCTGGGTGTGGCCAGCGCAACGTTGGCCACTTCAGGCCAGCCGCTTCAAGGCCTCTTCCACCGCTGCCACGCGTGGGTTGCCCGTGGCACCCGGCAAGCGCCATGCCGCGATGGTCAACCCCAATGGCACCGAACGGGCCAAGGGGGCGACCAGTTCGCCGCTGTCGAGATACGGCTGGATCAGGCTCCTGCGCCCGATCAGCACACCGGCGCCCAGCAAGGCTTGCTGCACCGCGATCGAATAAAGGGAAAAACCCGGGCCTCGGGCCACGAAGTGCTGTTCAGGCATGATCGCCGCCGACCAGACATCCCAGTCCTGCCAACCGACATCCTTGATGCAGCGCGCATTGGCCAGGTCTGCCGGCGCGGTAATCTGCGCGGCCAGCGCGGGGCTGCACACCGGCAGGATATCTTCATCGGCCAGCTTGCACTGGCCACGCTCGACCTGCTCGACGTAGAACAGGCAAAGGTCGAACGGGCTGCGCTTGAGGTTGGGCGGTTCATCGACCGCCGTCACGGAGACCTCGATGGGGGCGAGCATTTCGGTCAGGCGCGGCAGCCGCGGCCCGATCCACAACTGGGCCAAAGCCGGCGAGGTGACGATATGCACCCGCTGCGGCGCGGCCAGCCGGCGCAAGGTACGGGCAGCCTCCTCCACCGCATCGAAGGCCTCGGTGAACTGCGTCTTCACGCTTTCGCCCAGTGGGGTCAGGCGTACGCCCTTGGCATGGCGCTCGAACAGAGCGGCGCCGTATTGGGCTTCCAGGGTCTTGATCAGCGCCGCAATCGCCCCGGGCGTTACCTTCAATTCGTGGGCAGCCCGGGCAAAGCCACCGAGCCGTGCCGAGGCTTCGAACGCGCGCAGGGCATTGAGCTGCAGGGTGTGCCGGGTGGGTGAATCGAGTGACATGGTTTCAGGCCTAGTTTTTTTAGGCCTAATATTCCAGAAATCTGCGTTGTGACCAAGCTGTGCGGGTTTTACCTTGAGCGAGCCTGATGAATTTCCAAGGAACTCCCATGCATTACAAAAGCGCGATGCACGCATTCACCGAGGGTGTCCGCGCAGTTCTGCCACTCATGACCGGCATGGTGCCGTTCGGTCTGATTACCGGGGTCACGGCCATCGGTATCGGCATGTCGCCGCTCGATGCGATGGGCATGACCCTGCTGTTCTATTCCGGCTCCGCGCAAATGGTGGTGCTGCAACTGATGCAGAGCGGCGCGCTGCCGCTGACAATGGTGGTGACTGCGTTGGTGATCAACCTGCGCTTCCTGATGTACAGCGCTGCCCTGGCCCCGCACCTGAGCGATCTGCCGCGGCGCAAGAGCTGGTCGTTGTCCTACCTGCTGTCCGACCAGTCGTTCGCCCTGTGCAGCCTGAAATTCGGTACCAACGGCCTCGGGCGATTTGCCTTCCCCTACTACCTGGGCACCGCCTTGCCGATGTGGTTCGGCTGGAACCTGGCGGTGCTGGCCGGGGTGTACTTGGGGACGGGCATTCCGGAGTCCTGGTCGCTGGGCTTTGCCATTCCGCTGTCGTTCCTGGCATTGCTGGTACCGGGTATCCGTAACCCGGCGATGCTGGGCGCTGCGGCGGTGGGTGGCGCACTGGCGGTGCTGGCACACGACCTGCCCTACAACCTCGGCTTGCTGGTCGCCTCGCTGGGCGGCGTGCTCTGTGGGCTGTGCATCGAACAGCTGCGCAAGGGCGCAGCCGTGGCAACGGAGGCGCCATGACCGACATCAACCCATGGATCACCTTTGCCCTGATTGGCCTGGGCACCTTCGCGATACGGCTGTCGTTCATCGAGTTCTACGGTACGTTGCGCATTCCACCGATGTTGCGCCGTGCGCTGGTGTATGTGCCGGCCAGTGTGTTGGCGGCACTGGTGCTGCCGGCCGTGGTGTTCAAGGCCGGGCAGCCGGGTATCGACTGGAGCAACCCGCAGATACCGGCCGCGGTCGTGGCCGGGCTGGTCGCCTGGCGCACGCGCAGCACGTTGCTGACCCTGGCGGTGGGTATGGGGGTGTTGTGGGGGTTGCGGTATTTGGGGGGGTGATTGGCCGAGGATGGCATCAGGGCCTCCATGTGCCTGCCACAACAGTTGTAGCGCCTGTGAGATCGAGCGCCGCCCGCGCGGCGCATCGCGACCAAGGTCGCTCCTACATCTGTTTCGGGCCAGTTATTCCTGTGCCGCCAACAGGATCCGCCTTGTTCGCATGGCGATACATCTCGGTGGCTCCACCTGTCTCCTGTCATGCACCAAGGCGGTCCCTGTTGGCTTCACAGGAGGGACTGGCCCGAAACAGATGTGGGAGCGGGCTTGCCCGCGATGCGCCGCGCGGGCGGCGCTCGATCTCACAGGCGCTACAACTGTTGTGGCAGGCACATGGAGGCCCTGATGCCCTCTTCAGGCGATCTCCCTCAATCCCCCACCAGCCTAAACCTGTTCCGCCCCCCTCGCTTGGCCTCATACATCGCCTTGTCCGCCAACGCCAAAGCCTCCTCGGCACTCTGCGGATCATGCCCGGACAAGTTCAGATAAACCCCGATACTGGCCCCCACAACCACCTCAACCCCCTCAACCGCCACCGGCGCCGACAGCACATCGCACAGCTTGCGCGCGATATCCCGGGCTGACGCCTGATTGGCGACGGCCTGGGCGATCACCACGAACTCGTCTCCGGCCAGCCTGGCCACCATGTCATCGGCACGCATGATCGCCAGCATGCGCCCCGCAGCAGCCTGCAGCACGGCATCGCCCGCTTCGTGGCCATGCTGGTCGTTGACTTGCTTGAAGCCATCCAGGTCGATGAAGAACAAGGCAAACGCCGCCCGCTGCTTCAAGGCGAAGTCCAGTTCCTCATGCAACGCCGCGCGGTTGGGGAGCCCGGTCAGCGGGTCGAGCGTGGCCTGGTCGAGCAGGGTCTTTTCCTTGCGCTTACGTTCGGTCACATCCAGCGACATGACGAAAAAGCCCTCGACCTTGCCGTTGCGGATATCGGGCACATACGTCGCGTGCCAGATCCGCGGGTCGTCGAGGCTGTAACGCACGTTGTCAGCCTCCACCCGCTCGCCGGCCAGCGCTTTCTGGAAGCAAGGCAACAGCTGCTGGTACACATCCGCCGGCAGCACTTCCTGCACCTTGCGGCCTTTGAGCTGGGTCGGCTCGACGCCGAAGATCTGCCGGTACACGGCATTGTTGAAGCGGTATTCGAGGTGGGTGCCGATATGCGCGATCAGCACCGGGATATTGTCGGCGATGGCTTGCAGGGTTTCCTGGCTGCGGGCCAGCTCTTCGGTGCGCTGCGCTACCTGCTGCTCCAGGGTCGCCTGGTAGCGTTGCAGTTGCTGCTGGCGGCGCCTGCGCTCGGTGATGTCGCGCACGAACACCACCAACTGCTCGGTAACGCCGCGCTCGTTGCGCAGCGCCGAAACACTCAGCTCGCTCCACAAGGCGCCATTGCCAGGGGTCACCAGCCGTACTTCGATGACCAGCGCATCCTGCTCACCGGCAACGATCCGCTGCCAGGGCTCGTCCAGCTTGGCCAGGTCCTGAGGGTCGATCAACTCACCCAAGCGGGTCAGCACCAGCCACTCCTTGGCCCTGCCCAGCAACTGGCAAAATTCCCGGTTGGGCTCAAGGATGCGCCCATCAAGGCCCACCAGCGCCTTGCTTGTCGGGCTGTTGTCGAATACCCGGTGAAAACGCGCCTCGGAAGACGCCACGGCGCCCTGCTCCGCCTGCTGCACCGCGCCACCCGAGTCGATGGCCAGGCTACGGTGCAGCATCTCGCGCTCGACGATCCGCGCCAGGTCGCGCAAGTGCGCCAACTCGGTTTCCGACACCTGGCGGGGCCGGGTGTCCAGCACACAGAGAGTGCCCACGGTCAGCTCGCCGGCAAAGCGCAGCGGCACCCCGGCGTAGAAGCGGATGCCTGGCCCACCGGTCACCAGCGGGTTGTTTTCGAAACGCGGATCGGCGCTGGCATCCGGGATCACCAGAACATCTTCGGCATGCAGGGCATGGGCACAGAACGCCACATCGCGCGTCGTCTCGGCGACATCGATGCCCTGGCGCGACTTGAACCACTGGCGGTTCATGTCGACCAGCGACACCAGGGCCATAGGCACCGCGAGCAGCACACTGGCCAACCGGGTAATGCGGTCGAAGGTTTCCTCGGCCGGGGTATCGAGAATGTTCAGGCTCTCGAGGAAACACAGGCGGGCTGCCTCGTTGAGAGGCGACGGGGCGATTTGCATGACAACGCGCTCGACTGGATCACGACCCGCAAACGATAGCGCCGCAGCGCTCAAGTGCAAGCCTTTCATCTCTCTTCTATCAAAGCGTTCAAGCCGTATAATCGCGTTTTTTTGTAAGCCTAAGACGTATTTCATGAAGAAACTGCTTTGCGCCGTCGCCCTCGCCTTCGCCGCCATCCCCGCCGCCTTCGCCACCCCGCCCGCCACCTTCACCGAAGCCAAGGTGGTCGCCAAACAGAAGATCTACCAGGACCAGGGCAACAGCGCCATGGGCGAGCTGTACTGTGGCTGCAAGTGGACCTGGGTGGGCAAGTCTGGCGGCCGGGTCGACCTGAAATCCTGTGGTTATGAAACCCGCAAGCTGCAGACCCGCGCCGAGCGTACCGAGTGGGAGCACATCGTCCCGGCCTGGACCTTCGGCCACCAGCGCCAGTGCTGGCAGAACGGCGGGCGCGAGCAGTGCGTCGACAGCGACCCGACCTTCCGCGCCATGGAGGCCGACCTGTTCAACCTCTACCCGTCCGTGGGCGAAGTGAACGGAGACCGCAGCAACTTCAACTACGGCATGGTCTCTGGCGTTGCGCCGCAGTACGGCCAGTGCACCACCAGGATTGACTTCCAGCAGAAAACCGCCGAGCCACGCGACGAGGTGAAGGGGCTGGTGGCACGCACCACGTTCTACATGTTCGATCGCTACAAGCTGAGCATGTCGCGCCAGCAGCAACAGGTGCTGATGGCCTGGGACAAGCAACACCCGGTGACAGCATGGGAAAAGCAGCGTGACCAGCGCATTGCCGCGATCATGGGCCACAACAACCCGTTCGTGACCGGTGAGCGCAAGTGGGCGTTGGGGTATACCCCGCAGGGTGCGGCTGTGGTGCCGACCACGGCAGTGAAAGAGGCGGCCAAGCCGACGCTGGCCAGTACGGCGGCAAGTGGTGCGGTGGTGGGTAACCGCAATAGCCATGTGTATCACCTGGCCAGTGGGTGCCCGGGGTACAGCCAGGTTTCGCAGAAGAACCAGGTGGCGTTTGGTAGTGAGGCCGAGGCGCAGGCGGCGGGGTATCGCAAGGCGGGGAATTGCAAGTAAGGCGTGAGGGTTGTGTGAGGTTGTGTGAGGGCTGACAGGTGTTCGCCATGACAGGTTCAGCGCCTGTGAGATCGAGCGCCGCCCGCGCGGCGCATCGCGGGCAAGCCCGCTCCCACATCTGTTTCGGGCCAGTCACTCCTGTGAAGCCAACAGGGACCGCCTTGGTGCATGACTGGAGATTGATTAAAAGCAGTGGTGCATGGCTGGAGATTGATTAAAAGCAATGGTGCATGGCTGAAGGCTGCTGATAAACAGTGATGCCCACCTTGATATTGAAGGGGACAAACAAGACGGTCCCTGTTGGCTTCACAGGAGAGATTGGCCCGAAACAGATGTGGGAGCGGCGGTGCGGCGATCCGACTTGCCCGCGATGCGCCGCGCGGGCGGCGCTCGATTTCAAAGGCGCTGAAAATGTTGTGGCGAACACCTGTAAGCCACTACACAACTCTCCCGCGCAAAAGCCATATCACACCCCCTCCGGCAACTTCATATGCCGCGCATACCAAGGCCTGCGCGGCGTCCGCCGCAGCAGGTCGCCAACATCGCGCTCACCACTGAAGGCAATACGCAGCGCCAGCTTCATCGCCTCAACCTCCATCTCCCCAGCCCCGCCCCCGGCATCTGAAATCCCCCCACACCCATGGGTCATCGGCCCAAGCCAAGGGTCGCCAACCTGCACCCAACGCCCCGGCGCAAACCACGACACACCATTGACCTCACGCCGCTGCACTTCCCCCGGGTGGGCGCGCTCGTGGGCCCGGTACCAGTCCTCGATGCGGTCGTCGATCCAGCCATGGAAACGCCAGAACACCGGGTTCACATGGGAAGAGAACGGGTCGCCGAGGAAGTCGCTTTCCTCACGGAACCAGCGTGCCGCGTAGTCCGTCTGCTCGCGGTCACCCAGCACCGGCATGCCGTTGGACGGGTCGCGGGTGACCGTGGCCCAACGTATGTGCAGCCAGTCGTGAATGTTCATCTCCACTTCCGAACCGAACTGCCCCAGGGTCAGGCGGCTGAGGTAATCCGGGTCCTGGTATTGCGATTCCCAGACCTGAAAATTGCTGAAGAAAGTCTCCGCCGCCTTGACCCCATGCAGCCACTGGCTCAGCTCCTCGTCATCCGCTGCGACCCACGCCGGCGGCACCGAATTGCCGTCATGGTTCTCCTGATAACGGATGAAGCCCAGCCGGTCGCTTTCGACATAAGGTGACGGCAGCGGCAGCTTCGTCCAGTTCGGCAGGTCGGGCTGCAGCTGGCGGGCGTGCGCCAGCATGTGCCGGTGCATGAAGAAGAAGTCTTCACCCGAACCGTTGAGGTGCTTGCGCCGCCCGCGCGCGCCTCGCTCGGCGTCACGCGGGCCGGGCTGCCAGCCGGCGCCGCGCAGGCCGTCGCGCTTGTCTTCGTCGAGCCGATGCCACTTGTCTCGGGTGGCGTGCCACACCTGGTGGAACAGGCGGTGCTCGGGCGATACCAGCCAGGCCAACAGCGCTGGCGCCAACGGCGTGACCTGGCGTGCTTCGGGGAAGGCACGCTTGCTGGCGACGAAATGGTTGTCCGGTTCAGTGCTCAGCAGTGGCCGATCGATACGGCGGATACGCCCGCTCAGGGTGCCGGCTCCCGCTTCGCCCCAACTTGCCCAGACCTCGTCGAGGGTGGCCTCCAGTTCATGGCTGGGCGCCGAGCTATCCGCCGGTACCAGGCGCCAGCGGACCTTGCCCGCATCAGCGCTCACCAGCTCGCCCAGCACCCGATAGCGCGGTTCGTCAGCGCCGCGCAGGCGTTCACCGAGGTCAGCAAAACCGCGCAGCGAGCGCCCGGTCGGGCCGACATCGAGGAGCATCTGCACACCCTCAAGAGGCAGGCCATCGAGGCCAGCCTCGGTACCCGTAAAGCGCAGGTCCCAGATGCCGCGTAGCTTGTCAGCAGTGCGCACGCCGATACCTGCGGCGGCCTCTACCGTGGCTTCGCCGGGGGTCTCGACCTCATCTTTGTTGAGCTTTTCATCATGGTCACGCGGCTGGCGTGCATACCACGCTGCCGAACCCGCCGCCCCGGCGACTGCCAGCCCCACCATGAACCCACGCCTGGAAAACCTCATCGCCACATCCGTATCCGTGTCAGCCACGCCTATCGAGCTAGAACGAGACGCCGCCCGGCAAATTTACCGGCAGCACGTCGCTAAATTTCCCGCTGTCGCTCTCGTCCCTCCGTGACAGGCAAGCCCCGTGATCGCGGCTGCCGCAACCGCATCGACCCTGCAACCAACGGGATGGCAATGAACACGACACGCTTGCGCAAGGCCCCCTACCTCGCTGCCCTGGCGCTGATCCTCGCGCTTGCGGGCGCCGCGGCCTGGTACTTCTTCATCTACCTGCCGGCCGGTTACCCGCGTGAGGTGATGAAACATGCCGAAGAACTCCAGGAGCGCATCATCTCCTTCGACAGCCACATCACCGTGCCGCTGAACTTCGGCACCGAAGGCAAGGAGGCCGACAAGGATGGCAGCGGCCAGTTCGACCTGGTCAAGGCCGGCCGCGGTCGCCTTTCCGGCGCTGCGCTGACGATCTTCGGCTGGCCGGAAATCTGGAATGGCCCGAACGCCCCCCATCGCCCGACCGCCGCCTTCGTCGACGAAGCGCGCCAACAGCAGGAGATGCGCTACAAGATCCTCACCGGCATGGTCCGCGACTACCCCAACCAGTTTGCCATCGCCTACACCCCCGCCGACTTCCGCCGCCTGCATGGCGAAGGCAAGTTCGCGATCTTCCTCAGCATGCTCAATGCCTACCCGCTGGGCCACGACCTCGATGCCCTGGACACCTGGGCCGCACGCGGCATGCGCATGTTCGGCTTCAGCTACGTGGGCAACAACGCCTGGGCCGACTCCTCGCGCCCGCTGCCGTTCCTCAACGACACCCCCGATGCCCTCGGTGGCCTGTCGCCGCTGGGTGAGCAGGCTGTGGGTCGGCTCAACGACCTTGGCGTGATCATCGACGTGTCGCAGATGTCCACCCTGGCCCTGGAAGACGTTGCCCGCCTGAGCCGCGCGCCGATGGTCGCTTCCCACTCCGCACCGCGGGCGCTGGTGGACATCCCGCGCAACCTCAGCGACCACGAGCTGCAAGCGATCAAGCACAGCGGTGGCGTGGTGCAGGTGGTGGGCTTCCCGGCCTACCTCAAGCCCCTGAGCCAGGGCACCCTGGACAAGCTCAATGCCCTGCGCAAGCGCTTCGACCTGCAGCCGCTGAACGGCCTGGCCAACGCCCTGATGCCGGGTGACGCGATCATTTCCATCTGGCCCGAGAAGAAGTTCGGCGAATACGCCAGCGCGCTCTACGCCATCCTCGACGAAGAGCCCCGCGCCACGGTCAAGGACATGGTCGACGCCATCGACTACACGGTGCGCAAGATCGGCATCGATCATGTCGGCATCGCCTCCGACTTCAACGACGGTGGCGGCGTCACTGGCTGGATGAATGTCGGCGAGTCGCGCAATGTCACCGCCGAACTGATCCAGCGCGGCTACTCCGATGCCGATATCGCCAAGCTGTGGGGCGGCAACTTCCTGCGTGTGTGGGAAGAAGTACAGCGCCTGGCCAAGCCCGCTGCCAACACTCAAGCGGAGCGTGGCTGATGAACGACCGTCGCCGCTTTCTCAAGCAGGCCGGCCTGCTCGCCGCCGCCCTGCCCTTGACCGGCAACTTTGCCCAGACCGCACTGGCAGCCGCGCCTGCGGCAAAAACCGGCCAGGACAAATGGCAGGCCCTGCGCCAGCAGTTCGACCTGGACCCGGCCTACCTGCACTTCTGCAATTTCCTGCTGGCCTCGCACCCCCGCATGGTCAGCGAGGCCATCGCCCACTTCCGTGCGCGGCTGGACCAGAACCCGGGCGAAATGGTCGACTGGGACCGCGAGGAGCTCTGGGGCTATGAAGACGAAGTGCGCGCCTGGGCCGGCCGCTACTTCGGCGTGCAGCCAGGCCAGGTGGCCCTGACCGGCAGCACCACCGAAGGCTTGTCGATGATCTACGGCGGCCTGCAGGTGGCTCCAGGCAAGGAGATCCTGGTCAGCGCCCACGAGCACTACTCTACCAATACCCGCCTGGCCTACCGCGAGCGGCTGATGGGCACCCAGGTGCGCCGCGTGACGCTGTTCAAGGAGCCGCAGTTGGCCTCGGTGGACGAAATGCTCGGCAATATTCGCCGGGCCATCCGCCCGGAAACCCGCGTGCTGGGCATGACCTGGGTGCAGTCCGGCAGTGGCGTCAAGCTGCCGATCCGCGAAGTCGGCGAACTGGTGAAAACCCTCAACCAGAGCCGCGACGAGCAGGACCGGATCATCTACGTGGTCGACGGCGTGCACGGCTTCGGCATCGAAGACGTGACCTTCGCCGACTTCAACTGCGACTACTTCATCGCCGGCACCCACAAGTGGCTGTTCGGCCCACGCGGCACCGGCGTGATCATCGCCCGCGAAGAAAAGCCGCAGCCGTACCTGGTGCCCAGCCTGCCGACCTTCACCAAGGGTGAGAACTTCGGCACCTTGATGACCCCCGGTGGCTACCACGCCTTCGACCATCGCCTGGCCCTGGGCAAGGCGTTCGAACTGCACCTGCAACTGGGCAAGGCCGATGTCCAGGCCCGCGTGCACCAGCTCAACGACTACCTCAAGCAGCGCCTCGCCGAGCACGCCAAGGTGCAGCTGGTGACGCCACGCAGCAGCCAGCTGTCCGCAGGCTTCACCTTCTTCCGCGTCGAGGGTCGCGCGTGTGACGCCGTCGCCCGCCACCTGATGGCCAACAAGGTAATCAGCGACGCCGTGGACCGTGACGTCGGCCCGGTGGTGCGCCTGGCTCCGAGCCTGCTCAACGACGAAGCCGAGATCGACCGGGTGATGGCCATCCTCGCCCCGCAACTCGCCTGACCTTTTGCCTTTCAAGAGAACCGCCATGCACATGTTCAAGCCCCTGGCCCTGGTGGCCGCCCTGCTCGCCAGCGCCCCGGCCTTCGCCGCCGACGCGCACGCACCTGGCAAGACGTTCAAGGACTGCAAGGATTGCCCTCAGATGGTCGTGCTGCCGGCCGGCAGCTTCACCATGGGCGTACCCGATGACGAAGTCGGCCGCCAGCCCGACGAAGGCCCGATGCACACCGTGACCTTCGCCAAGCCCTTCGCCATCAGCCAGTTCCAGGTGCAGGCCAAGCAGCTGGAGGCCTGGCAGCGCGACGCCAAGGTCACCCTCCCCGACGGCGACGACCGCCCGGGCCGGCGTTGCACCAACGGCAAGCCCAGCTACCCGCAAGGCCCCGACCAGCCGGCGGTGTGCATCAGCTATGACGAGGTCAAGGCCTACGTCGCCTGGCTGTCGAAGAAGACCGGCAAGCACTACCGCATGCTCAGCGAAGCCGAGCGCGAATACGGTGCTCGCGCAGGCACCAGCGGCCCGTTCCCGTTCCCCTTCGATGAAGGCAAGGAATACAGCATCGCCAAGCATGCCAACACCTATGGCGCCGCCGACGGCTACAACTACACCTCGCCTGCCGGCAGCTTCCCGGCCAACGCCTTCGGTCTGTACGACATGCATGGCAACGTCTACGAGTGGGTTGCCGACTGCATGCATGACAGTTACGTCGGCGCCCCCAGCGACGGCAGCGCCTGGATGGAAGCGAGCTGCGAGTACAACCACATCCGTGGCAATGACTACAGCGAAGCGCCGGTGTTCTCCCGCTCCGGCAACCGCAACTACCGCGAACCCTACGTGCGCGGCGACTGGCTGGGCTTCCGGGTAGCCCGCGAGCTCTGAAGCGCGCCCCCCCCAGCTGCACCTGCCCAGGCCCGCGGCCTGGGCCTCCTAAATAAGAACACTTCTCGAACGTCTTCCTCACAGGGCAATGGCCCGCACGGCGCCTGCCCCGCACAGCGCCCCAAAGCGCATCCGCGCATCCACCAGGAACTCAGCATGAACCAATCGACCCCTGGCGCCCTTCGCGAACTCCTCGGCTTGCTCAAACCCTACCGGCTGATCGTCGCCTTTGCCGTCGGGCTGGGCATCGTCGGCGGCTTCTGCATCACCTTGCTGCTGGCCAACATCAACAACCTGCTGCATGCCCCCGGCGCCCTGAGCTGGGGCGTGGTGCTGGCGTTCGCCGGCATCTGCCTGGTGGCGCTGGCCTCCTCCATCGCCTCGGACATCGGCACCAACTATGTCGGCCAGCACGTCATTGCCGGCCTGCGCCGCGACCTGGGCGAAAAGGTGCTCAGCGCACCGATCGAACAGATCGAGCGCTACCGCAGCCACCGCCTGATCCCGGTGCTGACCCATGACGTCGACACCATCAGCGACTTCGCCTTCGCCTTCGCGCCGCTGGCCATCTCGCTGTCGGTGACCCTGGGCTGCCTCGGCTACCTGGCGCAGTTGTCCTGGCCGATGTTCCTGATCGCCGCGCTTGCCGTGCTGATCGGCACGGCCGTGCAGTACATCGCACGCATCCGCGGCATTCGCGGTTTCAATGCGGCGCGCGAAGCCGAAGACGAACTGCAGAAGCACTACGATGGCGTCGCTTCGGGTGCCAAGGAACTGCGCATCAGCCGGCCGCGCCGCCAGCGCATGTTCAACGAACGCATCAGCCGCACGGCGAACTACATCCGCGATACCCACGTGCGCTCGATCAACATCTTCGTCATCGCCAAGAGCCTGGGCTCGATGCTGTTCTTCGTGGTCATCGGCCTGGTGCTGGCCCTGCAGCAGGCCCAGTTGGTCAGCGACCCGAAGGTCACCAGCGGCTTCGTGCTGGTGCTGCTGTACATGAAAGGGCCGCTGGAGCACCTGGTCTCGACCCTGCCGATCGTCAGCCGTGCGCAGATCGCCTTCCGCCGCATTGCCGAGCTGTCGCAGCAGTTCTCCTCGCCCGAGCCGCACCTGCTGCTCGCAGCCGCCGAAGTGCCGGACCAGCAGATCCGCAGCCTCGAACTGCGCGACGTCGGCTTTGCCTTCCCACCAGTCGCCGGTGCGTCGCCGTTCGCGCTGGGGCCAGTCAACCTGCGCATCGAACAGGGCGACATCCTGTTCATCGTCGGTGAGAACGGTTGCGGCAAGACCACCCTGATCAAGCTCCTGCTGGGCCTGTACGCGCCGCAGCAGGGGGAGATCCTGCTCGATGGCCAGCCGGTCACCGCAGCCAACCGCGATGACTACCGCCAGCTGTTCACCACTGTGTTTGCCGACTACTACCTGTTCGATGACCTGCTGCAGGACGCCCAGGCCCTGCCCGAGGACGCCGGCAAGTACCTGCAACGCCTGGAGATCGCGCACAAGGTGCAGATCCGTGACGGCGCCTTCACCACCACCGACCTGTCCACCGGCCAGCGCAAGCGCCTGGCACTGGTCAACGCCTGGCTGGAGAAACGCCCCGTGCTGGTATTCGACGAATGGGCCGCCGACCAGGACCCGACGTTCCGCCGCATTTTCTACACCGAACTGCTGCCGGAACTGAAGCGCCTGGGCAAGACCATCATCGTCATCAGCCACGACGACCGCTACTTCGACGTGGCCGATCACCTGCTGCGTCTGCGCAACGGCAAGCGGGTGGAAGAAGAAATAACAGAATTTTCACATTGATCTTTCCGGTTCTGGGGAGCCGGTACGTCACATAAATGCAAATAAATCTCATAACTAGTCAATCTGCCAACACTGAGTATCCGCATGTCGATTACCACGGTTTCGCCGCTCGCCCGGGCGGTTCGCAGCAAATCACTGGCATTGCTCACCCCGTCGCTGCTGGCCTGTGCGCTGGCAGCTTCGATGAGCGCCCACGCCGAGCCCGTGCAACTGAATATCCCTTCTCAAGGGCTGGTCGGGGCACTCAACACACTGGCCAAGCAGGCCGACCTGCAGCTGCTGTACAGCCCGGAAACCGTGCGCAACACCACCGCACCGGCAGTGCGCGGCAACATGGAGCCGGAACAGGCGCTGCGCCTGCTGCTGCGTGACAGCGGCCTGACCTACCAGATCGACGGCCACACGGTGATCCTCAATGGCGCATCGGGTTCGTCTTCGGCGATGGAGCTGGGACCGCTGAACATCAATGCCAATGCACTGAACGCCACGAGTGAGGGGACCAACTCGTACGCAGCGCGCGCCGTGACCATTGGCAAAGGTGTGCATACCCTGAAGGAAACGCCGCAGTCGGTCACCGTCATGACCCGCAAGATGCTCGACGACCAGAACCTCAACACCCTGGAGCAGGTGCTGGACAAGACGCCCGGCATCACCACCTACGACTCGCCCATGGGCGGCAAGTACTTCTACTCGCGCGGTTTCAACCTCGACGGCCAGTACCAGTACGACGGCGTACCGCTGGATGTGGGCGGCAACTACGTGCAGGCCAACAGCTTTTCCAGCGACATGGCGTTCTATGACCGGGTCGAGATCCTCAAGGGCGCGGCCGGCATGATGA
The DNA here is from genome assembly GCF_002759075.1 of Pseudomonas sp. 382. Lineage (NCBI taxonomy): Bacteria > Pseudomonadati > Pseudomonadota > Gammaproteobacteria > Pseudomonadales > Pseudomonadaceae > Pseudomonas > Pseudomonas sp. 382. The sequence continues at coordinate 337,338 of NZ_PEMX01000004.1, forward strand.
AAGGCTCCGGCTCCTCGGCCGGTGGCGTCAACTTCGTGCGCAAGCGTGGCCAGGACAAGGCCCACACCAGCGTGACCCTGTCCGCCGGCAGCTGGGACAACTACCGCAGCCAGGTGGACGTGGGCGGCCCGCTGAACGAGTCGGGTACCGTGCGTGGCCGCGCCGTGGCGGCGCTGCAGGACAAGCAGTACTTCTACGACAACTCCAAGCGCCAGGACCGTATTGCCTACGGCGCCATCGACTGGGACGTCACCCCCGACACCACCCTGGGCTTCGGCCTGGCGTACGAGGATGTCGACGCCACTCCCTGCTACCACGGCCTGCCGCGCTATGCCGACGGCAGCGACCTGAAGCTGTCCCGCTCGACCTGCCTGGGTGCCAGCTGGAACGACCTGCAGAGCGAGCGCATCACCGCCTTCGCCGACGCCAAGCACCGCTTCAACGATGACTGGTCGCTGAACTTCGCTTCGGTCTACACCCATAACAACCAGAACATCGAGTACGGCTATTCCGAAGGCTCGGTGCCGGTGGGCGCCACCACCGGAGCGATGGGCCGCTATTCCGGCCGCTTCGATTACGACCAGGACGACTACGGTTTCGATAGCTACATCGACGGTAAATTCGAGGCGTTCGGCCTGGAGCACGAGCTGATCATCGGCGCCAACGCCAGCCGCCAGAAGAACCACGACTACTTCGCCCTGCTGGCCTTGAGCGGCACACAGAACCCGTTCGACCCATCGGATAACTTCCCGCATCCGTCGAAGGCCGACTACCAGACCGGCACCATCCGCGGCGGCCCGTTTCCGACCGACTCCACCACCACCCAGTGGGGCACCTATGCCAACCTGCGCCTGAAACTGGCCGAGCCCCTCACCCTGGTGCTGGGCACCCGCGTCAGCTGGTACCGCAACAACCGCGATTCCTACACCCAGCGCTGGGACACCTGGGAGCATATCCGCAGCCAGGAAAATGGCGAGGTCACCCCGTTCGGCGCCCTGCTCTACGACCTCAACGACCAGTGGACCGCCTACGCCAGCTATGCGCAGATCTTCCAGCCACAAGGCAACCTGACTACCGCCGATGGGAAATCGCTGCAGCCCAAGACCGGTGGCAGCTATGAGCTCGGCATCAAGGGCGAGCTGCTCGACGGCCAGCTGAACACCTCGTTCAACCTGTTCCGCACCATCGAAGACCACCGCGCCGAAACCGACTACGAGAATGTCTGTGCCGGTTCCAGCGATGGCTACTGCTACACCGACAGCGGCAAGGTGCGCGCCCAGGGCTTCGAGGCCGAGATCAGCGGTTCGCCGATCGATCGCCTGCAGTTGCTGGCTGGCTACACCTACACCCAGACCAAGTACCTGAAGACCATCAACGATACCGACCCGACCGAGCTGACCTTCACTTCCAGCTTCATTCCGCGGCACATGCTCAAGGTCTGGGGTGACTACCAGCTCGATGGCGCGCTGGATCGCTGGACCATCGGTGCCGGGGTGTCCAGCCAGAGCGACAACTTCCGCCGCCAGGGCAACATCCATATCGAGCAGCCGGGTTACACCCTGTGGAGCGGCCGCGTGCAGTACCGCCTGGACGAGCACTGGACGGTAGCAGTCAATGGCAACAACCTGTTCGACAAGAAGTACTACTCCACCATCGGTGCTACCGGTTGGGGTAACTACTACGGCGAGCCACGCAACTTCATGCTGACCCTCAAGGGCGATTTCTGAAGAGCGTTTGCTTGAACATGGAAAGGGCCGCTTAGCGGCCCTTTTTGTTTGTTGTGTATTCTGGTTTTCTGTATTGAGAGTGTGGCAAGGGCAGCAGGTGCCTGCCTTGAGAGTTGCAGCGCCTGTGAGATCGAGCGCCGCCCGCGCGGCGCATCGCGGGCAAGCCCGCTCCCACATCTGTTTCGGGCCAGTTACTCCTGTGCCGCCAACAGGATTCGCCTTGGTGCATGACTGGAGACAGGTGAAGCGGCATCAGCGCCCATTGAAATGCATCGCCATGCCAACAAGGCGGTCCCTGTTGGCATCACAGGAGAGACTGGCCCGAAACAGATGTGGGAGCGGGCTCGCCCGCGATGCGCCGCGCGGGCGGCGCTCGATCTCACAGGCGCTGCAAACCTCAAGGCGAACACCCCAGCCCCACCCCCACCCCTACCCCTACCCCTACCCCTACCCCAACACCCTACTCAAAACTGCACACAACCGCTCATGCACCTGCAGCACATCCGGCAGCACCGAAGCCATGCGCAGCAGGTCATGGGTCAACCCCGGCAACTCCACCAGCTCGACCTTGACCCCCGCCTCGCGCAACCGCTCGGCATAAGCCCGGCCTTCATCCAGCAGCGGATCGAGCCCGGCCAAGGCAATGATGGCAGGCGCCACACCGCTCAGGTCCTCGGCCAGCAGCGGCGAGAAACGCCAGTCGTGGCGGTCCTGCGGGGTGCGTGCGTAATGGTCGTAGAACCACTCCAGGGTATCGCTCTCCAGCAGATAGCCCTCACCAAACAGCGTACGCGAAACACTCTGCCGGCTGGCATCGGTGACCGGGTAGCACAACAGCTGGGCGCAAGGCTTGAGCACCGCCTGCTCCCCCGCGCGCGCCGCTTCGATTGCCAGCACCGTGGCCAAGGTCGCGCCGGCGCTGTCGCCACCGAAGGCCACACGCGCACTGTCCAGGCCCAACTGTTCAGCCTCGCTGGCCAACCAGGCCAAGGTATCCTGGCCGTCTTCCAGGGCCACCGGGAAGCGGTGCTCCGGCGCCAGCCGGTAACCCACCGCCAGCACCGCGCAACCGGCCCGTGCGCACAGTTCGCGGCACACGCCATCATGGCTGTCGAGGCTGCCGACGACAAAGCCACCGCCGTGAAAATACACCAGCACCGGCAGCGGGGCCGTTGCCTGCGGCGGCCGGTACAGGCGCAGCGGGATGGCCGCACCGTCCCTGCCCGGCGCTTGCAGCGCTTCGACGGCCAGGCCCTCGGGCGCTGCCCAGCGCAATTGCTCGGTAGACTGCTGGAAGACTCGGCGAGCCTGCTCGGGGCTCATGTGATGGAACGGCGCGTTGCCGGCATTGGCCTCGGCCAGGTCGAGAAAAGCTTCAAGTTCAGGATGCAGCATGGTGTTCCTCGAGAGAGGGAGGCCTGCAGCGGCCTCCCCCGATAGGATGGTGGAAAGGCTCAGCCCAGTCGTGCCAGGCAGTGGTCGATCAGCAGCTCCAGCTCGGCACGGTAGTCGTCCATCAGCGCCTGCACGGTCTCCGGGCGGTAGCGGCGCGTGCTGTAGACACAGCGCAGCGCCAGGCAACCGTCGTAGACCTGACCGATGATCTCCAGCCAGTTGCCCAGGCGCGCCACAGGGCTGTAGCAATCCCCCGTGCCCTCGGCCGCTGGCACCAGCAGTGCCTTGTCATCGAAGCTCTGGTCGAACTGCCCCAGGTAGTTGAAGGTGATCCGCGCCTGCGGCAGGCGCGCCAGGCGCTCGCCGAGCGCTGGTTCACCGAGGTAGCGCAGCACGCCATAACCGATACCCTTGTTGGGCACCGCCTGCAGTTGCCCCTGGATAGCCAGGATCGAGCTGCCGATATCCGCCTCGGGCTGCAGGCGAACCGGGAACATGCTGGTAAACCAACCCAGCGTGCGCGACAGGTCGAGGGCCTCGAACACGTCTTCGCGGCCATGGCCTTCCAGTTGCACCAGCACCGACTCCTGTTCGCTCCAACGGCACAGCACACGGCCCAGGGCGGTCAGCAACAGGTCGTTGATCTGCGTGCCATAGGCCGCTGGTGCCTCCTTGAGCAGGCGGCTGGTCGGGGTACTGTCGAGCACGACCCTGGCCACTGCCTGTTCACTGACCTGGTTGCGGCCCCTGGGGTTGTCGCACGGCAGGTCCTGGCCCGCACGGTCCAGCTGCCCCAGCCACCAGTCGCTTTCTTCGGCGGCGATACGCCCGGCATCCTGCACCAGGCGCTCGACCCAGGCGCGGTAGCTGCTGCTGCGCATCGGCAGCCTGGGTTCCTGGCCCAGGCAGCAGGCCTCGTAGGCAGTGCGCAGGTCTTCCAGCAACACACGCCACGACACCGCATCCACCACCAGGTGGTGGATTACCAGCAACAGGCGGGCTTCACCGTCGGCCATGCTCACGTGCATCGCACGCCACATCGGGCCCTCGCCCAGGTCCAGGCTGCGTTGCGCCTGGTTGGCCAGTTGCTCCAGCGCTTGCGCATCGGCGGCCTCGCGGCGCCACAGCTGCGGCGCACAGGCGTCCTCGGCCAGGTAGTGCTGCAGCCAACGGCCACCGTCGCGGCTGAAGCGCAAGCGCAGCGAATCGTGATGCCGCTGGATCACGCCCAGGGCGCGTTCCAGCGCATCCAGGTCCAGCGCACCGCGCGCCTTGAGCATCAGCGCCTGGTTGAAGTGCTGCGGCTCGCGCATGTCCTCGGCGAACAGCCATTCCTGGATCGGCAGCAGGCGGAAGGCACCTTCGCCAGCCTGCAGGCTGTGATCCTCGAGCTTGCCACTGACGGTTTCCACCGGCCGCTCGCAGATGCCGGCAATGGTCTGATAACGCAACAGGTCACGCAGCTTCAGGTCGAGTTCCAGGCCTGGGTGGTTCTTCACCCGCGACACCACCTGCAAGCTGAGGATCGAGTCACCGCCCAGCTCGAAGAAATTGTCTTCGATGCCGACCTGCTCGACCTGCAGCACCTGTGCCCAGATCTCGGCCAGCAGCTGTTCTTCGAGGTTGCGTGGCGCCACATAGGCCTCCTGCTGGAAGCTCGGTTCCGGCAGCGCCTTGCGATCCAGCTTGCCATTGGGCGTGACCGGGAACACGGGCAACACCATGACCTGCATGGGCACCATCCAGTCCGGCAGGCTGGCGCGCAGGGCCATCTTCAGCCGGTCTCCCGACAGCGACGGCTCACCCACCACGTAGCCCACCAGCTGCTTGCCCGAAGCACTGTCGCGTGCCACCACCAAGGCATCCTCGACACCCGGCTGGCGACGCAGCGCCGCTTCGACTTCACCCAGCTCGATACGGAAACCGCGGATCTTCACCTGCTGGTCGATACGCCCCAGGTAATCGAGAATGCCGTCTTCGCGCAGGCGTACCAGGTCGCCGGTGCGATACAGCCGTGCGCCGGGTTTGCCGAACGGATCGGGCATGAAGCGTTCGGCGCTTTGCCCAGGGCGATTCTGATAGCCACGGGCGACCCCTTCACCACCTATGTACAGCTCGCCGGGGAAGCCCACCGGCAACGGGTTGAGCTGCTCGTCCAGCACATGCAGGCTGCGCTCGCCTACGGCACGCCCGATGGGCGCGTAGTCGGCGCCGCAGTGGTCACCACCCGCCGCCTTCCACAGCAACGGCGTGACCACGGTCTCGGTGGGGCCATAGCCATTGGTGAAGTAGCGCGGGCGCAGTGCAGCGCGGACCTGCTCGAAGCTGCGCTCCGGTACCGCATCACCACCGAAGCAGTAGATGCGCACAGGCGGCGCCGGCATGCCACTGCCCTCGACGAACTCGGCCATCTGCTTGAGGTAGGCCGGCGGGAAACAGGCGATGTCGATACGCTGCTCGTGCAGCGCGCGGCAGGTCTGCTCCGGGGTCCAAAGGCTGCCATCGCGAATCACCAGCGTGCCACCGACCATCAGCGTGGTCAGCCAGCGTTCGTGCGCGCCGTCGAAGGCGAACGACATGAAGTGCAGCTCGCGCACGCCAGGTTCCATCTCGTACAGCTCGGCAATGGCCTGGCAATGCATGCTCAGTGGCCCTTGCGGCACGGCCACGCCTTTCGGTCGGCCGGTCGAGCCCGAGGTGTAGATCAGGTAGGCCAGGTTGCCCGGCCGCGCCTGCGACACGGGGGCGGTTTCTGGCCAATGACCCTGGTCTTCGGCATCGAGCAGCAGGCGCTGCAGGGCGGCCTGTGCCGGCACGCGGTCCTGCAGCCCGTTCTCGGTGATGAGCAAGCCCATCCCCGAGTCCTCGACCATGTAGGCCAGGCGCTCGGCCGGGTAGTCGATATCCAGTGGCAGGTAGGCAGCGCCGCTCTTCATCACCGCCAGCAAGGCCACCAGGGTTTGCACCGAACGCTCCAGGGCGACGCCGACCACCACTTCGGGGCCTGCGCCCAGCGCTTGCAGGCGATGAGCCAGGCGGTTGGCCGAGCGCTCCAGTTGCAGGTAGTCGAGCTGCTGCGCGCCACACTGTACCGCCAGCGCTTGCGGGCGCTGCTCGGCATGGCGGGCGATCAGCTCGACCAGCGACTGTGCCTGCCAGGTATTGCCGGGCGCCGTGCTCCAGCCCTGCAAGGCCGAGCGTTGTGCCGCTGGCAGGCGCTGCAGGTTGCCCAGGGCCACCTGCGGGTTGGCGAGGATTTCTTCCAGCAGGTGCTCCATCATGGCGCGAATACCCTGCACCACCGGCTCGCTGAAGCAACCACGCAGGTACAGGTATTCGATCGACAGCTGTTCGCCCAGGTGCACCGCCAGGTCCATCGGGAAGTTGGTGACGTCGTGGTTGGACGACTGGCCGAAGCTCAGCCCACTGGTCGCGCTGTCGCCCAGGCGCTGGTCGATCGGGTAGTTCTCGAAGACGATGATGCTGTCGAACAGCGGCTGTCCGCCCTGCCCCGACCAGCGCTGCACGTCAGCCAACGGCGCATGGGCGTGCTCGCGCAGCTCCAGATTGTCGCGCTGCAAGGCCTGCAGCCAGTCGAGCAGTGTCTGTTCGGCATCCATCCGGCCGATCACCGGCAGGGTGTTGATGAACAGGCCGAGCATGCGGTCTGCCCCAGCCAGGCCTTCAGGCCGCCCGGCGACGGTGGCGCCGAAGCACGGCGCCGCCTGGCCGGTGTAGCGCTGCAGCAACAGCAGCCAGGCGCCCTGCACCAGGGTGTTGGCAGTGATGCGCAGTTCGCGGCAACGCTGCTGCAGGCGGGCGGTACGCTCGCCGTCCCAGCGGGTGTAGAGCGCGTGATGGCCTGGTTCGTCGCTGACATGCCGCGGGTGTACGGCCTGGCTCAGCGAGGTCGGTTCGTCCAGGCGTTGCAGGCGCGCTTTCCAGAAGCCCTCGAGGGCGCCCTGGTCCTGGCGCTGCAGCCAGGCGATGAAGTCGCGATAGCGGCCCACCTCTGCGTTGCTGCTGCCCTGGTGGTACTGCTCCATCACCTCGCCGAACAACTGCGAGCTGGACCAGCCATCCATGAGGATGTGGTGGCTGGTCCAGGCCATGTGGTAACCCTGCTCCGCCACGCGGATCAGCAGCAGCCGCTGCAACGGCGCGCGGGTCAGGTCGAAACCACGGGCGCATTCCGCTTCGGCACGCGCGGCGAGACGTTGCTCGTCCACCGCCTCACCGCGCCAGTCGAGCACCTCGAAGTCCAGGCGGGCCTGGCGGTGCACCACTTGCACCGGGCGCGGCAGCCCTTGCCAGTGGAAGCTGGTGCGCAGGATGTCGTGGCGAGCCATGACACGTTGCCAGGCGGCGGCGAAGCGTTGCGGGTCGAGGCCCTCGACAGGCAGGCAGACCTGGTTGACATACAGCGCCGAGCCACCGTCGGAGAGGGTGTGGAACAGCATGCCCTCCTGCATCGGCGATAGCGCGTAAACGTCCTCGATGTCATCCACTGCCACCGGCAACGCGTCGAGCTGGGCCTGGTCGAGGCCGGCCAGCGGGAAGTCCGTCGCTGTCACGCCACGGTTGGCCGGTTGCTGGCAATGCTCCACCAGCGCCTGCAGGGCGTCTTCGAATGCCGTCGCCAGCGCCTGTACCCGGCTTGCCTCGAAGGTGCAGGTGCTGAACGTCCAGCTCAGGCTCAACACACCTTCGTGCACCTGGCCATCCAGGCTCAGCCAGTTGCCCAGCGGAGCATCGTCATCGATGCCGCTGCCTGCCGACTCATCCGCCAGGCGCCACAGCGCATCCTCTGCCGAGCCCGTATCGAACTGGCCCAGGTAGTTGAAGGTGATGCGTGGCTGCGGCAGAGCGGCCAGCACCTCCCGGGCTGCCTGTGGGCCGAGGTGGCGCAGCAGGCCATAGCCGATGCCTTTGTTCGGTACGCTGCGCAATTGTTCCTTGATGCGCTTGATCGACGTGCCGATATCGGCAGCGGGTTGCAGGCGCACCGGGTACAGGCTGGTGAACCAGCCCAGGGTGCGCGACAGGTCGATAGCGTCGAACAGTTCCTCACGGCCATGCCCTTCCAGCTGCACCAGTGCCGATGCCTCGCCGCTCCAGGCGCAAAGGGCCTGGGCCAGGGCGGTCAGCAGCAGGTCGTTGACCTGGGTGCGATAGGCCGCCGGTGCCTCTTGCAGCAGCGCGCGGGTCAATGCAAGGTCGAAGCGGCTGGTGAGTGTGCGGGCATGGCGTTTGGCCTGGCTACCCTCTGGGTGGTCGGCAAGGATGCCTTCGCCACCCTCGGCAAGCTGCGCCTGCCAGTAGCTCAGTTCGTCGTTCATCGCCTGTGACTGCGCGTGGGCGACCAGGCTTTCGCCCCAGGCCTTGTACGCGCTGGTCTTGGCTGGCAGGCGTGGTACACCGCCCTGCTGCAACTGGCGGTAAGTGGCTTGCAGGTCTTCCAGCAGAATGCGCCAGGAAACACCGTCGATGACCAGGTGGTGAGCCACCAGCAGCAAGCGCTGGCTGCCATCGGCCAGGCTGGCAAGCAGCGCGCGGCACAGCGGACCGTGCTGCAGCGACAGGCTGCGCTGGGCCTCGGCGGCCACGGGTTCGAGGCTTTCGACCTGTACGCACTGCAACTGCACGGCCTGGTCGACGGCGGCGTGGTACTGGACCCAACCCGCTGCGTCCTGGCGATAGCGCAAGCGCAGGGCATCGTGGTGCAACGTCACGTGCTGCAGCGCGGCGTGCAGCAGCTCGCCATCCAGGGGCTCGACCGGCGCCAGCAGCAGCGCCTGGTTCCAGTGGTGGCGGGCCGGAATGTCGGTTTCGAAGAACAGCTGCTGGATCGGCAGCAACGGTGCCTCGCCAGTTACCGGGCCTTGCTCGACCTGACTGGCTTCGTCCTGGTCGACGACGCCGGCCAGGCGCTGCAAGGTCTGCTGCTCGAAGACGTCCTTGGGCGTGAAGCGCAGGCCTTGCTGGCGGGCACGGCTGACCAGCTGGATCGAGACGATGGAATCACCGCCCAGTTCGAAGAAGTTGTCGTTGAGCCCCACCTGCTCGACTTTCAGCACATCCTGCCAGATGCCGGCCAGGCGCTGCTCCAGGTCGCTCTGCGGCGCCACGTATTCGCGCCGGGACTGGCCCAGCTCCGGCTTCGGCAGGGCCTTGCGGTCGAGCTTGCCGTTGGGCGACAGCGGCATGCGCTCAAGCAGCACCCACTGCGCGGGTACCATGTAGTCCGGCAGCACGGCCGCCAGGTGCGCCTTGATCGCTTCCAGGCTGTCAGCCTGCCCGGCTACCAGGTAGGCCACCAGTTGCTTGCCGCTCGGGCCATCGGCGGCCACCACTACCGCTTCACGCACCGCGTCCTGCTCTTGCAGGCGCGCTTCGATCTCGCCCAGTTCGATGCGCAGGCCGCGGATCTTCACCTGGTGGTCGATACGCCCGGCGTATTCGATCACGCCGTCCTCGCGCTGACGCGCCAGGTCGCCAGTGCGGTACAGCCGCTGGCCAGTACCGAACGGGCTGGTGACGAAGCGCTCGGCGGTCAGCGATGGGCGACGGTGGTAGCCACGGGCCAGGCCGATGCCGCCCAGGTACAGCTCGCCGGTCACGCCGGGGCTGACCGGGTTCAGTTCGCCGTCCAGCACGTAGGTCTGCAGGTTGGCGATCGGCTGGCCGATCGGCACCGCATCCTTGC
>NZ_PEMX01000050.1:0-24223 GCF_002759075.1 Pseudomonas sp. 382
ACAGAATTTCTTGACGACCATAGAGCATTGGAACCACCTGATCCCATCCCGAACTCAGTAGTGAAACGATGCATCGCCGATGGTAGTGTGGGGTTTCCCCATGTGAGAGTAGGTCATCGTCAAGATTAATTTCGCAAAACCCCTATCTGCGCATGCAGGTAGGGGTTTTGTCTTTTCTGGCTTTTACCTGGCCCAGCATTGGCAGCCAGCCGTGATATCGTTCCCCATTATTCTCCCAGGGACTTTTCCATGCCCAGCACTACCTCACTGCAACCAGGTTTCATGATCGTCCACGGCAACCGCCTGGACGACCTGCGCAGCCTGGTCGTGAGTTGGATGCGCCGCTATCCGCTGGCACCGCTGGAAAACGAAATCGCCCTGGTACAAAGCAATGGCATCGCCCAATGGCTCAAGCTCGCCCTTGCCGAGGACCCACAGGACGATGACATGGGTGGTTGCGGGATTGCTGCCGCCATCGATGTGCAACTGCCCGGTAGCTTCATGTGGCAGTTGTACCGCAAAGTGCTCGGGCGCGACGAGATCCCAGAAGTTTCACTGCTCGACAAAGCACCGCTGACCTGGCGCCTGATGCGCCTGTTGCCTGCACTGATCGAGCGCCCGCATTTCGAACCGCTGCGTCGCTTTCTTACCGATGACAATGACCTGCGCAAGCGCTATCAGTTGGCCGAGCGCCTGGCCGACCTGTTCGACCAATACCAGGTCTATCGTGCCGACTGGCTGAAGGACTGGGCAGCCGGCGAGCACATCCTCAATACCGCCCGTGGCGAGCGCAAGCCCCTCGCCCCAGGCAACCGCTGGCAGGCCGAACTGTGGCGAGCATTGCTTGAAGATGTCGGTGAACAGGGTATGGCGCAGAGCCGGGCAGGGGTACACCAGCGCTTCATCGAACGCATCAACAGCCTGCAAAGCGCACCTCACGGACTTCCGTCGCGGGTCATCGTGTTCGGTATTTCTTCTTTGCCTGCCCAGGCATTGGAAGCGCTCGCCGGTTTGTCCCGTTTCAGCCAGGTATTGCTCTGTGTACACAACCCTTGCCGTCACCACTGGGCAGACATCGTTGCCGACAAGGACCTGCTGCGTCACCAGTACAAGCGTCAACAGCGCAAGCCAGGCATGCCCGTGCAACTGGACGACGAATCGCTGCATCAGCATGCCCACCCATTGCTCGCAGCCTGGGGCAAGCAAGGCCGTGATTACATCAACCTGCTGGACAGCTACGACGACCCGGGCAGTTACCAGGGCGTATTCAGCGATGGCCGTATCGACCTGTTCAGCGAAGGCCAGCCCACCACGCTGCTGAACCAGCTTCAGGACGACATTCTTGAACTGCGCCCACTTGCTGAAAGCCGCGAGCTGTGGCCCGAGGTCAACCTGGCCAAGGACCGTTCGGTGCGTTTCCACGTGGCACACAGCGCGCAGCGTGAGGTGGAAATCCTCCACGATCAGCTACTGGCCCGCTTCAGCGCCGATCCTGCGCTACGCCCGCGTGACGTCATCGTCATGCTCCCGGCAATCGACACTTACGCGCCGCATATCCGCGCGGTGTTCGGGCAATTGCAGCGCAACGACCCGCGCTACATCCCGTTTACCCTGACCGACCAAGGCCAGCGTGGCCGTGATCCGCTGCTGATCGCGCTTGAGCACCTGCTCAAGCTCCCCGACAGCCGCTTCGCCGTCAGCGAGGTGCTTGACCTGCTCGACGTTCCGGCGGTCCGCGCGCGTTTCGGCATCCGCGAAAGCGACCTGCCCACCCTGCACCGCTGGATCGAAGGCGCGGGTATTCGCTGGGGGTTGAACGCCGACCAGCGCGCCACCCTCGGGTTGCCCCAGGGCCTTGAGCAGAACAGTTGGCGCTTCGGCCTGCGGCGCATGCTGCTGGGCTACGCGGTTGGCGTGGGAGAGGGGTGCGATGGCATCGAACCTTACGATGAAATCGGCGGTCTGGATGCCGCCTTGATCGGCCCGCTGGTCGCACTGCTCGATGCCCTCGATGTGGCCAACCAGGCCTTGTCTCAACCTGCCACTGCCAGTGAATGGGGGGATCGCCTCAACGCGTTGCTGCAAGTGTTCTTCCTTGCCGAGGAGGAGCACGACGAATACCTGCTGATGCAACTGCAGGAATTGCGTGATAGCTGGCTGGAAGTCTGCGAAACCGTAGGCCTGCAAGACCAGCTGCCACTCACGGTGATCCGCGAGGCCTGGCTGTCGGGCCTCGACGAAGGCAAGCTGTCCCAGCGGTTTCTCGCAGGTTCGGTGAACTTCTGCACCTTGATGCCAATGCGGGCCATTCCGTTCCGCGTCGTCTGTTTGCTGGGTATGAACGATGGCGACTACCCCCGCGCCCAGCCGCCGCTGGACTTCGACCTGATGGCCAGCGACTACCGCCCCGGTGATCGTTCGCGTCGCGAGGACGACCGCTATCTGCTGCTCGAAGCGCTGTTGTCGGCACGTGACCAGCTCTATATCAGCTGGGTGGGTCGTAGCATCCGTGATAACAGCGAGCGGCCCGCCTCGGTGTTGATCGGCCAGCTACGCGATCACCTGGCTGCCGGTTGGCGCCTCAAGGGTGATGCTGACGGTGAGCACCTGCTCCACGCATTGACTCAGGAGCACCCACTGCAGCCTTTCAGTGCGCGCTATTTCCAGAAGGGCAGTGCGCTGTTCAGCTATGCCCACGAGTGGCAATTGCTGCACCAGCACACCACTGACGACGAGCAGCCAGACCTTGACCTGCCTCCTTACGTCAGCGATGAAGCGCTGACGCTTACTCAGTTGCAGGACTTCTTGCGTCACCCGGTAAGGCATTTCTTCAGCCAGCGGCTGAAAGTGTTCTTCGAAGCCTTGGAAGCGCCCACGCCAGATGAAGAGCCATTTGTTCTGGACGCATTGCAACGCTACAGTGCCAGCGAGAGCCTGCTGGGCGCCGCCCTGAGCGACCCGGATAACGCCGAGCACGCATTACAGGCCCAGGCCCGGCGGCTACAAGCCTGCGGCATGCTGCCTCTGGCAGGGTTTGGTGAACTGCTGCAGGCCGAACTGATCCAGCCGTTGCCCGATCTGCTGCAACGTCATCGCCAACTGTTGCAGCGCTGGCCAACGGTGGTCGACGGTGCGCTGCCGATCCACTTCGAACATGCGAACCATCGTCTTGAGGGTTGGCTGGGCCGGGTCTACAAGGCCGACGATCAAAGCCTGTTGAGCATCACCACGGTGCCCAACACAATCAGCGCCGGGCGCAACACCTTCAAGTGGCACCGCCTGATTGCCAGCTGGGTGATGCACTTGGCAGCTTGCGCTGCGGGTTATCCCCTGCACAGCGCGCTGCTGGCCAGCGACATCACCCTGCTGCTCGGCCCCTTGCCGCAGGCTCAGGCTGCCGAACAACTGGGTCACCTGCTACTCGCGCGCCAGGCTGGGATGAATGCACCGTTGCCTGTGGCCGCCAAGACCGCTTTCGCCTGGCTGGCCCAGGACGATCCTGACAAGGCCATGGCCGCCGCCATCCGTGCCTACGAGGGGGATGGCCGCACCAGTTTTGGCGAGCGCAGCGAAAGTGTTGCCCTGGCGCGGCAGTTCCGCGATTTCGCCGCGCTCAGCGCCGACGAAACTTTCGAAGGCTGGTGTGAAGCCTTGTACCGCCCCCTGTTCAGCGCCGACTGGCAGGCCCAAGGCAATCCGGAGAGTCAAGCATGACCCAGGCCCGCCCCCTGGCATTGAGTTTTCCCCTGCAGGGTAGCCAGCTGATCGAAGCCAGCGCCGGTACGGGCAAGACCTTCACCATTTCTGCACTGTACCTGCGCCTGATCCTCGGCCACGGCGACGAGCAAGGCTTTGGCCGCGAACTGTTACCGCCACAGATTCTCGTGGTGACCTTCACCGATGCCGCCACCAAGGAGCTGCGCGAGCGTATCCGTGCTCGTCTGGCCGAGGCTGCGCGCTTCTTCCGCGGCGAACTTGAAGGCGGCGATCCGCTGCTGCTGCAGCTGCGCGACGACTACGCCGAAGCACACTGGCCACGCTGCGCCAATCGCCTGGAAGTTGCCGTGCAGTGGATGGATGAAGCGGCCGTGTCGACCATCCACGGCTGGTGCCAGCGCATGCTCCGAGAGCACGCCTTCGACAGCGGCAGCCTGTTCACCCAAAGCCTGGAAACCGACCACAGCGACCTGCTTGGCCAAGTCATGCGCGACTACTGGCGGCGCTTCTGTTATGGCATGCACGGCGAAGCGCTGAACTGGGTGCGTAGCCAATGGGGCAGTCCCGATGCCCTGCTGCCGCGCATCCGGCCGCTGTTCGGTCGTGTGGGTGCACAGCAGGACGAAGCGGAACCGCAAGCGCTGATCGATGCCGCGCTGAAACAGCGCGTCGAGCAGTTGCGCCAACTCAAGGCGCCGTGGGCGCAATGGGCGGATGAACTGCTGCAGATCTGCCAGGACGCCGTGGCAGCGAAACAGGCCGATGGCCGCAAACTGCAGGCGCGTTACTTCGAGCCCTGGTTCGAGAAACTGCGTAAATGGGCTTGTGATGAACAAGCGGTGGAGCTCGACTTGGGCACCGGCTTTACCCGCCTGACCCCGGCCGGGATGGCTGAAGCCTGGAAAACCGATCCGCCCGACCATCCGGCCCTGCATGCCATGCAGAACCTGCAGCAACAACTGCAGGCCCTGGCCAGCCCGGATGCCCGCTTGCTTGAACACGCCGCCGCTTGGGTTGCGGCGCGCTTCGAAGTGGAAAAACGCCGCCGCGCCGAGATGGGCTTCGACGATATGTTGCTACGTCTGCAGCAGGCGTTGGGCACGGAGTCGGGAGAACGCCTGGCTGCGCTGATCCGTGAGCAGTTCCCGGTGGCGTTGATCGACGAATTCCAGGACACCGACCCGGTCCAGTACGGCATTTTCGAAAGCATCTATCGCATCAGCGAGAACAACCCGGACACCGGCCTGTTCATGATCGGCGACCCCAAGCAGGCGATCTACGCCTTCCGTGGCGCCGATATCTACACCTACCTGTCGGCCCGCCGCGCCACCGCCGGTCGACTGCACAGCCTGGACACCAACTACCGCTCCAGCCAGGCGATGGTTGCAGCGGTCAACCGAGTCTTCATGCAGGCCGAAGGCCGCGAGCAGGGCAAGGGTGCGTTCCTGTTCCGCGAAGCCGACGACAACCCGTTGCCGTTCGTCGAGGTTCGCGCCAAGGGCCGCAGTGAACGCCTGTTGATCGACGGCAAGGCGTGTGCGGCGTTGCACTGCTGGCAGCTGGAAAGCGAAGAGCCGGTATCCAGCACGCTCTACCGTCAGCAGCTGGCAGCCAGCTGCGCCAGCCATATCGTTTGCGTATTGAATGGCGGCCAGCGCGGGGTGACCGGCTTCAGCGATGACCAGGGCGAACTGCGCCCATGCCAGCCTTCGGACATTGCCATCCTGGTGCGTGATGGCCATGAAGCGCAGTTGGTGCGCAACGAGCTTGCCGCCCGCGATGTGCGCAGCGTGTACCTGTCCGACAAGGATTCGGTATTCGCCGCCCAGGAGGCCCATGACTTGCTGGCCTGGCTAAAGGCCTGTGCCGAGCCGGACTCCGAACGCCTGCTCAAGGCCGCCCTGGCCAGCATGACCCTGGAGCTGTCGCTGGCTGAACTTGACCAGCTGAACCAGGACGAGCGGGTCTGGGAGGGCTGGGTCATGCGTTTTCGCCGCTATCGAGAGATCTGGCAGCGCCAGGGTGTGCTGCCCATGTTGCGGCACCTGCTGCACGACTTTGAATTGCCGCGCACGCTGATCGGCCGCACGGAGGGTGAGCGCGTGCTGACCAACCTGCTGCACCTGGCCGAACTGCTGCAGCAGGCGGCCACTGAGCTGGACGGCGAACAGGCGCTGATCCGCCACCTCGCCGAGCACCTGGCCAATTCCGGTCAAGCGGGCGAGGAGCAGATTCTGCGCCTGGAAAGCGACGAGCAGCTGGTCAAGGTAGTGACTATCCACAAGTCCAAAGGCCTGGAATACCCGCTGGTCTATTTGCCTTTCATCTGCACCAGCAAGCCGGTGGATGGCAGCCGCCTGCCCCTGGCCTGGCACGACAGCTTGGGCAACGCACAACTGACGTTGACCCCTGACGCAGCGCAGGTCGCCCTGGCCGACGAGGAGCGCCTGGCCGAAGACCTGCGCCTGCTCTACGTCGCGCTGACGCGTGCCCAGCACGCCTGCTGGCTGGGTGTCGCCGACCTCAAGCGCGGCAACCAGAAGAGTTCGCAACTGCACCGCTCGGCGCTCGGCTACCTGCTAGGTGGTGGCCTGCCACTGCCCAGCTCGGAGCACCTCAAGCAGTGGCTGCAGAGCTTGCTGGCCGGCTGTGAGCACATTGCCTGCCCGGCCCTGCCGCAGGCCAGTGATGAGCGCTACCGTGCGTCCCAGGCCGAACACGAGCTGATACCCGCACGCAAGCCACGACGGGCCGCCGCCGAACATTGGTGGATCGCCTCCTACAGTGCCTTGCGCGTGGGTGAACAGACCCTCGGTGCCGACAGCTCACAGGCCCAGCAGCTGCTCGATGACGAAGTTGCCGATACCCAACCGATCCGTGAAGTACCCGGCGACGGCGGCGACATCCATCGCTTTCCCCGTGGCCCCAACCCGGGCACCTTCCTCCATGGGCTGCTGGAGTGGGCCGGACGTGAAGGCTTTGCCGAGGTCGCCGGCAACCCCAAGCTCATCGAACGTACGGTTGGCCAACGTTGCAACCGCCGTGGCTGGACCGGCTGGATTCCGACACTCAGCCAGTGGCTGCAGCGCCTGCTCAACGAGCCGCTGCCGGCCGGCCCTTCGCAGCTGACGCTGGCGCAACTGCAGCATTACCAGATCGAGATGGAGTTCTGGTTCGCCAGCCACAACGTCGACGCCGAGCAACTCGACCGCCTGGTGGCCCGGCATACCTACCCCGGCACGGCTCGCCCGGCTGCGCAGCCAACCTTGCTCAATGGCATGTTCAAAGGTTTCATCGACTTGGCATACGAGCTCGACGGGCGCTATTACGTGGCGGACTACAAGTCCAATTGGCTCGGCCCGGACATCCAGGCCTACGACACCCAGGCCATGGAAAAAGCCATCCTTGAACACCGTTACGACCTGCAGTACGTGCTCTACCTGCTGGCCCTGCATCGCCAGTTGCGCGCACGGCTGCCGGATTACGATTACGACCGCCATGTCGGCGGTGCCCTGTTCATCTTCCTGCGTGGCGCCAGCAGCAGTGGCCACGGCGTGTACTTTGCCAGGCCGCCGCGCGAGCTGATCGAGGCCCTTGACGCGCTGTTCCGGGGCGCGCACCAGCCCGAGCAGCAGGACCTGTTTGCCGGAGCCCTGACATGAGCCGCACCCTCGACGATCTCTTGCCTGCGCCACTGCAAGCTGAACATCTGCTGGCCCTGGCTCCCCAGCACAACAGTGCGGACCTGCTGCAGTTGCTCGATCGCTGGGTCGAGCGAGGCTGGCTGCGTGCGCTCGACCGGGCGTTCGTCAGCTTTCTTGAAGAGCGAGCCCCTGGCAGTGACCCGTTGCTGTTGCTGGCGGCAGCACTGGCCAGCCACCAGCTGGGCCACGGGCATGTCTGCCTCGACCTGCAACAAACCCTCGCCGAGCCGGATTTCGCCCTGTCCCTGCCACCCGAAGGCGATGCCCTGACCGGCCCGTTGCTGTTGCCCTCGCAGCTGCTGGCCAACCTCGGCCTGCCCACCTGGCTGCAGCGCATTGCCGCAAGCCCCCTGGTGGCCGCCGGCAATACGCCGGGCCAGCACACGCGCCCGCTGGTGCTCAGCGGCCAGCGCCTGTATCTGCGCCGCTACTGGAGCTACGAGCGGCAGATCGACCAGACCCTGCGCCAGCGCCTGAGCGAGGAGGAAGCAACCCCGGCCGACCTGCCTGCGCGCCTGGCGCAGCTGTTCGACGGAGGCGCCCTGGCCGGGCAGGTGGACTGGCAGAAACTCGCCTGCGCCCTGGCCACCCGTGCAGGCTTCAGCATCATCACTGGCGGCCCTGGCACCGGCAAAACCACCACGGTGGTGCGGCTGTTGGCGCTGCTACAGGCACCTGCGGTGGAGCAGGGCAGGCCGCTGCGTATTCGCCTGGCCGCGCCGACCGGCAAGGCCGCCGCACGCCTGACCGAATCCATTGGCCAGCAGGTTGAACGGTTGCAGGTCAGCGCCGAGGTGCGCAGGCAGATCCCCACCGACGTCAGCACCGTGCATCGCCTGCTCGGCAGCCGCCCTGGCTCGCGGCACTTCCGGCATCACGCCGGTAATCTGCTGCCGCTGGATGTGCTGGTGGTCGACGAGGCGTCGATGATCGACCTGGAGATGATGGCCAACTTACTGGAGGCATTGCCGCCCAAGGCGCGGCTGATTCTGCTCGGGGACAAGGACCAGCTGGCTTCGGTCGAGGCTGGCGCCGTACTCGGTGACCTGTGCCGGGATGCCGAGGAGGGCTGCTATTCGCCCGCGACCCAGGCCTGGCTGGAACGGATCGGTGGCCACTCGCTGGCCGCCAGCGGCCTGAAAACCGGCGATGCGCAACGCAATCCCTTAGCCCAGCAAGTGGTGATGCTGCGCTTCTCGCGACGTTTTGGTGAAGGCAGTGGCATCGGCCAGCTGGCGCGCCTGGTCAACCGCCAGGAGGCCCAGGCGGCACGCGACCTGCTGAGCATGCCGCCAGCGGACGTGTTCGGCCTGGCGCTGCGCGGTGAGCAGGACCGGGCTTTCGACCGCCTGATTCTCGACGGCCTCGACCGCGGTAACGAAGGGCCTCAAGGCTATCGCAGCTACCTGCGTGCCATTGGCCGCCATCGCCCCGCACCGGGCAGCGCTTTCGACGATCCGCGCTGGGAACAGTGGGCTGGCAGGGTGCTGCGCAGTTTCGAAGACTTCCAGCTGCTGTGCGCCGTGCGCAAGGGGCCCTGGGGTGTCGAAGGCCTCAACGAACGTGTGGCGCGTGTGCTGCACAATGCCGGGCTGATCGACAACCAGCAACCGTGGTATGAAGGTCGCCCGGTGCTGGTGACGCGCAACGACTACGGCTTGGGCTTGATGAACGGCGACATTGGTATCGCCCTGCGCTTGCCGGACGAGCACGGTGAAGCGCTGCTGCGTGTGGCTTTCCCGCGTAACGACGGCAGTGGTGGGGTGCGCTTCGTGCTGCCCAGCCGCCTCAACGAGGTGGAGACCGTTTACGCCATGACGGTGCATAAGTCCCAGGGCTCCGAGTTCAGCCACACCGCGCTGGTGCTGCCGGATGCACTCAACCCGGTGCTGACCAAGGAACTGGTGTACACCGGCATTACCCGGGCCAAGCATTGCTTCAGCTTGATCGAGCCGCGCCAAGGCATTTTCGAGGAAGCGGTGCTGCGCAAGGTACGGCGTATTTCCGGCCTGATGCTTGAACAAGTCTGACCAGGCCTGTGACTGACCCTGTGGCAGCGGGCTTGCCCGCGAACACCGGCGTAGCCGGTGCCATACACCGAGTTGCCTGATTCGCGGGCACGCCCGCTCCTCCAGATAGCCAGCGTTGTGCTATCGTTGCGCCGACTCAGACAGGTTTTTGAGAGAACTCTCACATGACAGGCGCCAGGGAGCGGTTGACAGGCTGTGCGCTTTTGCTGCTTCTCGTCGCCCTGTCGCTGTTGGCCAGCCCCGTCCAGGCGGGCGGTTCCGCGACCTCCGCTCAGGCCCAGCAGCGTGCCAAGGCGGTAACCCAAGTGGTCCTGGGCATCTTCAGCTATGCCCGCTGGCCTACCGAACCTGTGCCTTTGCGCTTGTGCATGGTCGGCCCCACCGAATATGCCGACGACCTGATCAAGGGCAACGTGCAGAACTCTGGCCAACCCTTGCAGGTGCGCCGCCTGCTGGCCGAAGACCGGAACGTTGCCCAAGCCTGCGATGCGGTGTACATCGGCAAGCTCGACGATGCCCAGCGCGATCACCTGTTCCAGGCCATCAATGGCCATCCGGTACTGAGCATCAGCGAAGCCGACGACCCGTGCACGGTGGGTAGCCTGTTCTGCCTGCGCGTCGGTGACCAGCAGGTCGCGTTCGAGGTCAATCTCGACTCCGTGGCACGTTCCGGCGTGCGTATCCATCCCAGCGTGTTGCAGCTGTCACGGCGACGCGGAGCTGTGCCATGAAGCGTTCAGCCTGGAAGGCCGGCGTGCGTCCCACCTTGCGTTCGGTACTCGGCCGCGGCCACCTCAGCGTTGCCCTGATGGCAGTGGGCCTGGCCGGTATCTCGCTGACCCTGCTCGGTGTGCTGGCCCTGCGCGTGTACGCCCACCACAACCTGCACCTGATTGCCCGTTCGATCAACTACACCGTCGAAGCCGCGGTGGTGTTCGACGACAGCGCGGCGGCCCATGAGGCGCTGGAACTGATCGCCAAAACCGAAGAAGTGGCGGACGCCAAGGTATTCAACAACGATGGGGAGCAGCTGGCGCACTGGCAGCGTCGTGAAGAAGGCGTGCTCGGGCACCTTGAGGCGCAGGTGGCATCGGCCTTGCTGAATGGGCCGATCAACCTGCCGATCATGCACCAGCAACAGCAAGTCGGTCATATCGAGCTGGTCGGCCAGGGCCGCAGCTTGCTGCTGTTCCTGCTCAGCGGCCTTGGCGGCATTCTGTTCTGCACGATCCTCAGTGCCTTCGTTGCCTTGTACCTGTCGCGGCGGCTGCTTGGCGACATCGTGCGCCCCCTGCGCAGCCTGGCCAGTGTCGCCCACGCCGCACGTCGCGAACGCAGTTTCGACCGCCGTGTGCCGGAAGCGCCCATTGCCGAGCTGAACGAGTTGGGTAACGATTTCAATGCCTTGCTCGATGAACTGGAGGTCTGGCACGGCCACCTGCAAAACGAGAACGCCACCCTGGCTCACCAGGCCAGCCACGATAGCCTTACCGGCCTGCCCAACCGCGCGTTCTTCGAGGGGCGCCTCAGCCGCAGCCTGCGCAATGCGGCACGGCAGCAAGACCATTTAGCGCTGTTGTTCCTCGACAGTGACCACTTCAAACAGATCAACGACAGCCTCGGCCATGCCGTGGGCGACGAAGTGCTGATCAACGTGGCCGACCGTGTGCGTGCGCAACTGCGCGAGCACGATCTGGTGGCCCGCCTGGGGGGCGACGAGTTTGCCGTGCTGCTGACCCCGCTGCACTCGCGTGAGGACGCAGAGCGCATCGCCGAGAAGATCATCGCCAGCATGCAGCTGCCGATGCTGCTCGATGGCGGCGCCAGCCTTACCACGTCTCTCAGTGTCGGCATCGCCTATTACCCGGAGGATGGCAATGACCCTGCCAGCCTCCTCAATGCCGCAGATGCGGCAATGTACCAGGCCAAGCGCAAGCGTCGTGGCCAGTGGCAAGCGGCGCAGACCGAACGGTCCGCTGCCGATTCCAGCAACAGGAGTTGAACCGTGATACAGCGTTTGCGTTTTTCATTCGTCGTGATGTTGCTGGCCTTGCTGGCGTTGGCAGGGTGCCAGAGCGCGCCACCCAAAGGGCTGAGCGCCGAACAGATCGCCGTACTCAAGCGTGAAGGTTTCGCCCCTACCGAGGAAGGCTGGGCATTCGACCTGTCGGGCAAGGTGCTGTTCGGCAGCGACCTGGACAGCCTCAATGCCCCGAGCCAGGCGATCGTCGAGCGGATCGGCAAGGCTTTGCTGGGCGTGGGTATCCAAAGCGTGCGTGTTGATGGCCACGCCGATGCTTCGGGCAAGGCCGCCTACAACCAGCAGTTGTCCGAGCGACGCGCGCAGAGTGTGGCCAAGGCGTTGATCGATGTTGGCATGCAGGCGCAGAACATTCATACCCGTGGGCTGGGCAGCACGCAGCCGGTGGCGGACAACCGCACCAGCGCCGGGCGGACCGAGAACCGACGGGTGTCGATTGTGGTGGCGTCTTACTGATAGTTCCGGTCTGGCGCACTGTTTGTGATAGCGGACTTGCTCTGACAAGAAGTTGTGGTGGGGCTTACAGGTGCCAGCCTTGAGTTCTGTGGCGCCTGTGATATCGAGCGCCGCCCGCGCGGGCGCATCGTGGGCAAGCCCCACATGGATCCGCGATCCCCTGTGGGAGCGGGCGTGCCCGCGAAGAGGCCAGACCAGCTAGCACATCACTTGAGCCTCAGTGCAAAAGTCCGAGGCCCAGTAGGCATCCGGACCTGGATCAACGCCGATTCGAGCAACGCCCGCAGCGTTTCCAGCTCATGCATCGAGGTCATCATCAGGATCGACGCCGGTGACTTGGGCTGCAGCAGCAACGCCTGGGTGATGGGTGGCGGGCCGCTAGAGGCCCCGTCAATCCTGAGCAAAGCGCATGTCGCGCGTCTCACCCATCAACAACGGCGCATTCGCCTCGGTCACCCCGCGGATGTAATCCCACAACAAGGTAATCCGCTTCAACTTCCTCAAATCTTCCCGGCAATACATCCAGAATTGCCGCGTCACCTCGATCTCCTCCGGCAACACCGTCACCAGCCGCGCATCCTGCGCCGCCAGGAAGCACGGCAAGATCGCCAACCCACGCCCCTGCAGCGCCGCCGTGTACTGGGCTATGACGCTGGTGCTGCGCAAATGCGCATTGGCGTTGGGAATCAGGTTGGCCAGGTACAGCAGCTCCGAACTGAACGCCAGATCGTCGACGTAACTGATGAAGGGGTGGCTCCCCAGGTCGCTGACCTGGCGGATCGGTGCATGGCTGTCCAGGTAGTCCTGGGTCGCATAAAGCCGCAATCGGTAGTCACACAGCTTGCAGCATACATAGGGCCCATGCTCCGGCCGCTCCAGGGCGATGACGATATCTGCCTCGCGCTTGGACAGGCTGATGAAGTGTGGCAGCGGCAGGATATCTACCGAGATCGCCGGGTAGGCATCGACGAAATGGCTCAACTGCGGGGTGACGAAAAAACTGCCAAAGCCTTCGGTGCACCCCATGCGCACATGCCCCGAGAGCGCCACGCCGGAGCCGGAAACCTGTTCGCAGGCCATGTGCAAGGTGCTCTCGATCGACTCCGCGTAGCCCAGCAGGCGTTGCCCCTCGGCGGTCAGGACAAAGCCGTTGGTGCGTGACTTTTCGAACAGCAGCGTGCCCATCGCCCCCTCCAGCGAGCTGATGCGCCGCGATACCGTGGTGTAGTCAACGGCCAGGCGTTTGGCCGCGCTGCTGGCTTTGCGCGTGCGCGCCACTTCAATGAAGAACTTCAGATCGTCCCAGTTCAGCGCACTGAGGGAGGTCAGGTCTTTTTGCATGTTGATCCGGTTTTTTTGTGCGTTCTTGTTGGATGTTTGCACATCTATACTCGAAAAAAGCCCCAAGGCGCCACCTCGCGTTTGCCCGGCGCTGGCGATCTCGTCCTGACAATAATTCCAAGGAGAACGCAGATGAACGCACCACAGTCCCCTGACAAGACCAAGGTCGAGCAGGTCAAGCTGCTGATCGACGGCCAGTGGGTCGAGTCGAAAACCAGCGAATGGCGCGACATCGTCAACCCGGCCACCCAAGAAGTGCTGGCGCGGGTACCGTTCGCCACCGTCGAAGAAGTGGATGCCGCCGTGGCTGCCGGCCAGCGCGCCTTCAAGACCTGGCGTGACACCCCGATCGGTGCACGCATGCGCATCATGCTCAAGCTGCAGGCGCTGATCCGCGAACACACCAAACGCATCGCCCAGGTGCTCAGCGCCGAGCAGGGCAAGACCCTTGCCGACGCCGAAGGCGATATCTTCCGCGGCCTGGAAGTGGTCGAGCACGCGGCTTCCATCGGTACTCTGCAGATGGGCGAATTCGCCGAGAACGTCGCCAGTGGCGTGGATACCTACACCCTGCGCCAGCCGATCGGCGTCTGCGCCGGCATCACTCCGTTCAACTTCCCGGCGATGATCCCGCTGTGGATGTTCCCGATGGCCATCGTCTGCGGCAACACCTTCGTCCTCAAGCCTTCCGAGCAGGACCCGCTGTCGACCATGCTGCTGGTCGAGCTGGCGCTGGAGGCCGGTGTACCGGCGGGCGTACTCAACGTGGTGCACGGCGGCAAGCAAGTGGTAGATGCGATCTGCACCCACCAGGACATCAAGGCGATTTCCTTCGTCGGCTCGACCGAAGTCGGCACCCACGTGTACAACCTGGCCAGCCAGCACGGCAAGCGTGTGCAGTCGATGATGGGCGCGAAGAATCACGCCGTGGTGCTGCCAGACGCCAACCGCACGCAAACCGTCAACGCCCTGGTCGGTGCCGCCTTCGGCGCAGCAGGCCAGCGCTGCATGGCTACCTCGGTGGCGGTGCTGGTGGGCAAGGCGCGTGACTTCCTGCCAGACATCAAGGAGGCGGCCAGCAAGCTCAAGGTCAACGCCGGTTGCGAGCCGGGCACGGATGTAGGCCCGGTGGTTTCCAAGCGCGCCAAGGAGCGGGTGCTGGGCCTGATCGAAAGCGGCATCCAGGAAGGCGCCAAGCTCGAACTCGATGGCCGTGGAGTCAAGGTGCCAGGCTATGAACAAGGCAACTTCGTCGGCCCGACCCTGTTCTCCGGGGTGAAGACCGACATGCAGGTGTACACCCAGGAAATCTTCGGC
This sequence comes from Pseudomonas sp. 382, assembly GCF_002759075.1. Taxonomy (NCBI): domain Bacteria; kingdom Pseudomonadati; phylum Pseudomonadota; class Gammaproteobacteria; order Pseudomonadales; family Pseudomonadaceae; genus Pseudomonas; species Pseudomonas sp. 382. The sequence goes on from NZ_PEMX01000050.1 coordinate 14,607, forward strand.
CCGGTGCTGGTGACCCTGGAAGTCGACACTCTCGACGAAGCCATTGCCCTGGTCAACGCCAACCCATTCGGCAACGGTACCGGCCTGTTCACCCAGAGCGGCGCGGCGGCGCGCAAGTTCCAGAGCGAGATCGACGTCGGCCAGGTGGGTATCAACATCCCGATTCCGGTACCGGTACCGTTCTTCAGCTTCACCGGCTCGCGCGGCTCCAAGCTCGGTGACCTCGGCCCGTACGGCAAGCAGGTGGTGCAGTTCTACACTCAGACCAAGACCGTCACCGCCCGCTGGTTCGATGACGACAGCGTCAACGACGGTGTGAATACCACCATCAGCCTGCGCTAAGGAGCACGCCATGCGTATCGCATTCATCGGCCTGGGCAACATGGGCGCGCCCATGGCCCGCAACCTGATCAAGGCCGGGCACCAGTTGAACCTGTTTGACCTGAACAAGACCGTGCTGGCCGAGCTCGCTGAGCTGGGCGGGCAGGTCAGCGCCTCGCCGAAGGACGCGGCGGCCAGCAGCGAGCTGGTGATCACCATGCTGCCGGCGGCCGCACATGTGCGCGCCGTGTACCTCAACGAAGACGACGGCGTGCTGGCGGGCATCCGCCCAGGCACGCCGACCCTGGATTGCAGCACCATCGACCCGCAGACCGCGCGTGAGGTGTCCAAGGCGGCCGCCGCCAAAGGTGTGGACATGGGCGATGCGCCGGTGTCTGGTGGCACGGGTGGCGCCGCGGCGGGCACGCTGACCTTCATGGTCGGCGCCAGCGCAGAACTGTTCGCCACGCTCAAGCCGGTGCTGGAGCAGATGGGCCGCAACATCGTGCACTGCGGTGAGGTCGGTACCGGGCAGATCGCCAAGATCTGCAACAACCTGCTGCTGGGCATCTCGATGATCGGCGTGTCCGAGGCCATGGCCCTGGGCAATGCACTGGGCATCGACACCAAGGTGCTGGCGGGGATCATCAACAGCTCGACCGGGCGTTGCTGGAGTTCCGATACCTACAACCCGTGGCCGGGCATCATCGAAACTGCACCTGCCTCGCGTGGGTATACCGGTGGGTTTGGTGCCGAACTGATGCTCAAGGACCTGGGGCTGGCCACCGAGGCTGCGCGCCAGGCACACCAGCCGGTGATCCTCGGTGCCGTCGCCCAGCAGCTGTACCAGGCCATGAGCCTGCGCGGGGAAGGCGGCAAGGACTTTTCGGCGATCGTCGAGGGGTACCGCAAGAAGGATTGATTGTGGGAGCGGGCGTGCCCGCGAAGCAGACGACTCGTTGCCCGCCACCGGCTACGCCGGTGTTCGCGGGCATGCCCGCTCCCACAGAGATTGGTGTCGCTTGATGGATCAGGCGAAGACGAAGTACTTGCGCACGGTCTCGACCACTTCCCAGGTGCCTTTCATCCCCGGTTCGATCACGAACACATCACCCGCCTTCAGGTGCTTCGGTTCTTCGCCTTCCGGGGTGATGATGCAGTAGCCATCGAGGAAGTGGCAGAACTCCCACTTCTCGTAGTTGACCTCGAACTTGCCCGGGGTGCAGATCCAGGTGCCCATGATCTTGCTGCCGTCGGCCGACAGGTAGGCGTTGAGGTTGACGGTGTGCGGATCGCCGCCGATGCGCTTCCACTTGGTGGCGTCCACGACCGGCGTCGGGCAGGTTTCGCGCAGGACGGTGATGAAATCGGACATGGCACAACTCCTGGTGACTGGCTGAATGACTTGTCACCATAGGGCCATCCGCCGAGCCACAGTTGCCTGGGCTCGACGTCCAGCTGCCTGCCCGCGCTATGCCAGGGTGTTGACCTCGACGGTGATGTGGGCCAGTTCCTCATGCACGCCCAGCGCCTGGCGCACGCTGTCGGCGCTCAATGCGGCCTGGGTGGCCAGGCTGAGGATGCACGCGTACTGGTCCTTGCCCACGCGCCACACGTGCAGGTCGGTGATGGTGGCGGGCACCGGCAGTTCGGCGACCACTTCGCGAATCTCCTCGACCACCGGCGCATCCATCTCGGCATCCAGCAATACCCGGCCGGTATCGCGCAGCAGGCCGCGAGCCCAGAGCGCCACCAGCACCGCACCGACCAGCCCCATCACCGGGTCGAGCCAGCTGGCGCCCCAGAACTTGCCGGCCAGCAGGGCGACGATCGCCAGTACCGAGGTGGCGGCGTCGGCCATCACATGCAGGTAGGCCGAGCGCAGGTTCAGGTCGTGATGATGGTGATGACCGTGGTCATGATGATGGTCATGGCCATGACCGTGGTGGTGATGATCGTGGTCGTCACGCAGCAGCCAGGCGCAGATCAGGTTCACGGCCAGGCCGATCACGGCGATGAAGATCGCCTCGTCATAATGGATCGGCCCCGGCGTCAGCAGGCGCTCGGCTGACTGGAAGGCCATCAGCCCGGCCACGCCGAGCAGCAGCAAGGCGCTGGAGTAGCCGCCGAGGATCTCGATCTTCCAGGTGCCAAAAGCGAAGCGTTGGTCCTTGGCATAACGACGCGCGGCAGCGTAGGCCAGCAGAGACAGCCCCAGGGCCAGGGCATGCGAGCTCATGTGCCAGCCGTCGGCGAGCAGGGCCATGGAGTTGAAGAACCAGCCCCCGGCGATTTCCGCCACCATCATGATCGCCGTCAGCCACACGGCCAGGCGTGTCTTGCGCTCGGCACCGAGGTTGCTGGTGTGGAACTGGTGGCTGTGCTGCCAGCGGCCTGAGGTTTGTGTCGCCATGATTTATCATGCTCCCGGAACGTCGAGAGCTATACTATACCCCAGTATACCTATAAGGGTGTGAAAGCCTATGGCACATACGATCAAGAGCAAGAAGCAACTGCTGACCCGCGTGCGCAAGATCAAAGGCCAGGCCGCTGCCCTGGAGACCGCGCTGGAGCAGGACAAGGACTGCCTGGCGATCCTTCAGCAGATCGCAGCCGTGCGCGGCGCGGTGAACGGGCTGATGGCCGAGGTGATGGAAGGGCACATCCGCGAACACCTGGTGGCGGAAGGGCTGAGCGCCGAGGAACGGCAGGAAGAGGCGGACAAGGTGGCGGCGTTGTTGCGGTCTTATCTGAAGTGATACCCCCTGGGGGTATACGGTAGGAATGTAGGTTCCTACAGAGCTATAAGTTGAAGCCTACTGGGTGATCTGAACCATCCGCTGGTCGCCGAAAGTGTGCATAGTGTGTACTGCGCTTCGTTTTGGTCAATTTGGTGTGTATCATACACATCGGCTGCCGAAGGAAGGGTGAATGCGCAGTCGTGAAGTGATCCAGCTCATTGAGGCGGATGGGTGGTATGAAGTCGAGGTGAAGGGCAGCCATCACCAGTTCAGGCATCCGTTCAAGAAGGGGAGGGTGACAGTTCCTCATCCCAAGAGCGATCTGCCTAAAGGCACCGTGCACAGCATCTTGAAACAAGCTGGCTTGAAGCAGTCCAGTGGCTTCGTCAGCGCGAACATCAGTGGAGACGCGCAATGAAATTTCCGGTCGTATTGCACAAGGACGCCGATTCGGACTACGGCGTGACCGTTCCCGATGTTCCTGGCTGCTTCTCTGCCGGAGGGACTGTCGCTCAAGCACTGGAGAACGTTCAGGAGGCGCTGGCGCTCCATTTTGAGGGCTTGGTTGCCGATAACGAGGCGCTACCGCAAGCACAGGAAGTCGATGTACATGTGGCGAATCCTGATTTTGCCGGTGGGGTCTGGGCTGTCGTTGATTTCGATATAACGCCATATCTGGGGAAGGCCGTGCGGTTCAATGCAACACTGCCGGAAAACCTGCTGCAGCGGATCGACGAAAAAGTGAAGCGTGATCATCGGTATGCCTCCCGTTCCGGATTTCTCGCCTCGGCTGCACTGCGAGAGCTGGCGCTCATGCACTGAACAACGAGTCGGCTTTGGAATTCATCACTTGTGGAGGTGGTGAATCGGGGCGCCGAAACCGCCGCAAATACGTCAGCCCAGGCGACGTTGAACGTTCACGCTGGCATCAATCGCTCGACCAACCCCGCCGCATAGCCCGGTAACCTGGCAAAATCCCGGGCACATAACAGCAACCGCCGGTTCGCCCAATCCTCTCGCAGCGCCACCCAGTGCATCGGCAACACCCCGTTCCAGCGCTGCACCGATGCCAGGGGCACCACGCCGACACCGGCACCACCGGCGACCATGCGAATCACCCCGTCAAACCCTTCGGCCCGCACCCGCACCTGCATGCGGTGGCCTTCGCGCAGGGCCTGTTCCTCCAGATACAGCGCCAGGGCGCTGTTCGCCCCCAGCCCGACATGGCCGTGGGCAAGGCAATCGACGAAGCTCGGGGCGGGCGCTGCGGCGAGGGGATGATCCAGCGGAGTCACCAGCACCAGCGGATCATCGCGAAAGGGCAGGGTCTGCAGATGCGCGCTGGGCGCGGCGGTGGAAATGATGCCCAGATCAGCCATGCCTTGGGTGATCGATTGCACGATGCGCAGGCTCGGTAGTTCCTGCACATCGATGCTGATCCCGGGGTTATCGGCAAGGTAGCTGGCCAGCAACTCCGGCAGGTACTCGGTCAGCGCCGCCGTGTTGCACAACAGCCGCACCTGGCCTTGCTGGCCGCACGCATAATGGGCCAGGTCGAACTGCAGGCGTTCGACCTGCTGGCCGATCAGTCGCGCATGCTGCAGCAGCGCCTGCCCGGCGGGTGTCGGCTGCACGCCACGGCGATTGCGCTCGAGCAAAGGTGTGCCAAGCGAGGCCTCCATCGCGCGGATACGTGCGCTGGCCGCTGGCAGCGACAGATGGCTGCGGCGGGCGCCGGCGGTGATGTTGCCGCATTCGGCGGTGTGCTGGAAAAGCCGGAGGTCGATCAGGTCGAAATGCATCTGCCTCTTTCCTGGCAAGAGTCTGGCTGAGTATATGGCAGATTTTCAGCCCAACTGCGGCAAGCCATCATCGCACCCATGAATACCTTGACCGCTTTCTACTACACCATTGGCCCGGCACTGACGTTGCTGGTGATCATCACCTTCCTGCTGGCCGGTGCCGTCAAAGGCGTGATCGGCCTCGGCCTGCCGACCATCGCCATGGGCTTGCTGGGGCTGGCTATGTCTCCGACGCAGGCTGCTGCGCTGTTGATCGTGCCTTCGACGCTTACCAACCTCTGGCAACTTGCGGCTGGCGGGCATCTGCTCGCGCTGCTGCGAAGGCTCGGGCCAATGCTGGCGATGATATTCCTCGGTACGTTGCTTGGCAGTGCCTGGCTGGGCATCAACAACGGGCCATGGGCAGTGCAGGCGTTGGGGGCGGCGTTGGTGATCTACGCGCTGTACGGTCTGGCAGGCCCGGCCTTGCGGGTAGCGCCGGAGCGGGAAGGGTGGCTGGGGCCGGTCTGTGGACTGGTGACCGGTGTGGTCACTGCGGCTACTGGCGTGTTCGTGATGCCCGCGGTGCCTTACCTGCAAAGCCTGGGCTTGAGCCGCGACGAAATGGTGCAGGCGCTGGGCCTGTCGTTCACGGTCTCGACCCTGGCGCTGGCCCTTGGCCTGGCCGGGCAGGATGCCTTGGGTGGGCAAGCGCTGGGGGCTTCGCTGCTGATGCTGGCGCCGGCCCTTTTGGGCATGTTCGCCGGGAAGTGGCTGCGCCAGCGTATCAGCGCAGCGCTGTTCAAGCGCTGCTTCTTCATCGGCCTGGCCGCGTTGGGCGGCCACCTGCTGATCAACGGTTAGCGGACGAGGCGCTGAGCATGACGATGGGCTGGATGTCGAAATCGCGCTCCAGGTAATCCATGCGCTTTTGGAAGAACTCGACCATGTGCGGCAGTGCCGAGTGCACGTCCAGCGCTGCCTTGTCGGCCCACACTTCATAGAACACGAACAGGGTTGGGTCCTGCTGGTCGCGCAGCATGTGGTATTCGATGCAGCCTGGTTCCTGGCGGCTGGGCTCGACGTAGGCACGGAACAGGGTCTCGAATGCTTCGGCCATTTCCGGACGGGTCTTGGCCTTAAGGATGAATGCGTGCTGCTCGCTCATGGATCGTACTCACAGATAATTGGAGAATCGATTCTACGGCAATAATTAAGTTGTGATTCGTGACTTCAGGTCAATTGTATTTTGACCGCCAACTGCTGTATCCCGCGCCCGTCAGCCATTACTGTGCCGGTCATCCATCAAATGACTCGAGGCCCAGCATGAAAAAGATCCTTCTGCTCAATGGCGGCAAACAATTCGCCCACTCTGACGGTCGTCTCAACCAGACCCTGCACGATGCCGCGCTGGCGCATCTGGACCGTGCCGGTTTCGATGTGCAGCACACCTTCATCGACGGTGGCTACGACGCTCAGGTCGAAGTCGAGAAATTCCTCTGGGCCGATGTGATCATCTATCAGATGCCAGGCTGGTGGATGGGCGCACCGTGGACCGTGAAGAAGTACATCGACGATGTCTTCACCGCTGGCCACGGCAGCCTCTACGCCAATGATGGCCGTACCCGCTCCGACCACTCGCAGAAGTACGGCAGCGGTGGCCTGGTGCACGGCAAGCAATACATGCTGTCGTTGACCTGGAATGCACCACAGCAAGCGTTCGATGACCCGAGCGACTTCTTCGAGGGCAAGGGTGTCGATGCGGTGTATTTCCCGTTCCACAAAGCCAACCAGTTCCTGGGTATGACCGGGCTGCCAACCTTCCTTGCGGTGGATGTGATGAAGCGCCCGGATGTGCCGGCAGCCTTGGCGGCCTACGAGGCTCATCTGGACAAGGTCTTCGGCAAGGCTATCTAATCCCTGCACGGACCCGACACAGGCGCTCAAGTGAAAACCCGCTCCGAAGAACTCCAGATATTCGTCGCCGTCATCGACTGCGGCTCAATCTCCGCCGCTGCCGAGCAGATGGGCCAGACCCCGTCGGCGGTCAGCCGCACCCTGTCGCGCCTGGAGGCCAAGCTCGGCACCACCTTGGTCAACCGCACCACCCGGCGCATGGACCTCACCGAGGAGGGCCGCTTCTTCCTCGAACGCTCGCGCCTGGTGCTGCAGCAGATGGACGAGATGGAGGAGCGCCTGTCGATGAATCGCCAGACGCCGTCCGGGCGCCTGCGCATCAACGCCGCGGCGCCGTTCATGCTGCACGCCATCCTGCCGTGGATCGGCGAGTTCCGCCGCCAGTACCCCGGCATCGAGCTGGAGCTCAACACCGACGACCTGATCATCGACCTGCTGGAACAGAGCACCGACGTGGCCATCCGCATCGGTGACCTTGCCGACTCCAGCCTGCATGCCCGCTCGCTCGGTTGCAGCCCGATACAGGTGCTGGCAAGCCCGGAATACCTGGAGCGACACGGTACGCCGAAAAACGTCGAAGACCTGAACGGTCACTGCCTGCTCGGCTTTAGCCAGCCTGAATCGTTGAACCAGTGGCCGTTGCGCCACGCCCAGGGTGACCGCTGGGGCATCCGCCCGGCACTGATCGCCTCCAGCGGCGAGACCCTGCGCCAACTGGCGCTGGCCGGGGAGGGCATCGTCGCCCTGTCGCATTTCATGACCCACGAAGACATCCGCGCCGGCCGCCTCAAGGTACTGCTGAGCGAGGCCAACAATGGCTACCGCCAGCCGATCCACGCGGTGTACTACCGCAACACCCAGCTGGCCCTGCGGATTCAATGCTTCCTTGATTTCATCCAGCGCAAGTTGGCCATGTACGCCTGCTGAGTTGCCTGATCGCGACAGGTCCTGTCCACAGGCGGCGAAACTTCCTGCGTTTGATTGCACAGTCACAGCGCTTCGGCCTTACTGACTGCTCAACAAAAACAACACCAAGGAAGTGTCATGCGTATTGTCCCGTTCCAGTACCTGGCTCTGGCAGCCGCGATCCTGAGCTGTTCCTCGACTTACGCCGCCACGTTGGAAGGCGGCGCTGTAGCCGCCCCCGATCAATATGGTGCACAGGTTGCAGCCGACATCCTCAAGAAGGGCGGCAATGCGGTGGACGCGGCCGTGGCCACGGCCTTCACCCTGGCGGTGACCTACCCCGAGGCGGGTAACATCGGTGGCGGTGGCTTCATGACCCTGTTCGTCGACGGCAAGCCGTACTTCCTCGACTACCGCGAAGTGGCGCCCAAGGCTGCCTCACGCAACATGTACCTGGACGACAAGGGCGAAGTCATCGAGAACCTGAGCCTGGTCGGCGTGCGCGCCGCAGGCGTGCCTGGCACGGTGATGGGCCTGTGGGAAGCCCACCAGAAGTTCGGCAAGCTGCCCTGGAGCGAGCTGCTGACCCCGGCCATCGGCTATGCCAAAAACGGCTTCAAGGTCGCCGAGAAGCAGTACCAGTACCGCAACGATGCCCAGGGCATGTTCAAGACCGCGACCAACTTCAACGACTATTTCGGCAACATGAAGGTCGGTGAACTGTTCAAGCAGCCGGAAATGGCCAAGACCCTCGAGCGCATTGCCGACAAGGGCGTGAGCGAGTTCTACCAAGGCAAGACTGCCGACCTGCTGGTGGCGCAGATGCAGGCCGACAAGGGCTTGATCACCAAGGAAGACCTGAAGGACTACAAAGCCGTGTGGCGCGAACCGATCGCCATCAGCTGGCGCGGCAATGTGGTCTACACCGCGCCACCACCAAGCTCCGGCGGCGTGGCCCTGGCCCAGCTGCTGGGCATCAAGGAGGACCGCGTGGCGGACTTCAAGGGTGTTGCGCACAACTCGGCGCAGTACATCCATCTGCTATCGGAGATTGAAAAACGTGTGTTCGCCGACCGTGCCGACTACCTCGGCGACCCGGCGTTCACCAAAGTGCCGGTCGACCAGTTGGTGGCCAAGGACTACCTGGCCAAGCGCGCCGCCCAGGTCAACCCGAAGGCCATTTCCGAAACCGACAAGGTCAAGCCAGGCCTGGAGCCACACCAGACCACGCACTTCTCGATCGTCGACAAGCAGGGCAATGCGGTCAGCAATACCTACACCCTCAACCTCGATTACGGCAGCGGCGTGGTGGTCAAGGGCGCAGGCTTCCTGCTCAACGACGAGATGGACGATTTCAGCGCCAAGCCTGGCGCCGCGAATGCCTTTGGGGTGGTTGGCGGTGACGCCAACGCCATCGAACCGGGCAAGCGCATGCTGTCGTCGATGAGCCCGAGCCTGATGACCCGCGATGGCAAGGTCGAGCTGGTGATCGGTACGCCGGGCGGTTCGCGGATCTTTACCTCCATCTTCCAGGTGATGAACAACCTGTACGACTACGGCATGCCGCTGGAGAAGGCCGTGGCGGCGCAGCGTGTGCACCATCAGTTGCTGCCCAAGGACACCATCTACTTCGACAGCTACGCGCCGCTGACCGGGCCGGTGGCTGAAGAGCTGAAGAAGATGGGCTATGTGCTGGAGGATCAGGGCTGGGAGATGGGCGATATCCAGGCGATCCGGGTCAACGGCGCGCAGCTTGAGACCGCTTCGGATCCGCGTGGGCGCGGGGTGGGGATGATCGTCAAGTAACTCTGCATAGGCAGTGCGGGCCTCTTCGCGGGCACGCCCGCTTGTATGGTTAGACTTGAAGGGGTGGTGGGACTAAATGCCCGATTCTGACTGTTAGCAGCAGTACAGACCGTGGGAGACATCGCCCCACCCCTTCCACCAAAGC